>JADJKB010000021.1:704351-1056527 GCA_016706225.1 Myxococcales bacterium
AGATCCTCGGGTCACTGGAGCGTTTGATGCCCGACCTCCGCAAACACGTGGTCACCCAGCGGTGGTTCACCCCCAAGGACTTCCAGACCGAGCTCTCGGCGTTTCACGGCTCGGCGTTCTCGGTAGCTCCCAAGCTGACGCAGAGCGCCTGGTTTCGCCCCCACAATCGCGATCCGAAGATCCCCGGGTTGTACATCGTGGGAGCGGGGACGCACCCGGGCGCAGGTCTCCCCGGCGTGATCAACTCAGCCAAGGCGACGCTCGGAGTGATCTTGGACGATCTGGCGAAGGAGCGCGCGGCGTGACGTCACTCGCAGCACCGGCGTTCCGTCCGCTCGCTCCGACACCGGCCACGCAAGGGGCCAGCCGCGAGATCTGCCTGAGCGTGCTGGCGGAGCACAGCAAGAGCTTCGCGCTGGCTGCGCGGCTGTTGCCCCCCGATACGCGCGCTGACGCGGCGGCGCTCTACGCCTGGTGTCGGCATGCCGACGATCTCATCGACCTCTCCGCGGCGGAAGCGCAACCGGCTCAGCTGGAGCAGCTGGAAAGTGAGCTCTCTTCGGTCTACGCCGGAGAGATCCAGACGAGCCTCGTGCTTGGTGCGTTTCAAGAGCTGGTACAAGCCCGCGGTCTGCCGCGGTACTACGCGGAAGAGCTGCTCGAGGGCATGCGCATGGACGTCGAGGGACGGCGCTACGAGAGCCTGGATGAGCTGCTCCTCTACTGTCACCGCGTCGCTGGCGTCGTCGGGCTGATGATGTGCCATGTGCTCGGGGTGAGCGACGCGACGGCGCTCCGAAACGCGGCTCACCTCGGGATCGGCATGCAGCTCACCAACATTTGCCGCGACGTACTCGAAGATTGGGGTCGGGGCCGGCTGTACTTGCCGCGCGCGCTGCTCGAGCAGGCCGGAGCGCCTGGGCTCGAGCCGAGCGAAGGCGCGGCGCTCTCACCCAAGGCCCGCGCTGCCGTCGCTCGGGTCGTGAGCTACCTGCTGTCCGTCGCCGACGCCTTCTACCGGTCGGGAGAGCGCGGCATGGTCGCGCTCCCCATCCGCGCAGCGTTCGCCGTACGTACCGCCTCGCATGTCTACTTCGCCATCGGGCAAGAGCTGCGAGCTCGCGGCGGTGATGCCCTTGCGGGGCGGGTCGTGGTCCCGCGTTGGAAGAAGCTCCTCCTCGTCGTCCGTTCGGCCCTCAGCACGTTGCTCGAGCTCCGGCAGCGGCGACTCGAGCCGCTCGTGCCCAGACACCATCTGCCCCTAGTGAGGTATCGTCGTGAGCTCATTTCCCTCTGAAGTCGCAATCTACGTAGGCCGGATCCGTCAGTTCGAGCGCATCGACTGGGCCGTGTACGCCGGCTGGTTCGGCCTGATGCTCGGGTTGGTGTTGTCCACCGGTGGTTTTCTCCTGTTCGGGCGGAGTCACGGGGTCAGCTACCCGGCGGAGGCGTGGATGGTGCCGCTTGGCGCGCTCGTCTTCGCAGCCAGTATCTCCATCGATACGATCGGCCACCGCACCGTGTACCGGGACGAGATCAGCAAGGCCGAGGGGCTCGTACACGGCATCACGATCTTCGCCGGCATTGGCAGCACGGTGCTGCTGTGCGCGGCGTATCATGCACCGAAGGCGCTGTGGATCCCCGCCATGGTGTTGACGGTGTTGTCGTTCTTCTACAGCGTCGTCGACGAGGTCTTTCACTGGCGTCGCTACGCAGGTCGCCAGGCCGACCGGGTGGAAATGTGGAGCCACGTCGGGATCTTGGTCGGGCACGGCACGATGATGATCGGCTGGTGGTCCTGGTTCTTCGCGGGCTATCCTGGCGTGCAGGAGACCGTAGCGGCTTTCAGTGGAGCATGAGGGCGAAGGCGGCATGAGCAACAACGATCAGACTCCGCGGCATCGAATCGGCGCGGTCGCCCGCATCACCGGAATTTCGACCCACGCCCTGCGGGTATGGGAACGACGCTACGGCACCACCCAGCCGCAGCGTTCCGGTGGTGGAGACCGCCTGTACTCGGACCAAGACGTGCAGCGACTGCGGCTGGTGAAGCGGCTGCTGGGCCTCGGGCACGCAATTGGGGACGTGGCGAAGCTGCCTCATGACGAGCTCGAGAAGTTGCTCGCATTGCACGACGACCCAGGAACCGCGCTCGAGCATCCGGCGGACCGCCTGCTCGAGCGATACCTCGCGGATGTCGAGAAGCTGGACCTCTCGGCCGCGGAGCAGACGCTCGCGGGGGCTGCGCTCGCGCTGCCGCGGCGGGAGTTCATCGACCAAGTCTTGGTACCGCTGCTGCATGAGGTCGGCTCACGCTGGCAGACAGGATCGCTCCACGTCGCCGAGGAGCACGCGGCCAGTGCCATGGTCCGCAGCCAGCTCGGGGCCATGTTGCGACTGTTCGCACCGGAGCAGAGTGCGCCGGTCGCAGTGGCCACGACTCTCGCGGGAGAGCTGCACGAGCTTGGTGCGCTCATGTCCGCGGTGGTGGCGGCCATGAGTGGCTGGAGAACGCTGTTTCTCGGTCCCAACCTGCCGGTGAGCGAGATTGTCCATTCCGCGCGCACCTGCACGGCCGACGCCGTTCTGATTTCTTGCGTCGCCATCAGGCCGGCCGAGGCCGCGCCGCTGCTGGCAGAGCTCAGCAATGCGCTGCCCCCTGGCACCGCGCTAGTCGTCGGCGGTCACTCGGCACAGCAGGTCACCGAGCTGCCTTCGCAAGTGGTTCGTGTCTCGAGCCTGGCCGAGCTGGAGATGTGGCTCGCTGGCCGGCTCTCACCCACTGCCGGTCGCAGCTCGGGTCGAGGGCGCTAGCTGGCCGAAGCCGAGCTGCGCGGCGGGGAGGCTGCACCGATCCCGACGCCGGCTGAGCCGACGGAGCCGCGCCACACTGAGGCTCCGGTCCGCGAGCATGACGGTGCCACCACGGGCCGAACGAGGCTAGATTCTCCGCCATGCAAGATCAGGTCATCGTGATCACGGGGGCGAGCGCCGGCATCGGAGCGGCGCTCGGCGAGCTGGTGGGAAAAAAGGGCGGGATCGCCGTGCTGATCGCCCGTCGGGAAAAGGAGCTTTCGGAGGTCGCGGCCCGCTCTGGAGCGAACGCCTTGGCCATCGTCGCCGACGTGACGCGGCGGGCGGATGTGCAGCGAGCGGTCGCCACCGCCCTCGAGCGCTTCGGCAAGATTGACGTCTGGGTGAACAACGCGGGCCGAGGGATCACGCGGAATGTTTCGGAGCTCACCGATGAAGACCTCGACGAGATGATCCTGGTCAACGTCAAGTCGGCGCTCTACGGCATGCAGGCCGTCCTGCCTCATTTCCAGCAGCGCGGCCGCGGGCAGATCATCAACGTCTCGTCCATGCTCGGGCGGGTGCCGTTCGCCCCGTTTCGCTCGGCCTACTCGGCGGCGAAACACGCGCTGAATTCGCTGACCGCGAACCTGCGCATGGAGCTCCGGGCAGAGTATCCCGACGTGCAGGTCTCATCGGTCCACCCGGGGGTCGTCGCGACGGGGTTTGGCCTGGCCTCGCGACACGGCGGGGTCGATTCGCGCAAGCTCCCTGGCGCGCAGACCGCCGAAGAGGTCGCGGCCGTGATCGCGTCGACCATCGAGTCCCGACGCGCGGACGTCTACACCCGCCCGGGTGCAGAGCAGATGGTCGCGGCATACTACGCCCACGAGGACATGGGGCAGGCAGAACGGGAGCCTCCGTTCAACTTTGCACCTCCGAGGTGAGCCCCCGCGCGGGATCGAGCGGCCCTGAACCCGCGCTCCTTTCGAGGTCAGCGACTCGCCGGTGAGGCAAGCAGGCCTGAAAACGCGATCCCGGCCGCGGCCCCGGTCAGAGTGCTGCCGAGCAAGCCCCGCGTAGTACGTTCCGGTGGCCAATCGGAGCTCGACCACGACTTGATTGGGTGCGCGCTGGCGCACTGAGCGAGTGTTTCCCAAGAGAACACACAACTCGCGGCTACCGCCATCCGACCTGGCGGCATGGATGTATCTCGCGCAGGTCGCCGCAACGTCACGCCCGAACCCGGTCCCTCTTCGACTCCACCCCTCCGCCGCGCCGTGGCGGCAGGGCGGCCGCTCCTCGTCGATCGCGCCGGCGAACTCAGCGCGAAGTGGCGAAAGCCGGTGGCGTCGGCGGCCGTGCGAGTGCTGGCTCGGCCCAACCCGGAGAGCCAGCTGCGAGCTCGCCTGGACCGCTTCTACTCCGAGATGCGTGCGCCCTATCTGGTTGGCGGTCGCGAGGTGCGCGTCACGCCGCATTTCGCCACGCTGCACGGCCTCGGTGGTACACGGCAAATCGCGGCCCTGGCCAAGATCCGCAAGCTGGTGGGCGCGGAAAAGTTCCAGGCGCTCGGGCCGAAGCCGGCACGGGCAACGAGCACCCGCGGCAGCGCCTCGGATGTCCACAAGACCGTTCAGGCGATGATCGAGGCCGGCGGACTCCGCGCGTACGGGTCGATGCCTGCGGCTCAGGCCATCCGACGTCTGATGTGGGACCACGACATTGGGCTGGACTGTCGAGGTTACGCGGGCCAGGCATTCTTGTACTCGCGCGGCGTGGGAGAGCTGTCGGCAGACAAGCAGCGCTTTGGGCTCGATCCCTCCCAGTTCGTGATGCCCAATCCAGCCTTTCGGAAGGTGGGGATCGCACAAGCGCGGGCCGGCGACTGGGTTCACTTGGCAGCCGACAAACAGGGACGTGATCACAACGTGATTGTGCGCTCCAATACCACGCACAAGTTCGAGGGCCCGCGACTCATGGTCTCGGGTGTGCAGGTTCCGCGAGCCTTCGCCGCGGACGGCTGGCCGCCGGGAGCGACGCCGAGTTTGCGAGTGATGGAGCTCGACGCTTCGTGGGGCGCCGGGAGTCGCGGCGATCATGGAGGAGTGGAACGTCAAGTCTGGATCCACAACGAGAAGAGCGGTATGTGGGGCTATTGGCGGCGCGGGGAGCTGCAGATCAGCGCGGGTCCGTATGCCCACGCGCTCGAGGGTGTGTACCGCCCGCGGAGGGAGCCATGAGGTTGCGTGCTTTCCTGTTCGTCGTCGCGTTGGTGGGGCTCGGTGCCGCCACTCCAGTGGCGTGCGGGCGCATACATGCTGTGGACCAGAACGAGGTGGCTCGGCCGATCGTCGACGTGGAGGCGCCGCCTGCGGCGACCGACGCGGCCGCACCGACCGAAGCGTCGTCTCCGGGCGTGGTGAAGCTGCACCTGCTGGACGACCCCGGTTTCGTCGTCAACGCCGTCCCGTTTCACGCGCCGACCCGGGATCACGCCGGAGGTACCCTGGCGATCGCCACCCAGGCGGGGATCTACGAGATCGACATCGAGACGGGAGCGACGCTGAGACGCGCGGCCCCACCGGTGACGGCGGCGACCTACCGAATCGCGGCAACCCCCTCCGGGGTCATCGCCACGTGGCGCCACAACGAGACTCATGTCGCGGTCTTCGATGGCTCGCTCGCCCTCATCGCCACGCATGCGCTCGCTTCCGGCACCGACCCGGGTGTGAGCGCGGACGGAGACCTCGCTGTGGTCGCCCACAGCTCGAGCGCTGGCGGTTCACCTCGCTTCGAGCTGGCGCGGTTCGAGCTCTCGACCGGCCGCAAGCTATCGAGCCAACGCTTCACGGGACAGGTGGGAACGATCAGGGAAAACGGTGCGCACGTCGTGGCCCAACACGGACGCATCTACGCGCTCTCGACGGAGCCTCGCCCCGAATTGCAGGTCTACGATCACAAACTGACACGGGTCAGGGTGGTCCCGCTGCCCTGGCATCCAGCGATCCCCGGACTCTTGCCCAACGCGGCAAGTCTATCGGCGGCCGGAGCGGAGCTCATCGTGACGCTCGGCAATCAAGCCATGACGGTCGAGCCCACCTCGGGCGCGGTGCGAGCGCGCCCCGAGCTCCTGAGCAACACCTGGTCCGACTCCGTCGCCGTCGACTCCGACGGCCGGGTCCTCCTCGACACGGGTTACCTCGCGGAGAGTGTTGATGGACCCTTCGAGAAACGGGCCGAGCTCGGCAGCAAACTCTGGAAGCTGAGCAGCTGGGACGAACCCATGTACGTGGACTCGCCGGTGTCCGCGTTCTTCTGGGGCGGACGTGCCGTGCTGGTCACGAAATTCCCGAACGTGAGCCTGATTCGAATCGATGTCGGGCGGAAGTGACCGCCGCGGAACCCGGCGGCGCGGCCATCGCTGTACCGACATCACACCCGCTGAATCGTTGAAGGGGATCGAGCTCGACGCGGCCGGCCGGCTCTGGCTGGTCGACCCCTTGACCCACCGCGTCCTCGTGCTCGGAGCGAAGCCCCTCGGGCGCGGCTGACTCGGGCGAGCCCGAAGCTCAGGTGGCCGGATTTACGAGCCGGCCCTTGGAGGGAAGCAGCAGCGTGCATCCCAACGACAGCACCAGCGACACCAGGAAAATACGTAAGGCAGCGTGGTGCTGGGCGAGCACCGTCACACGGTCGGGGTCGTCGGTCATCACCAGCCCGAGCACCGCAACTCCGGCGATGCCGCCCACGTAGCGCATGGTCGAGCTCAGCCCCGCCGCCATGCCGCTCATTTCTCGGGGCGCCGCGCTCATTGAAGCCGATTGGGCTGGAGCGGACGCGAGGGCGAGTCCCGCTCCCAAGAGGATGAGGGAAACGATGAGCGAGCCCGGGGTGTCGAGGGGTCGAACGAGCATCAGCACGACCCCACCAATGCTGGAGAGTGAACCGAGCGCCGCAATGGGGCGCGAGCCGAACCGGTCAGCGAGCCTCCCGGCCAAGGGTGAGGTCACGACCATGGCCGCCATCATGAACACCAGGAGCCGACCGGTGGCGCGAGCGTCCATTGCAAAGATGCGCTCGAGGGTGTGCGGAAGCTCGAAGATGAGAGCGTAGAGCGCCAGGTTTTGCAGGGCAATCACCAGACATCCGGCAGTGAAGACCTTGCGGCTGAAGAGTGAGAAGTCGATCACCGGATCGGACACCCGCCGCTCCCAGCTCACGAACGGGACGAAGCTGACGACACCGAGCACCACGAGCAGCGCAGCCGTTTGACCGTGACCACGCAGGCCGAGGACGACCAGCGTGAGGGAGATACCGAGCAGCGCCGAGCCCAGAAGATCGAAGGGCCGCGTTTCCGCTTGTGCCGGGGCGTGTTTACCCGAGACGCCGACGAAGGCGAGCCCAGCCGAAAGCGCCAGCACGGGCACGTTCGCCAGGAAGATACTCGGCCAACCAAAGCGGCGTACGATTTCACCACCCACGATCGGACCCAACGCTGCCGCAAGCGCCATCACCGCGCCGAAAGCGCCGAAGGCCCTGCCCCGCCGCTCGACCGGCAGCTCGGTCCTTAGGAGCGCCGCGGCACTCGGAACGACGATCGCCCCGCCCGCAGCCATCAAAACCCGCGCCATCGCGAGCAACGGTACCGACGCAGCAAAAAAACCCAGACACGCACCGCTGGCCAGCACCCCTTGCCCGAGGGCGAGGGCTCGCCGGTGGCCCAAGCGATCTCCCAGCTTTCCGCCGGGGCTCTGCAGCACGATGCTCGTCAGCAAGTAACTCGCAACGAGCGCCTGGGTCAGCATCGCCGGGTGGGCATCCAGCTCTCGGCTGATGTTGGGCAGCGCCACCGCGACCATGGTGGAGTTGAGCGGCATCAGTGCCGCGGCGAGCGCGACCGCTGCGATCAGCCGTCCACTCCCCCCACTGCCTTCGGGGTTGCTCTCAGCCACTCGTGATCGCTCGCCGTTGCAGCAGATGGAGCTTTCCGCTCGTGAAAGCCCACTCGAGATCTTGGGTACCGCCGAAGTGGTTCTCACACTCCGTGGCGAGGGAGTCGAGCTCACCGAGCTCGCGGTCGTCGAGGCAGAGCACGTTCGCGTGCTCGGGCTCTACCGCTTCTTCTCGAGTGCCTCCGTGCTCGTTCCAGACGATCTTCAGATCTTTGTCGCCGACCCTGCGCTCGAGCACGGCGCCACCGCGGGCCACACGGAAATAGTCAGGCGTCACGATCCCCTGGACGACCACTTCGCCCAAACCGTAGCTGGCTTCGATGACGCGCTCGTCGGCCGCCGTGACAGGGTTCTTCGTAAACAAGACCCCGGCACGATCCGCCGGGACCTGGACCTGCACGACCACCGCCATCATCGGACGGCTCGGCAGGCCGAGCTTCTGCCGATACCCGAGCGCCGCTTCGGTCGCGCCGGATGCGTGGACCTCGCGGAACGCCGAGACCAGAGCGTCGGCCCGCCGCACGTTGAGCACGGTCGCGTGTTGGCCAGCGAAGCTCGCGCCCTCACCATCTTCACCAATCGCGCTCGAACGAACGGCGACAGCCGGACCGAGGGCCGCGAAGATCCCCAACAACCTCTCCAGCGTCGGCCCGTGATTGGCCAAGACCCGCTCCACAGCCTCCGCTGACAAGGCAAACCCCGCCGGCACCGGCAGGCCCGCCTGCCACGCTCGGGCTAGCTGGGCCGCCTTGCCGCCGTAGGCCTCTGCGGGCACGTCGTCGTCGAAGTTTGCGATCATGTTCGTCGATCACCGCTCACGCCGGCGCGATGATGGTTACTTCGCCCTTCTCACCGTCCACTCGCACGCGCGCGCCGTCGGGGATGGTGGTCGTAGCCACCCGCGTTCCCACGACCCCCGGGATCCCGTATTCACGCGCCACGATGGCCGCGTGACAGAGGACTCCGCCCCGATCCGTCACGATTGCACCGAGCAGAGGCAGCACCACGTTGAAGTACGGCGAGGTGGAACGGGCGACCAGCACGTCACCCTGGCGGATGCGGGTGAACTCGCTCGTGTCGTTCACGACTCGGGCCGTGCCATCGTAGCTTCCGCTGTTCACCGAGAGGCCGCGCACCGTGGTCTTGGTGCTGTCGCGATCCGAGTCCTTGAGCAGGTTGGTCAGGATGGCGTCGATGGCTCTGGTCGCCCGGCGGGCCGGCGCCGGGAACAGATGCGCTGGCGGCGGCGGTGAGGGCGGCTCGTTCAGCCACGGTGGTGCATCCGCCGTCGTCATCGTCGTGCGCCAGGTGACCCGATCCAGGAGAGCCTCATCGCCAGGGCCCGCTCCGCCCGAGAGCAAGTCTGCGATCTCTTCGTGGGTGAGATCGGTGACGTAGTCGCGGTCGGCGATCTTTCCGCCGGCCTTCAAGCGGCGCCCAGCCTCCAGAAGTGCGCGACGCGCCAGCCCCGTTCCCCAGGCATCGGAGTAAGCCCCCCGCTCGTCACGCAAGCGGTTGACGTGCCGCGCTTCGGTCAAGAGCTCGTCGAAGTGCTCGCGGTGCGCCGGCGCCACCCGCTCGCGGAGGGCGCTGAGCCGGGCCGCGCCCTCGTCTTTCCGCGCGGTCGCGCCGGCGACGGACGCACGAATCCCCCGCACCAGTACGTCCGGCAGCTCGCCGCAGGTTGGATCGGACACGTCGTAACCGACGGAGCGGTGCCGAACGATTTCCAGGTAGGCCGACGCTCGAGCCCCCACTTCGCCAGCCATCGACACGAGCCCGTCCACGATGACCTGGCCTGGAGCGTCACTGGCAAGCAGGTCGCGGGCCGCACCACTCTCGCGGATCGCCGCGGCGAGCGCGTCGAGCTCGTCCGCCGCTACACCTTTGGAGATGGGCGAGCTGCCGCGAAGTAGCTCGACGATCTCTCCGGGTTTTGCGCCAGTCCAGTCGATGACGTGAGCGAGGAAATCGCCCGTCGCAACACTGCTGCCGATCGTGAAGCGATGGTGCAGGCAGATCATGTCCTCCAAGTGCCCGTTGCAGCGCTTCACATAGGCGGCGAGCTCGGCGTCTGACAATTTTGCCGGGGTGACGCTCTGGACTGCCAGATGTTTGGCGATCGCGTCCGGCTTGATTTCGCTATCCCAGCGCTCGAGGTCCTCCCGCCAGAGTTTGTTCTCGAAGGCTTCGCGACACACGGCGATGCGAGCGCGCATCTTGGGATGCAGGCGCGAAAGCAACCACAGCACCGCGTTCGGCGGCGGCGACGTGGCGCCTTCGGGGGCGCCAAACGGAGCCGGCTGCATGTAGAAGAACCCGTTCACGATCGCGGGTTTCATGTGCGACAGCAGCAGCCCGAAGCGCGCCGTGCCCTCGGCGAAACCCTTGGGAAACGCGCGCACGAAGGCGTCCGCGCCAAATGTGGACGCCGGACGCGCAAGGTGTGCGCTCTCCAGCTCCCAGGAACCCGGACCCGGCGCTTCGAACGTTCTTCGTTTGGGCATCCTGTTCCCCTCTGGCAGAACCTCGGAGTCTACCTCGGTCGCCCCACAGTCCGGCCACCAGATTTGTCGCGGTGGGCTCCGACCGCTCCCGCAGCCCGGGCCTCAGACGTCGGTTCGGCAGCAGTTCTCGTGCCCTACCCGACCGAACGCCGTTCCGACCGGCCCGCTCAGGCTTCCCGGACCATGGCCGCGAGCCGCTCGAGCGCGCGCTCCATCGTGTCGAGGCAGGGACCAAAGGAAAACCGCACGTGATGCCGGAAGCGGGAAGCGCGTGCCGTGCGACGCCCGCCCGGGTCGACATCGAAGAACTCACCGGGAACGACGATCACCTGGCGCTCGAGCGCACGCTTGAAGAAATCGTGACCGTTGCGGAGGGACTCCGGGCAGCGCGGAGAGATCACCCCAGATGTAGAACGTTCCCTCCGGCTCGACGTCACAGCGAATGCCAATCTGTTTGAGGCCGGTCAGGAGCCGGGCGCGTTTTTCGCCGAACACGCGGTGAATCGCTGCGCACTCGGCGCGCGCGTTGTCGGCGCGCACGAAGCGTTCGGCAGCTCGCTGCAGCGGCCGCGACCCGCCGCCGTCCAGGAACGAGCCGGCGCTGGCCGCGGCCTCGATCACGCTCTTTGGGCCGACGATCCAGGTGGTACGCCAGCCCGGGTAGCGCCAGTTCTTCGTGAGGCCATCGAACACCACCACCGGATCCTCATCGACGTTCTCGACGTACTCGGCGGCGCTCACGATGCGCGGTTCGTCGCCCCAGACGTAGTAGCTGTAGAACTCGTCGACGAGCAGCGTGCAGTCGAGCTCCCGGGCGGTGCTCACCCAACCGAACAGCTCGTCGCCCTCGATCAGCTTGCCGGTCGGGTTACAAGGATTCGACAGGAGCAATGCGCCCAGCCCGCGCCCGAGGATCTCGCGGCGCAGCTCCGAAATCGGGAAGCGATACCCCTGCTCCGGATCGAGCAGGATCGGGATCGGTGTGAAGCGGCGAAAGACGTCGAGCAGCTCTTCGTATGCGGTGTAGTCGGGCAAAAAATGACCGAGATGGACCGGGCCGACCGCCGCACAGGCCCGCATGATGGACACCCGGCCGCCGCCGGCGATGGCCACGTTCTCGGCGCAGTAGCGCGAGGGCATGCCGCGCCGGAACAGATCGTTGTAGAGACCTGCGACGGCCTCCCGCAGCTCCCAAAGGCCGGCGACCGGCGCGTACTCCTGGTCGGCAATGTCGATGTCGATGTGACCGACACGCGGGGGTGCACCCTCGAGCGGCCCGGTCTCGGGCATGCCCTGCCCGAGGTTGCACCAACTCGGATCTTGTTGTGAGTACCCGAGGCGTTGCGCCTCTGCCATCACGTAGATGACACCGGTGCGCGGAACGGGACGAATTGCGGTGAGTTTGTGCACGCTGCTGGCCTCGATTGCCGCGCAAGCTACTTAGCCGGCTGCGATCGGTCAATTCGCCCGTCCCAGCGAGCCGGCGGAGCGCCCCGACACCGGTCACGAGCCGATCGGCAAATCCGAGCGCGACGGCGCCGCGTGGGAGGCTCGCTCGCAGTCAAACGCGCGCTTGCCGCCAGATCTCCCGCAAGCTCGGGCGCGCGCCGGTCAGCAGAAGTCCCACGCGAAATAGCCGCGAAGCGACGCGAATGGCCGCCCATGTGCTGAGGAGCAGGACCAGGAGTGAACCCGAGATCTCCCAGATGGAAATTCCATCTGGGTCCAGCGACATGCGAAACACCAGGGTTGCGGGAGCGGAAAACGGGATCCAGGTCAGCACGTGGGCAATCACGCTGTGGGGATCGGTCAAGAGCAGCGGCAGGAACATCAGAGGCAGCGTGGCCAGGAACGCCCAGAACATACCCAGCTGCTGGCTCTCCCTAACGTTGCCGCCGAACGAGCCAGTGCCCAGCATCAGGCTGCCGAGAAATGCGTAGGCGGTAATGAACAGCACGGGTGATATCAGAACCGCCTGCCACGAGACGTGAATGTTCAACGGCAGCACCATCTGCGCAAATCCGAAGCGCACACCCAACGTCATGCTCAACCACACGATCACCTGCAACAGGCCCGCACCGCCGAGCCCGAGGAGTTTGCCGGTCATGATTTCGTCGGCGCTGGCGCTCGAGAGCAGCACTTCGACGACCTTGTTCTCCTTCTCCGTGGCTGTCGCCTGGATCAGGTAACTGCCACTCATCAAGATGGAGGTGAACAAGAGGAATACGAAGCCGATGGGCAAGATCAGTCGTCCGATGAACGCCTCGCTGCCCTCGGCCTCGACCCGCCCGTCGCCACTCACCCGGAACGTCTCGCGCCCGGCGATGGGTTTGACCAGTCGCGCCGCGACCCGCGGATCGACCCGTGGCCCGACCAGGCGCGTTCGCAAGAGCTCGTTCAACTCGTCGCGCCCCTCCCAGGGGCCGAGTGAGCTGCGCTCCCCCGAGTGAGCCAGCACGCGCCCGGAGTCGAGGTAGTCGGTCACGACGACGAAGTAGCTGCGCACGCTGCGATCGGACACGAGCGCCCGGCGCGCCTCCGGTTCGCCGGCGAACGCCCGAAATATCGCCGTACGCACTTCCACCGTCGCGCCCGGCTCGAGCCCGAGCACTCCTGCCTGGTCCACCACCCCGTAGACCCGCGTCTGCTCTTCTTGTTGTTTGGCCAGGTAGCCCGGGATCAACGCCAGAGCGCCGTACAACGTGGCAAAGATCGGCATGCCCAGGGTGACGATCAGGTACCCGAGGCGCCGCACCGTGGACGACAGCTCGAACCACGCCACGGTGCGCACCTTGGCAACACGGATCATCGGGCTCCGCTCCCGTTCTTCACCACGCGGATGAAGATCTCCTCCATCGGTGCGAGCGCACGCTCCCAGCGCTCGACCCCGACGTCGGCGGCGACCAGCCGCTCGAGCACCTTGTTGGCGTCGGCTCGGTCGCCGAGCACGAGCCGAAACACCCCCGGCTTTTCGCTGACGACCTGCTTCACCTCGGGCAGCTCGGGCAGGGCGCCCGATACCGTGACGAGGATCTCGTCGGCGCTGTAGCGGCGTCGCACCTCGTTCACCTCCCCGTAGACCATGAGTCTGCCCTCCGACAACAGCGCCACACGATCACACAGCGTCTCGACCATGCTCATCTGATGTGTCGAGAGGATCGTCGTGCGCCCCGAGCGTTTGATCTCGGCAATCAGGTCCTTCACCAGCACGGAGTTCAGCGGGTCGAGCCCCGAGAACGGTTCATCGAGCACCGAGAGCTCGGGCTCGGCCAGGAGAGTCGCGGCCAGCTGGACCTTCTGACTCATGCCTTTGCTGAGGCGCTCGACATTTTGTTTCTCGTAGGCCAGTAGCCCGATGCGTTCGAGCCAGGTCCGCGCGCGCGCGCGGGCCTCGGAGGCGCCGAGCCCTTTCAGCTTTCCGAAGTAGATCATCACGTCGATGACCTTCTGTTTGGTGTAGAGCCCGCGCTCTTCCGGCAAGTAAGCGAGGCGGTTCAGGTGGTCTCGACTGAGCGGCTCACCAAACAGCAGCACCCTGCCCGAGTCGGCGCGCACGATGTCCATCAGCACTCGAATGCAGGTGGTCTTTCCGGCTCCATTGGGGCCCAGCAGCCCAAACACCTCACCGGGGCGTACTTCGAAGGACACGCCGGACAACGCCACGTTGTCGCCGTAGCGCTTCCAGACATCGTCGAAGACGAGCAGCGGCATGGGGTGAAAGCCGGCGCATCATGCGGCACATCGCGGGCGCGGGCTACGAGAAGCCGGCGCTGAGCAGGCGCTCACGCTGCGATCTGCGGCCGATCTTTCAGCGTTTCTTGCCGGTCAGATGCACACCAGCCTCCAGGGCGGTGAGCAGCGCCTCGTGCGCCCCCGGAGGCACGGGCTCGTCATCAGCGAGAGCGCGGACCAACATCAGGTTCTTGTCGTCCGGCGATGGAGTGACGGCCACGCGGAGGGCCTGCCGCGGTCGGTAGTTCGTTGGAGCCGGGGCCATGCTGGGCGACGAGCGCGCCGTGTGAGGGTCGGAGGGCGGCGCAGCGCTCGGCGACGAGCGCAGTGGCGGCGGCGTTGCGCTTGGCGACGAGCGCATTGGCGGTGGTGCCGCGCTTGGTGACGAGCGCATTGGCTGCGTCGCGTTCGGCGACGAGCGCACTGGCGGCGGCGGTCGCCTCGACGCCGGGGGCTGTCGGCGCTCCGCGGCCTCCACTCCAGCCGGAATCGTGAAATCGTGGACCGTCGCCTCGTCCGGTGCCGAGAGCGGTGGCGCCTTGGGTCTGCTGACCGGTACCGGCCGCGGCGTGGTGGCTTCGTCCGGGCTCAGCGGCGCGATCGGCGGCGGCGCGGGACGCACGGCGACGGGCGTCGGCACGGGTGTCATGCCCTGCGACGAAGGAGCTGCAGGCGCGCTTGCCGAGACCTGCGTCACGGACGCAACGGGCGGCGGGGCGATCGATGGCGGAAGCTCCAACGCTTGGGTCAGATCTGCGGCGCTCCGCGCGAGCGACAAGGCACGCATGTCACTCCCAGCGTCACTGGCCGCCTCCGCTGCGCGCCGCAGCCAGCGCACGGCCTCGTGTTTGTCGCCGCGCCCCCACATCGTGCCGCCGGTCTGCAAATTCCAGGCGACGTCTTCCGGATCTCCGGCTTCGGGCGCCGGGAAGTCGAGCGACTCGGTCATTGGGGCGGCATCATACTCGACTCGACTCGAGCAGTCTGCGCGATTTCGAGCCCTGGATCTGGCCACCCGCGGCGATTTTCAGCGGGTCCACCGCTCACGCAGCATCGGGTACAGCGTGTCGCCGATCGCGTACAGGTGATCGCAGTGGGCGTCGGTGTCGTTTCCCGCGAAACCTCTCACGTGCAGGCCGCCACGATCGGCCCGCGAGGTCAGTTTCATGGCGGGTCGCGGCCCAGCCTCCTGGACCTCGCTCCGCTCGGCGCCGTGTTTTTCCTCGAGGTAGCGCGCCGTCTCGGTGGTGCTGGCGTAGTTGGGCGTGATGATCGAGGTGTGAGTGATGCCGAACAACTTCTCGCCGTTCACGGCGCGCTCCGCAAAAACATCGAACGGAGCCATCTGTCCGGGGTTCACCTGCTGGCGGAACTTGTCCAGGAAGCCGGCGTGCAGCCCATCCGCAAGCAGCACGGCATCCACCAACTCCCGATCCGTCTTGTTCGCGAGCACGCGGTACGCGGCTCCATAACCCGCGCTCCAAGCGCTCAGCGCCAGCCGTCCGCGTGAACCGCTTGGGTGGGGGCAGGCCTTGGTGACGATGCCGTCGACGTCGTCCAGCAATCGCGCGAGCGAACCATCGGCGATGAAGGCCTCCTCGTACGGGCCGGAGCCGACGCCCAGATTGATGACCACGAACACCGCGGGAATGCCTGCGCGCTGAAACACCGGTTCGATCATCTCGGGGGCGCCGTGGAAATGCACGACGAGGTCGTAACGACCCGCAGCGTCCCGGCAGCGTTCGGGGATGTTCACGATCTTGCGTCCGCGCTGGACCCGCACGGCCTTTTCGATCCGCGTGTCGGTCTGCGCCGGCACGATGGGGTCCGGGTGGGCCAGGCGCTCGACCGCTTCCTCGGCGACCCGCTGAGCCACCGCCGACGCTCCGGTGTGCAACCGCGGTGCGTCGTTTGCCCGGGCGCTCGAGGCCGCGAACACGGCCAGGAAAAACGCCAGGGTTGCCACAGCGAGCTTCATTGCGGCGGCCTCCTTTCAAGTCCCGTTCCAGGCCAGAGCGCGGGCGGAACCCCAGGAATTACCGCGATGTCGAGCTGCAGCGACGCGGTTTGCGCGGCGCGGAGGCAGCAAATTGCTGCCCACAGCCCTCAGCCGAGCGAGGCGAGGCGACGGCGGCAATCCTCCGCTACGCTGCGAGCCCGAGGCGCCGCACGAGACCCATGACCGAATTCGACGACCGGCCGACCCTCAGCGACGTGCACCTGCCGACGGTGCAGAGGCTGGCGGCAGCCGTAGCCATCCCTCGCCTCGAGCTCGTGGTCGAGCGCGAAGCCAAAAGAGAAGTGGAGCGAGCGCAGGTGCTCGAGGGTGACGTACTCCGCATCGGCTCCCATCCCAGCAACGACGTCGTGCTCGATGATCGCACAGTGTCCCGCTTCCACCTCCAGCTGACGCGAGGGGAACAGGGCTGGGTCGTCTCCGACAGCGGCTCGATGAATGGGACCTGTGTCAACGGCGTGCGAGTGCGTGACGCGGACCTGCCACGCCCCAGTTGCCGCATCGAGATTGGTGATTCGGTGCTGCGGGTTCAGGAGCTCGGGCCGCAAGCCATCGAAGAGCTTCCGACCTGGGTCTCGTTCGGCGAGCTGTACGGCGAGTCGACCACGATGCGCCAGCTGTTCACCGTGCTCGACCGCGTCGCAAAGAGCGAGGCAACGCTGCTGATCGAGGGCGAGAGCGGTACCGGCAAGGAGCTGGCCGCGATGGAGATCGCTCGCCGCGGACCCCGCGCGAGCGGACCTTTCATCATCGTCGACTGCAGCTCGATCTCACCGAACTTGATCGAGAGCGAGCTGTTCGGTCACACCCGCGGGTCGTTCACCGGCGCCGACAAGAATCGCGTGGGGGCGTTCGAGGCGGCCAACGGCGGCACGATCTTTCTGGATGAAATCGGGGAAATGCCGCTGGAGATGCAGCCGAAGCTGCTGCGCGCGCTCGAGGCTCGGGAGATCCGGCGGACCGGTGAGAACGACGCCCGCAAGATCGACGTGCGTGTCATCGCCGCGACGAACCGCCGACTGGAACGCGAGGTGAACGCCGGGCGATTCCGCGAGGACCTGTACTTCCGCCTGGGTGTCGTCACGGTGCGCATGCCTTCGCTCAGGAAGCGGCTGCAGGACATTCCCACACTCGTACAGGTGATCCTGCGCACGCTGAACGCCGAGGAAGCCAACCACCTATTCACGCCCGACGTCATCGAAGACATGGCACGCTACGACTGGCCCGGGAACGTCCGTGAGCTCCGCAACTACGTCGAGCGCGCCGTGGTGCTCGACCATGCTCCGCCTGCCAGCGAACGGCGCTCCGGCCAGAGCTTCGCGCCGGAAGAGTCCGCGACGACGCCCGGCGTCGGCGGCCCACCCGCCAACTCGGACATCTCCGTGCCATTCCGGCATGCCAAGGAGGCCGTGATTTCCGACTTCGAGCGCACCTATCTGAAGGCGTTGCTCGACTGGGCGGGCGGCAACGTCAGCAAGGCGGCGCGCAAGGCCAAGATGGACCGCATGTACCTGTATCGACTCCTTCAGCGCTACGAGCTCCGCGGGGGCTCGCGGATCGAGGATTGAAATGACACGCTCCGCCTTCTGGCTGCTCCTGTGCAGCGTATTTGCCTGCGGAGGCGCCCAGCATGTGCCCGACGGCCGCCCGACCGCCGCGGATCCCCGCATGCCGCCCAGTGGCACGGTCGTCAGGGTGCGCGAACGGTTGGGGGACAGCCCACAAGCCTGCGGGGAAGCCGTCGAAGGCATCGACTCCGAGGGCTGCCGCGCGCAGCCGGTGCTCGAGTGTATCCACGCCGCGTTCGAGGCCAACCGCCCGGCGCAGGGCACTCACATGTACGCGACCGCCGAGGGGGATCCGGTGCGAGTCGACTACTTCGTGATCGTGTCTTCGGGTCACCCCACGTTGGTCGTGGTCACGGACCGCACGGCTGATCCGGTCGGAGACAAGGCCGTCGAAGAACAGGAGTGTCTCGACGCTCGCTGGAGCGAACACTCCACACCCCCCGCCTGCCAGGCCTTGGTACCGGGGCGCTGCACGCTGCGCTCCCGCACGCCGCGCGGAAAAAAACCCTGACGGCGAGCAGCCGCGAACGGGACGCAGTCGGCGCTCGTCCCTGAAAGACAATCCTACGAACGCGCCAACGCGGAGCGAAGCGTTTCCGCGGCCACTCCGCGAAGTGCGCTTCGCCCACCTGTCGCAACTCGGCGACACTTGGTCGGTCACGAGCTGGAACGTCGGTTGCTCTGTACTACCGGCATGCATCAACGCTCACTCTCCGCGCTCTCGGTCGCTTCACTCAGCCTGGCCTTGTGCAAGCTCGCTGCGGCGTCACCCTGCGAGAGCCGCGAACAGCAGCCTCGCGAAGAGTGCATCGAACGCGACATCTTCTTCATGCCCGGCGTTCACGCCGTGATGTTCGCGCCCAAGGGCGCGGCCGACCCGTTCATCGGCGGCGGTTTCGAGCTGGCGCCGCTCCACTGGTCACACAACAACGACCGCTTCGGGCCGAGCCAGGGGGCTTTGTTCATGCAGGCGTCGATCCTCGAATCGCAGAGCAGCGGCTCCTCGCTGGCGATCTACGACGTGGGTTTCTCCCTATCACTCGAGAAGAACGCGAGCCGTCGCTACCTGATCCCTTTCTTCGGCGCGACCCTGGGCGGGACCATCCACGAGGAGCTGCCGAACACCGGGTTCGCTTATCCCTTCGGCGGTGTGCACGTGTACTGGCACCACAACCTGGTCTTGAACGCCGAAGGTGGTTACCACTTCCCGTTCGACTCGATCGATCAGATGCGCGGGCCGAGGGCCCAGCTGACGGCGCGCTTTTCCATGTGGTAGCGCGCCGTCTTCGAGTAGCTCGAGCCCGCGGCTGTGCGCGTCTCGGACACTCAGCCGTGCGTGTCGAGCCAGGCGCAGGCCGCCAGCTTGGTCGCCGGGATCGCCGCGAGCTTCTCCATGCCGGGGCGCGCCAGATCCGCGCGCACACGCCCGATGCTCGCCGCCATGGCAGGAGCGTCCGCTCTTTGGAAGCGATCCACGGACATCGACCGTTCGAGCCTACCACCACGCTGCGCGCGCGCGCATTGGCTCGACCAGACAGCGGTGCTAGGCATCGTCCATGCGAAGCCAACTCGCGCGGTCCCTTGGGGTCGATCACCGGCCGGCCGTGTGCACCATCAACGAACTTTGATGGATGGCCCGTGATGCGCGAGCCATTCCAACGCATCCGGGGCAAGACCTCGCAGCCGAGCCCCCAGGAGATCCTGGAGGATCTGGTCGAGTTCCACACCGCGCGTCCGGGTATCACCGAAGCGACGCTCGGTGAGTGCACCACGTTGGACGGCCGAACTGGCTACGATGTCCTCGTCGAATGCCTGCAAGAGGACGCCAGGCGGGTGCTCGATCTGGGTGCTGGGAACGGACCGCTGCTGGAGCGGCTCCTCGGACGACGGCCGAAGCTGGAGCGCGTCGTCGGCGTGGATGCCTGCGCGAGCGAGCTCGAGCTGGCTCGGGTCCGCGCTCGGGGGGACGCGCGGGTGGAGCTGCTGAACCAGCTGGGGCAACACCTCGATTTGCCCGATGCTTGTCTGGACGCAGTCCTCTCG
Source organism: Myxococcales bacterium (assembly GCA_016706225.1). NCBI lineage: Bacteria > Pseudomonadati > Myxococcota > Myxococcia > Myxococcales > Myxococcales bacterium. Next base: position 723,967 of record JADJKB010000021.1, read on the forward strand.
CACCACGCTTTTTACTTGATGCGCCCCATCGAAGCAGTGGTCGCGGAGGTCGCCCGCATCTTGCGCCCCGGAGGCCTGTTTGCGCTGGTCACCTGGAGTGCACGGGCGTCGACACTAGAGCCCTTCGCCGAGCTGATGCGCGTCTTCAGCCCGCTGACGGCCCGGGACAATCCGCATTTCTCGGGCTGGGGGGATCCGCGTGCATTCTCGCTTCAAGGACTCGAATCGCTACTGGTCGCGCCGGGATACTTCGCGGGCCCGCTGGGGTGGGACGAACACGACCTGTTGATCGCGGAGGCGCCCGAAGCGCTCTCGCGCCGCCTGATGGGCTTCTTTTATTCCGCCGAGCTCGGGCAACCGGAGACACAGGCGGAGCTGCACGGGCTTTGGTGCGAAATCCTGAGCCGCAACCTCGACAGCGAAGGCCGGGCGCGCCTGGCCTTCCCCTTTGCGTGTGTTCGCGCGCTGCGGCTCAGCGCAGCCGATGGCGCTTGATCAGCTCCATGAGATACGAGCGGTCCATGTGTGCGTCCCGCGAGGCTTGGCGAATGTTGCCCTCGCTCTTTTCCAGTAGACGTTCCAGGTAGCGCCGCTCGAAGTCGTCCGTGGCCCTGCGCTTGGCGTCGCGGTAGGGCAACTCGAAGAGGGCGGCGAACGACGAGCTCAAGGAACCGGCATCGGCGTCCGGCCCCAGCTGCAAGTTCGCGGGCTCGCCGAGCGCCAGAGTGCCGAGCACGAAGTTCCGAAGCTCTCGCACGTTGCCGGGCCACGGGTGAGCTGCGAGCTGCTTGAGCGCGGCGTTCGAAAAGACCTCCGGAAGCGCACCCGCATGGCCGGCATCTCGCAGGAAGTGCTCGACCAGCGCGGGAATGTCCTCCGGGCGCTCGCGGAGCGGCGGCACCGAGAGAGTCACGACGGCGATGCGATAGAAGAGGTCGAGGCGAAAACCCGCGGAGTTGACCTGGGCGCGGAGATCTCGATGGGTTGCCGAGACCAAGCGCACGTCGACGTCGATGTCGTCGCGACCGCCGACCCGCCGGATCTTGCGCCGCTCGAGCGCACCCAGCAGGGCCGACTGTTGTTCTGGCGGTAGCTCGCCGATCTCGTCCAGGAACACCGTTCCGCGGTGGGCGCGTTCGAACGCACCGATGTGCTGGCGATCGGCGCCGGTGAACGCTCCCCGCTCGTGTCCGAACAGCTCGCTCGAGAACAGCGTCGGGGTGATTGCACCGCAGTCGACGGTGACGAAAGCTTCGCCGGCACGCGGACTCTGCTCGTGCAGCGCCCGCGCGATCAGCTCCTTGCCCGTGCCGGACTCGCCGAACAAGAGCACGGAGACGTCGCTCTGCGCGACGCGGCTGGCCCGGGCCATCAGGCGTCGCATCGGAGCGCTGTCACCGAACAGCTCTCCGAACCGCGCCGGCGTCTCACCCACGTCGACGATGTCGCCGTCATCGACGCGCAGCGCCGACTCGCCGAGCGAGAGAATGGTACCCGGGTCGATGAACACACTGCCGGAACACACCAGCACTCCGCCCATCCGGGTGCCGTTGGTCGAGCCGAGGTCGACCACCTCGATGCGACCTTTCTGCCGGCGCAACTCGAGGTGGAAGCGGCTGACGGTCTTGTCGGCGAGCAACAGGTCGTTGCCCTCGGCGCTGCCCACGCTGAGCGTGTCCGCAGCAGAAACGAAGCTGCGCCCTTCGTCGAGACCGGAGGTCACCTGGGCGCGAAGCGCGCGCACGCGCCGGGCGGCGTGTTCGATGGGAACGGTGTGATCGGTGTTCATGGCGGCGAAATGACGCTGGAAGCCCAGAGCCTCCGCGTGAAGACCGCCGCAGCGTAACACGCTCTTGCGGCCGCGGCGGCCAAGCCGCCACGCGCCGCCGTGCACGACTAACTCGCCGGACTCCCGGAGCCCCCGCGCCCCTCGAGCACCCCGCCATCGGCGGTGACGAGCACCACGCGATCCGCATCAGCCTGCATGCTCACGAACGGCGCGGTCCAGCTCGCATCGCTCCAGACTTCGCGCCACGCGGCCCCGTCACCCGGGGAGAACCAGACCTTGCCCGCGCCGGCAACCCACTCTCCACCGAGCACGTCAACGGCGCACGCTGACCAGTTTGGCCCTTCACCCAGCTCGACCTCCGTCTTGCCTCTTGGCGTGACTCGAACGACGTGCCGACCCCCGGCGGCGATTGCCACGCCTCGCTCGGGCTGGCTGGCGCAAGCCACCAGGGCAGGTGCGCTCGGGCTCGCAAATACTTCGATGCGCCACTCGAGCGGCGAGTAGATGGCTGCAAACGCGCGACCCGCGCCGGTGCGCCCCGCCACCAACCAGCGCTCGCGATCGAGCCGCGCGAGCCCCGGAATGCTCAGCGCACCCTCCACCCCCAGGGGTTTCAGCCAGTGCCGCCCGCAGTAGCTCGACAGCTCTGGCCGCGCACCCGGACGCGCCGCGACCATGACGGCAAGATCATCCAGATCACCGGAGAACGCCGTCACGACGCACGATGCATCAGGATGGGCTAGCACCTCCACTGCCTCGTCTTGCGCGAACGCATACAGGCGACCCGCGTCCGAAGAGAGCAGAAAGCGACCCGCACCCAGCCGCCGAACCATGTGGATGGGAGCGAGCGGCGCCGGCGTGAGCTCGGTCCAGCGCCCACCATCCCAGAAGCTCAGTCCGCGCGCAGTCGCGGCCAGGCAGTGGCCGTCGCTCTCCCACGCGAGATCCACGACCACCACGTCGCCGCCGGGATTCTGCCGAGGCATCCAGCTCCAGCTCGCAGGCTCACGCGCGGTGGCGCGCTCGGTGCGGGTGGAGATCACGCTCGAGATCAGCCTCTGACTCGGCTGCCCGCTCCCAGGGCCCGAGCTGAGCCACGGCTGGAGCGAGCTCGCGAGCTCGGACGCGCTCTGAAAGCGGTGGCGAGGATCGACAGCGGTCGCCCGGGCGAGCAGCGTATCGATGGCCTGACAAGTTTCGGCGCTCTCGGCCAGCTCGGGCGACAACCCCGGCTTGCTGCGGATACTCGTGCGCCCGGGCTGAGAGGCCAGCATCACGCCGTCGAGCGTCGACTTCACGTCGAAGTACTTCTCGCCGGTCAGCATGAAAAAGACGACGGCGGCCAGGCTGAACACGTCGGTCGGGGGCCCAATTTCGTCCCGCAGGTGCACTTGTTCGGGGGCGACGTAGCCGGGGGTGCCGAGCGCGAGCTCACCGAAGGTGGACGCCAAGCCGGTCGGGCGGGCGATGCCAAAATCGGAGACCTTGACCACTTCGCCATCACCGAAACCACACGCGAGCACGTTGCTCGGCTTGAAATCGCGATGGACGATCTCAGCCGCGTGGATCTCCGTGAGCGCCGCGGCGAGCTGACGCAAGACCCGCGCCGCGCGCTCCCGGTCGAACGCAAACTGGGTGTACTTGACCGAGTAACGAACTCGCTTCGAGAGCGTCTCGCCCTCGACGCCACCGTGCACGTATTCGATGGCCAGCCAAGGCAATGCGGAGTGGCGCCCGTCATTCCTTACCGACGCCACACCCGTATCCAGCAACCGAACCACGAAGGGTGATGGGGGAACCCGCTCGTTCAGTCGGCCCAACGCCACGACTTCTTTCTTGAAGAGCCGCGTGACCATGTCGCCGTCCTGTTTGAGCACCTCCGGGCGCATGATCTTGAGCACGACCGGCAGGCTGCCCTCGGGGGCATGACGGGTGGCCAGCGCCGCGTAGGCAAAACCTCCGCGCCCAATCGTCCGTTCGATGTTGTACGTGACGTCGGGCCGGTGCTCGGATCGAAGCGGGGCGCCGCCAAAGAGCGAGAGCGTCGCGTCCCGCGAGGCACCCTCGTCGAACGAGCTGGTCATTTCGTGCCGCCGTACTTCAGCTTCATGGCCTCTGCGGCGGCGCGGGTCTTCTCGGCGCTCTCCTGGGTCTTCTTGGCGCTCTCCTGGGCCTTCTTGGCGTCGGCCTGGGCTTTTTCAGCGTCGGACAGCGCCTTTTCGACGTCGGTCGAGGGTTTCACTTTGGTTGTCGGCTCGGTGCCGGCCGGACCGGCCGCCGGCGCGGCACCCGGGGTCGACCCGGAGGTAGCGCGCAACGGGGTTACTCCGCCGTCGGTGCTGTCGAGCAACCCGACGCCCGCGGCCGAAACCGGAGTGTCGAGCGTGGGAACACCCGAAGCCGAGCCAGCAACCGGGGTCGAGCTGCGGGAGGCGTAGAGATACCCCGCGGCGCCCAGGGCGGCGGCCGCGCCGAGGCCAAGCAGGATCACCAACGGAACCACGAGCGGCGACGCGCGCTTTGGCGCTGGGGTGAGGCTGACCGGACCGTGCGTGACCGCAGGCGATACGCTGATTGGCGACGAAGGTAGCGCTCCGATGTGAGAGGTTGCAGCGGCGTACGAGGGCAGCGGCATCGAGGGCGGTGGCATCGACGGCAGACCTGCCCCAATGAGGGCGCGAAATGCCTCCGCCATTTCCAGCGCAGTGCCGAAGCGCCGATCGGGATCTCGCTCGACCGCCCGCTGGAACCAGGCGTCGAAGCCGGGAGGGACCGGCGCAACGGTCGAGGGGACAGGCGCGGGATCGGTGCAGATCTTGACCAACAGATCCCCGAGCACCGCGCTGTCGAACGGACGCCGCCCGGTCAGACACTCGAAAGCGATGACAGCCAGGGCCCAGAGGTCGGAGCGATGGTCCACCGCTCGTGTGCCGCGGGCCTGCTCCGGGCTCATGTAGTGCGGAGTTCCAAGCACCGCGCCCGTCTGTGTTCCCGTGTCGACTCCCCCCTCGGCGAGCCCGATGGCCTTGGCTATGCCGAAGTCGAGCACCTTCACGATCTCGTCGTCTGCATTGTGGACGATGAAGACGTTGTCCGGCTTCAGATCGCGATGCACGATGCCCGCCTCTCGCGCCTTCTCGAGGGCGCGAGCAACGTGCACCAGGATGCGAGCGGTCTCGACGGGCGAGAGGATGCGCTGACGCTGCAAGCGAGTGCGCAGACTCTCACCCTCCAGGAGCTCCATCACCATGAAGGGAGTGTCCTCGTGCACCCCGTAGTCGAGGATCTGAACGACATGAGGGCTGCGCAGCGCAGCCGAGGCCTGGGCCTCCCGAAGGAAACGCGCGCGCAGCGCCTCTGAGTCCGCGACCCGGGCGAGCACCAGCTTCACGGCGACCGGCGAGCGGAGCACCAGGTGGTCGGCGCGCCACACCGCGCCCATGCCTCCGCGCCCAAGCTCCTGAGTGAGCTGGTACTTTTCGGCGAGCACGTCACCGGCCGCCCACTGGCGCGATCCCATGAGTTACCGAGGGTAGTTTCAGCGCGGACCCCCGGCAACCTCGAAGCCACTCGAACTGGGTTGAGGGCACCCGGGCGTTGGAGTAGCGAGAGGGTCGATTCGAGCGAATGGGAGCGATGGGAATGCCGACGTGCAAGGGTTGTGGCGAAGAAACGGACGAGCTCACGAGTCTGAAGGTCGACGGCAAGACCAAGAAACTCTGCGAAAGCTGCGCGGACCTGGCCCGTGAATCCGACGCGATGGCGGAAGCCAGCGAGGCGGCGGTTCAACAGATGATGGGCTTCAAGGGCAGGCGCTGACCGCGTGGAGCTCCAGGCTGGGCTTCGAATCGACCGTTACGTCTTGAGCGAGCCCCTCGGTGAGGGCGGCCAGGGCGCGGTCTGGAAGGCGACAGATCCACTCGCCCCTGACGAACCGTGTGCGCTCAAGCTCGTGCCCGTCGTCGCGGGCCGACCCAACGACCTCGAACGTGCGCGACGGGAAGCGCGGGCGCTGGCGGAGCTCTCCCACCCGTCCATCGTGAGCGCGACCGCGCTGTTCGAAGATCTCAAGCTGGGCGTGCTCGGTATTGCAATGGAGCTCGTGCGCGGCAAGTCGCTCAAGCAGCTCGCGCGCGAAGGGCGGCTCGACGAAGAAGAGAAGAGCCTGGTGCTGGAGCACGTCGTGCGCGCGCTCGATTACCTGCACCGAAGCGGGGTCGTTCACCGGGACGTGAAGCTCGACAACGTCGTCGTGCGCGACAGCTTCTGGGACGATCCAACACGACCCGAGGGGGTCAAGGTCGTGGACCTGGGCATCGCGGCCGTTGCAGGCGCAGACCGCGATCTGACCCAGGAGGGCACCGTCGTGGGGACCCTGTCCTACCTCGCTCCGGAGCTGCTCGACCCAGCGACCTTGGACGGCGGGGAGAGTGCTCCAGCCGTGGACGTGTTCGCGTTCGGGGTCATGGGCTGGCTGCTGCTCACGGGTGAGCACCCATCGGGGTTGCCGGCAGGCTCCAAGGCGGTCGAATACACGCGCACTTACCGCAAACACGCGGCGCCGGGCGCACACTTTCCACAGCGAGGGACGATCGCCGAGCCGGCCCTCGAGCGCCGCTGGCAGCCGGTGCTCGAGAGGTGTCTCGAGCTCGACTCGAAAGCACGCTTTCACGACGGCAGCGCCCTGGCCGACGCCCTCGAGATGCGTTCCCCGGAGAGTGTCGTCGTGCGCCCATCGCGCCGCGGCGGCGGCGGCGAGCCGACTGCCGTCGCAACGCCCAACGCGATGGTCGACGCCACGGTCTTGGCCGAACAATCGGCGACCGGCGCGGTTGCAGGAGCAGCAACGGTGGAGCTTGGGCCAAGCCGGCCCCCAAAGGCCAAGAAGAGCAGCCCCGTCGTGCTGCCCCTCGTCACGCTGCTCGTGGCCGTTGTCATCGGCACCGCGGTCGCGTTTTACCTGGTGGGCTCCCCTTCACAGGCGGTCGGACCGAGCAAGAGCGCACGCCCCCGCCCCGCGCACCCGTCGCCCGTCGCGCGCCCGAGCGCGAGCAGCACGCCGAGCGCGGAGCTGGATGCGGAGGCCTCTCCCAGCGCGGAGCTGGATGCGAGCGCAGAGGTTCCTGCGATTGAAGCGCCGTGTGCGCATGGCTGTCGTTCGGGTCGCAGCTGCGGCGTCGATGGTTGTGAGGCCGCACTCTCACCGGAAGACGTGTACACTCTCCGACTCGGCGGCGTCGAGACGGACGCCGCGGGCAACTCTCTCTTTTCGACCTATCGGACGGCGGAGGTCTGCATCTCCTTGTCGGGAAGCGGCCGAGCTCCGACGTGTATGCCGCTCGCCGAGACACTGGACGGGGGAGTGACGAGAGCGGCGCTCAGCGGCGTGGGATATGCGGATCTGGTAGGGACGGGCCTCGACGTGCTGGTCCGAAACTCGGTGCCCGGTCAGGGCACCGCCGAGCTCGCGTCCAAGAAGGGCGTGAAGCTCCCGGACAGCGCCCGGCGCAGCATCCTGTGCTCCGGCCTCGTGATCGACGGACTCAGCGTGACCCGCGACGTAGCCATCGAACGCGTCGTCTTGTACCTCGACGACCCCGCCGGTCAGCCGTCGCGCTGTCCCTGACCTGCGAGCGTTCTCGCGGCGTCGACCCAACCGTCGCGCACGATGCGCGCGGGTTGCACTTTCACTTTTTGTGCGAACTCGACCACGTCGGCCTCGGTCCAGGCTGCAATTTGCGCGAACGTCACGACCCCCGCGCGAGCCAAGGCATCGCGGTACTTTGGACCAATGCCCTTGATGCGAGTGAGGTCGTCCCCGGCCGTTGGCGCAGATCCCCAGGCGAGACTCTCGGCTGCCTCGGCTGCCTCGGCTTCGAGGCGCCGAACCTGCGCCTCGCGCTCGGTGAGCTTGTTTCGCGCCTCGGCAAGCTCGCGCTCGAGCTCGTTGAACCGCTCTCCGCGCTCGACGAGCGCGGCGTCGAGGCGGCGGGTTTGTGCGCGAAGCGCCGCCGCCTCAGCCTCGAGCTGGCCCATACGCGCGGCTTCGCGCTCGGCGCTCGAGAGGGCGGTCTCGAGCTCCGTGATCCGGTCGCGCAGGCGAGGCACCTCGGCACCGCCGCCATCTTCGAGCTTCTGAAGCTTGGCGTCCCGCTCGGCGATGCGGCCGAGCAGCGCCTCGCGCTCACTCTGAAACGTGCTCAGATCACTGATCTTCGTCGCCAGCACGCGTTTCACGTTCTCGAGCTCCGCGACGAGCGCTGCTCTGTCGCTCGAGGCTCCTGCCGCACTACTTGGTGTCGCGAAGCTGGACGGCGACAAGCTGGGGCGCACGGCCTGCACGGTGCTGTCGCTCGAGCGCGTCGTCGACGGACGAATGCTCGGGGGCACGCCGGGGGGCACGCTCGGCGGCGCTCGGTCGAACGTGCCGCGCAAGGACGGCGGCGACCCCGGCGGCACACTCGGCGGCCGCCGACTGACCGGCGTGCCGTACGGCGAGCTGCGCGACGGCGGCGGAGGGGCGCCGGTCGGAACACTGGGCGGCGCGGCGCGCGGTGAGCTGCGCGACGGCGGCGGAGGCGGCACACTCGGTGGCGAGCGGAAAGGGGGACGCGCGGCGGAGACTGGCGGAGCACCTGGCGGCACACTCGGCGGCGCGGCGCCGGTTGGGCTGCGGACCGGCGGAGGCGGCGGCCTCACACTCGGTGGAGGCGGCGTGGCGCCCGGAACCAGCGGGGGACGCGGGATGGAGTACGAACCGGTCGCCGCGCCGGGTCGTGGCGGAGTCGTCACCGGTCGCGGCGGGATGCTCGCCGGCCGCGGCGGAGCAACGACCGGCGGCGGGCCCGCTGCCGGGCTGGATCGCGGGTCGTCGACCTGCGTGATCTCGTTGTCCGGCGGCTCGTCCTTGGTTCCCATCTCGACCAGAGCACCGAAGCATAGGCGGAAAGCCCCTGCCGGATCCACGCCGGCGCTTGCGCCCCGCCGAGCGCAGAGGAATGAGGCGCCCATGACCTCGCCAGCCTCGACGAAGCCGGAGCCGGAGCCCACCAAAGCGCCAGAGCCGCAGGCCACACCGGGCGGGAAGCGCCTGCTGATCGGCCTGTGCGCGGTCGTCGTCAGCGTCGGCAGCGCGTATGGCATCGGGCGATACCAAGGCAAGCTCGCGACCGACGCAGCGGAGTCTCGTGAAGGGGAGCGCGCGACGGAGAAGCAGCGCGCGACGGCGCAGTTCGATGCACAACGGGACCGAGCGATCCGACTCGAAGCGCGCAGGCGGTTGCACCTTGGGCAGATGGCGGTCGAGGAACGCAACTTCGGCGCCGCCGAAAAGCACCTTGCCAAAGCTGCAGACCTGCTCGGTCGCGCCAAGGGCGAAGCCGCGCTCGACGAGCTGGCGGTCGCGATCGCAGCGACCAAGCTGCCGGCCACGGACGATCTCGGCCCCCCGAGGCAAAAGGTGCTCGAGCTCGTGAAGCGCTTCGACGCCGCGCTGCCGCTCGCCGAGTGACCGACTCGAGAGCTCAGCTCACGAGCGGCAAGCTGAAGGCGACGCGCGCGCCACCTTCGGCGCGATTCTCCGCCCAGGCTCGCCCACCGTGGGCCAGCGCGATACGGCGCACCAGCGACAGACCGAGTCCGAGCGACGAGCCTGCGCTCTTTTCCCCGCGCACGAACTTCTCGAAGGCCCGCCCGAGGTCCTGCTGGGAGAACCCCGGTCCCGCGTCCTCCACCGAAAACACCAGCGACCCGGCCTCACGACGGAGCACCAGCCGGGTGACACCCCCAGCGTGTTGTTTGGCGTTCTCGAGCAGGTTCGTGAGCGCTCGTGCGATCAGCGTCGGGTCGCCAGAAAGCGATGCCGCTTCGCTCTCGTCGCGGCACAGATCCGAGGACAGCCCCGCTCGCTCGACGCACTCGCGCGCCAGCGTGCCGGCCTCGAAGGTGCGCCGCTCGACCGCGCCGAAGTCCAAGCGCGAGCTGGCCAGCAGCTCCCCGACCAGCGAGTCGATCTCCAGGATCTCCCGCTCGATGTCCTCCGCCAGCTTGCCATTCACGTCGTCCTTTGCCAGCTCCGACAGCACGCGGAGTCGGGCCAACGGCGAGCGGATTTCGTGGCTCACTCCGGCGAGCAACTCTCGCTGATCTGCCAGCTGCCGCTCGATCCGGTCAGCCATTTCGTTGATCGCGTCGGCCAGATCGGCGATCTCTCCCACCTTGTTGTGACGCAACGTGACGCGCGCCTTCAGGTTGCCGCTACCGATTTCGTTGGCGACGCGCAGCACCTCACCGAGCGGGCGCACCAACCTCCGCGCCATGACCCCCGAGAAGCCCCACAGGCTGAGCAGCGCGGCGCCGAGCAGCGCAAAAAACCAGGCTCCGCCCCGATGGTCGCGGCGTTCGAAACACAGCTTCGCCGCGCCGAGCAGGCGCTCGTCTCGGCGAACAGGTACCGCAAGATCGGGCCGCGCGCAGGGCTCGCCCCAGGCCCCCCAAGAGCTGCCCACGGGGATCCTCGAGCACGACGCTCAAACCGAGGTCACGCACCAGGGAGCGTGCAAACGCGTCCCTGCGCTCGGGTTCATCCCAGGCCTCCGCGAGCTGCCGGCCGACGAACGACTTTCCGCGCTCGGTCATCCGACGCCAGCCGCCGTCGACGCCGCCGAGCAGAGAGCCGACCAGCCCAACCACCAAACCCGTCACCAAGATGGACGCACCGAACCACATGAAGAGGCGCCGGTGCAGGCGCGACCGCACGTAGTGGCGCACACCCCTCATGCCGGCTCGCGGGGCAGCACGTAACCGATGCCACGCACCGTCTTGATCCGGTACGGAGCTCTGGGGTCGTCGCCGATCTTCTTGCGCAGCCGGGAGATGTGTACGTCCACCGTGCGCTCGCCGACCACCACGTCGGCCCGCCCCGCCTCACCGAGCAAGGCCGTGCGCGGCACCACCCTGCCCGCGCGGCGCAGGAGCGCGACCAGGATGTCGAACTCGATCCCCGTCAGCTCGATCTCGCGTCCGTCCACCGACGCACGACGCGCCCCGAGATCGGCCACGATGCCCTGGGCCATGACCGTCTCGGAGCTTGCGTCTGGTTGCGCGCGCCGGAGCACCGCCCGCAGCCGTGCGAGCAGCTCCCGGGGGCTGAAGGGTTTGGGGATGTAGTCGTCGGCGCCAAGCTCGAGCCCCACGACCCGGTCCGACTCGTCGCCGCGCGCCGTGAGCATGATCACCGGCAAGCGGCTGGTCTGGCGCAGGCGGCGCAGCACCTCGAGCCCGTCGAGCCCTGGCATCATCACGTCGAGCAGCACGGCGTCGAAGGCATCCGCCTGCAAGCGGGCAAGACCCTCGACGCCGTCCTTCGCGTGGCTCAGCTTGACGTCGTTCTGCTCCAGGTAGCTGGCCAGGAACCGCGAGAGCCGCGCGTCGTCATCGATCAGAAGGATGCGGAGCGACATCTCTCGCCTCCCAGCATATCAGCGGGGTGCCGTCGGAGCATCACCGACTCGAGTTCGGAGCGCCGCGTCGGCACAGATCGCCGCCACGTGGCGCTCGAATTTCGCACGCCGGTCGCCCATGTGCCCCGAGCGGTGGTGTGCGACCCGAGCGGCGCAGCCGCCGTAACCCAAGAGCGTGCCCAGCGCGAGCAGGCCGATCAGGACTCTTCGTTTCATGGTCGTTCTCCTTTCAGCTGTAACTGCGGTAGGGACCGCGCCAACGACGGCCGATCCCAGCGTCAATCATCTCGGCCAGGCGCTGACGTTGCCGTTCGTCGAGCGCTTCGTGGGTGCGTGCGAGGCTCTCCACCGCTGCCTTCCTCATGCTCGAGAGGACGACATCGTGTTTTGCAAACGCCTCGCCCATCGCCTCCGCGTCGAAGGAATCGGCGCGCATCGCCCGGGCGACGTCCTTCCGCGATTCCTCGAGCTCGCGCTTCGCCGCGTGGCCCTGATCGACCAGGTCGTCGATCGCGCTTCGAATCACCCGCTCCTGACCCGGTGTGGTGTCCAGTCGCTCGAACAGCCAGCGGGAAAAGGCGCGTGCACCATGACCCGATCGTCCGTCGTGGTCGCGGAAGCGGTGGGAGCGGGGCCCGCAGCCGCCCAACGCACGGCCGCCCCTGATCACCCACACCAGACCGACCAGACAGGCCGTTCCCATCAGAAATCCAAACATCATGACCTCCTTCGAGAGGCCAGCATGGGACCCGGGTGTTGCCGGAGTACGATCCGGAACGTGAAGTAGTGTGAACCTTCTTGTAAGCTCGATGCGCGCCCCCCGCTGTTGCTTCGCCGTGAACCCAGAACGCCTGCCCCTTCGCCCCGGAAGCGAGCTGTTGCACCCCTGGGCCTTGGGGGCTCTCGGCCTGCTCGTGCTGAACGATCACATGCTGAAGGGCGCGGGAGTCCTGCCGGGCTGGTTGACCGGCAAACTCAGCGATTTCGCCGGCGTATTCCTGCTCCCGGTGCTGCTCTTCGTGAGCCTGGACACCCTCTCGTGCCTGACCGGCAGGCGAATCACACGCCTCTCGCTGGCGTGTTCGTGCGCGCTCTTCACAGGCGTTCTCTTCACATTGCTGAAGCTCGACCCCGGCGTGAACGCTTGGGCCGCCCGCTTCATTGGCCAGACGCGGCTCGATCCGAGTGACCTCATGGCCCTGCCGATGGCGCCGCTGGCGGCGCGGTGGTTGGTCCGAGAACCTCAGCTCTCCTGGGCACCGGGCCGCGGATTTCGGACCCTGGCCGGCGTGCTGGCGGCGCTCGCCTGTGCCGCAACCTCAGCGCCCATGGCCACGCGCAACTATCCAAACTGGAAGGTCGAGAGCCTCGGTGCACGTCAGCTCGGCTGCGCTCGGGTCGAAGCGTGGGTGAGCAAGTCCGGGAAAGAGGGCGCCGGGGTCAGCTTGCGCGTGCGTCAAGCCGGTCCCGGCCCGTGCCGCCTCGAGGTCGCCGCGGCGAAGCTCGAGATCGAAGGCACCGAGTTCGCGGCGAGCGCGCTGCCAGCACCGCTGGAACTGGACCTGAGCGATCGCTTCACCTACGTGCCCTTCGTCTTCGACAACGAAGCGCTGTGGAACGCCGGGAAACGCCGCGGCACTCTGACCCTCTCGCTCCGCTTCAACGGCAGCACACACGAGACCTTGAAGGTCTCCCTCAACCACGAGTTCGGGCCACCCCACGTCTACCGCCGCGACCCCAATCAACCACAGCCGCCCAGCCCAGGCCTCGTTGTCGCAGATCCCAGCGTTCCACTGCGGCCGCCTGCCCCCGAGGCAGCGGAATGAGCCGCCGAATCGCGCTGGTGCTGTGTGTGAGCGCCTGCAGCGTGCACCACCACGAGGCCAACGCCCCCGGCCACGTCGACCCGCGCGTGGCTCCAGAACATCCGGCGGTCGGCGTCGTCGAAGTCCCGAGAGACCCCGGCGAGCGCATGCTGCTCTTCACCTACGGAGCACTCGTGACCGGGGGGCTCGGCTGGAACCCCGACGGCGACGCCGTGGGCGCGTACGGCGCCGGTCCCGAGCTGAGCCTGCACCTCGGCTCGCGAGACCGGAGCCACGACGCCGACGACATCGTGTTTCCGGATCGGTCTGTCGGCCTCAACCTCGGGTTCACCGCACTCGCACGTCCCGGCACGGGCTTCGGCCCCCTCTACGCCGAGCTGCAGTACTCGGAGGTCTACTGGATCGCCGGCGGCTGGGCGGTGGATGTCGACGACCGCGCCCACGGCCCGCAGGTGGCGCTCGGGCTGGGGCCGGTCTTCCTACGCTACACGCTGCTCTTCGCAGAGTCCTCGTCCCTGGTGCTCGGCATCACGCTCAAGGGCTACCAGAACTGGGTGTTCAGCCGCTGAGCCACGCCAGCGGTGGCGAGACGCAGCGATCTCCGTCATAGTCCGCGGCCCTGAAGCGCGGCCATGTCCCATCAGCAGACCGAAGTCTCACGGCGACGCACGTTCGCCATCATCTCCCATCCGGACGCGGGCAAGACCACGCTGACGGAGAAGTTGCTGCTGTACGGCGGCGCGATTCAGCTGGCGGGAGCGGTGAAGGCCCGCGGCGAGCAGCGGCGCGCGCGCTCGGACTGGATGAAGGTCGAACAGCAGCGCGGCATCTCGGTGACCGTCTCGGCCATGACCTTCGAGTTCGAGGGCGGCAACTTCAACTTGCTCGACACTCCAGGCCACCAGGACTTCAGCGAAGACACCTACCGCACCCTGACGGCGGTCGATTCTGCGGTCATGGTCATCGACGCGGCGAAGGGCATCGAGGCCCAGACCCTGAAGCTGTTCGAGGTGTGCCGGCTGCGCGACGTTCCCATCATCACCTTCATCAACAAACTGGATCGCGACGGCCGGGACCCGTTCGAGCTGATGAGCGAGATCGAAGACCGACTCGCGCTGGACGTCACGCCGGCGAGCTGGCCCATCGGCATGGGCCGGGACTTCCTGGGCTCCTACGATCTTTTCCACGACCGCCTGTTGTTGGTGGAAAAGGGCGCCGAGCGCGCCGGCGGCCAGATCAAGGAGTGCCGCGGGCTGGACGACCCGATGCTGGACCAAGAGCTGCCCGAGCGGTCGGTCAAGGCGCTGCGCGAGGAGGTAGAGATGGCCCGCGGACTGTGTCCGGAGTTCGATCTCGAGTCATATCGCGCCGGGCACATGACGCCGGTGTTCTTCGGCAGCGCGCTCAACAACTTCGGAGTCCGCGAGCTGCTGGAGGGGATCCTGCGGCTGGCGCCATCGCCACGCCCACAGAAGACGACCACGCGCCTGGTCGACCCGAACGAAGAGAAGGTCACGGGCTTCGTGTTCAAGATCCAGGCGAACATGGATCCAAAACACCGGGACCGCATCGCGTTCCTGCGGCTGTGCTCCGGCCATTTCGAGCGCGGGAAGAAGCTTCTGCACGTGCGCAGCGGCAAACAGATGACCCTGCACAACGCCGTGCTGTTCCTGGCGCGGGACCGCGAGATCGCGGAGGAGGCCTTTCCCGGCGACATCATCGGTATCCCGAACCACGGCACACTACGCATCGGTGACGCGCTCACCGAGGGCGAGGCGCTGCAGTTCACCGGGATCCCGAGCTTCGCGCCGGAGCTCCTGCAGGGAGTCCGTCCAGCGGATCCGATGCGCCAGAAACACCTGACGCGCGCCCTCGAGCAGCTCGCGGAGGAGGGCGCCGCACGGGTCTTCAAACCCTACTTCGGCTCGAGCTTCATCGTCGGGGTCGTGGGCTCGCTGCAGTTCGACGTGCTCGCAGACCGGATCCGGACCGAGTACGACATCCCCGTGCTCTTCGAGGGCACGGCGCTGCACACCGCCCGCTGGGTCGATGCGGCAGACGCGGCAGAGCTGAAGCGTTTTGCCGAGGCGAACCGCGCATCGATGGCCGAAGACCACACCGGTGCCGACGTGTTTCTGGCGCGCAACAACTGGCACTTGGAGACGACTCAGAAAGAGTGGCCCAACGTGCGCTTCGCGAAGACCAAAGAGCAGGCCATCTAAGCTCGACTTGGGCAGTCTTGCTCAGCTGTTTTCTTTTGCGGCGCGCAAGCGCACAAGTCGAGTCGAAGGCGCTCCGGCTAGCTCGGCAAGATGATGCCGGTGCCAATCAAGACGGCCAAAACGGTCCCGACAATCACCACCACGAGCCCAAGCACGACCGCCACGTTCCGACGGCGTGTCGCCCGCGAAAGCAGCTCTTCGGGATCGCCTTCGGCGTGGAGCTCCGCAATTGCGGCCAGCTCCTGATCACTGACGCTGGGCCCGGAACCGGTGACCGCCACCGACGCCTCACGGCGTGCACGCTGCGCGGGGCTCTCGCCTGCGGCCGAGCGTAGCGAGTCCCGGACGTAGGGCGGCAATTCGATGCGTTTGCTCTCGGTCTCGGCCAGCCACCCCCGCCGGAGCGACGTGCCGGTGATGTCGTCGGACACGCCCTGGCTCTCGAGCCACAGCGCCAACTCCTCACCGAGATCGCGCATGGTCGCCCAGCGATCGTCCTTGCTCTTCTTCAGCCCGCGCTGGACGATGGCCGACAGCTCTTCGTCCCCGACCCCCTGCTCAGCCAGGCTCTTGGGTTCGTCGTTGATGATGGCGAACATCAGCGCATTGTAGTTGTCGCCATCGAACGGGCGGTTGCCGCGCATGAGCTCGTACAACACGACGCAGAAACCCCAGATGTCGGTCTGCCCGTTGATCTCCTCGCCGCGTGCCGCCTCCGGCGACATGTAGTCCGGCGTCCCGAGCACCGCGCCATCGATGGTGAGGCGCCGATTGCTGTGTTCGACGCGCACGATGCCGAAATCGAGAAGCTTCGGCTGCGTGGTGACCACCTCGCTGCGCGCCAGGAAGATGTTCTCCGGTTTCACGTCGCGATGCACGATGCCCTTTGCATGCGCAGTGGCGAGGGCGTGGGCAATCGGCAGGAGCATCTGCACCGCGTCGGTCGGCGGCAGCCGACCTTGCCGCTCCATGAGCTGCGCGAGATCCTCGCCGTCGAGCAGCTCCATGGCAATGAATGGATCCCCAGCCCCCGTGTGCCCGTAGTCGAGGACCCGCACAATGGCGGGGTGCCCCAGCTTTGCCGCCGATCTGGCCTCATCGAGCACGCGCTCCGCCACCTGTTTGGAGGCGTTTTCGATCAGCTTCACCGCACAGTGCACGTCGAGCACGCTGTTGTGCGCGATCCACACGGCTCCCATGCCGCCTTCCCCGATCTTCCGGATCAGGATGTACTTCTCGTCGATGATCTCCCCCGCCCGATAGGTGCCCGACACGGTGGTGACTCCCGACGGCGGGTCGTCCGTGGGATCTCCGGACCCGCGCTCTGCGCCTGGTGAGCTCATCTTGGACTGCGACGCGCAATTTTCCTCCCTCTCATGAAGAACGGCAAGGGCTTGGAGGCCAACGCTGGAGAATTGTGGATGACCGGCCATCGACCCGGTCAGGCTTTTCTCACAATCAGCGGCAAAGCCTGTGGCTGAGGACGTGCACGAACGTCGCTGGCACCCACGTCGGGCAATGTGCGGAAACGCGCTGAAGGACTCGTTCGGTGATTGGGGTGGACGAGCTCGACCGAGCAAGAGACGGGTCCTCGATTTGAAGTGGGCAGACCGCCTGACGTCGCGCTGACGAAGCCGCACTTCGTCGGCGTCGCTCCGGCCTTCGGGCGCTCGCCACTTCCGTAAGTGCCGCCGTCGATCACCCGGGCCTCGCCGGAGAAATGCGCTCAGTTGGGCGAAAGTTCGGGGTCACGGGTGCAGCCTGATATAAAGAGGGCGGCGATTACGCGAGCCTTAGTAGATGCAAGTCCCGACCGCACTCCTCAGCGGGCGCTACCGCTTCAAGTCCCGCCTCGACGCGGGAACCAAGGCGCCAACTTGGCTCGCAACGGACGAGACCACCGGCAGTGAAGTGATCGCTTCCGCCCTACCCACCGCGCGCGTCGCCGCGCTGATGGGTGTGATCGGCCTCAGACACGCGCACCTGGCCGCCATCGTCGACGTGGTCGATAGCCCTGAGGCCGACGCACTTCCAGAAGGCGCACCCGCCGGCGGCGCGGTCGTCGTCGCCGAGCACGTCGGCGGCAAGACCTTGCATCAGGCGCTCAAGACCGCGCGACTGACACCCGCCGAAGCGGTGACGTTGTGGATTCGACTGTGCCAAGGCGTCGCGGCGCTGCACGCCAGCGGCGGCGCGCACGGAGCGATCTCTCCGCGCTCGATCGTCGTCGACCCGAGCGGCGGGCGACAAGGCCCGATCCTGACTCAGCTCTTGGCGCCAACGAGCGGGGCATATTGCGCTCCGGAACGTCTGCAAGGGCGCGGCCCGAGCTCGGCGGACGACACCTGGGCTCTGCATGCCGTGTTGTTCGCCTCGCTGACGGGTAGCCCACCATTTCGCGGCGACACCAAGGATCAACTGCTGAAGAGCATTGCGGGCGGACAAATCCAGCGCCTCAAGGATTTCGGGCTTCAGGACGAAGGACTGCAGGAGCTCATCGCCAGCGGCGTGGTCGCGAATCTCGCTCGCCGGCGGGGCAGCGCGGACGAGCTGGTGGAAGCGCTCGAGCGCTGGGAGCCGAAGAGCGAGGCCGCCGCCGAGTGGGAGGACGTCGCGACCGTCGTCGGCCAGAGCACGGAGGACATGGCGGCGCTGATGCGCCAAGAAAAGGCGCCTGCCCCGATGCTGAGCATTCCACCGGTGCCGGTGGAACCAGAACCAGAACCGGAGCCCGAGCCCGAGCCCGCGCCGGAGCCCGCCTATCCGGCGTCCGAGGCGCCCAACCCGTACGACGACGAGGACGACGCGACGTCGGTCATGGGCGGACCGCCCATCGAGGACATTCGTCGAGCGCTGGCCAAGCCAAGCGAGCCTCCTGCCCTGGATTTGCCGGAGGTGCCGCCGAAGGCGCCCCCGTTGCGCGCCCCGCCAGCCGGTTATCAGACCCCGTTCGATCCGACTCCACCTCCACCGCCGGCGCCAGGCTTCGGCGCTGCGAGCCCCCACGCGCCGGCGCCCGCCCCGGTTCAAGCCTACCCCGGCGCCGGGCCCGCGTTCCCGCCTCCGATCTCGGCATTCCCACCGTCCATCCCCGGTCCGCCCCCCACGGGCGTGCAGCTCCCCGTCGGGGCCATGGACGACATGGAAATTCGCCGCGCGAGCCGCAAGCCAATGATCGTGTTGGTCGGCATCGTGCTGCTCGTCGCGATCTTCGTCGGCGTGATGCTCTATCTCAACAACCGTGGCGTCATCACCCAGGCCCCGACCCAACGTCGTAATGACCCCACGGCCGTCGCACGCACCTCGTCCGCGCCGACCCCCAAGGCAACGACCGCAGCCGCGCCCTCGACCGTCGCGACGGCCGCGCCGGCCGAACCGACACCATCCGGCACTCCCGCGGCGCAACCGGCTGCCACCGTGCCCGGGGCACTGGCGGCCGAAGAACCCGTCGATCGCGGTCGCTGTGTTGCATCTCACTTCGAAGGTGAGACCTTGTCCGGGAGCGAGGACTTCGCCTTCTTGTGCCAAGACAAGGACTTTCGCGGGATCAACTCCCAGATCCATCGGCGCTTGGTGGTAGCCGGGGCAGGCAAGATCACGCCGGGCATGCGCGAGTGGTCGGGCTTCGGCTGGTTCGAGCTGGCCGCAACAGCCATGATCCGCGCAGCTTGCTGCCCTTCCGGAACGCCTGGGCCGAACCTGCCGGCCCTCGGCGGCGCGTGTGGCCAGCTGAGCGACGCCCTCGCGACCGTCGCGAAGGCCCCCGTGACACGCGACTCCGCCGAGGCGCGCGCCAAGGCCTACGATGAGGCCGTCGTGTGTCTGTACAAGAATGGCGTCCCTCGCCCGTACAACTACCAGTCGCGGCCCACGAGCCACGCGCGCGCTCTGTTTCAGGCCTTCGCCGAGCGCGCCTCCGGTCGAGCGAAGACATAGACCCGACCTCGTTCCGCACACCCTTTCCGCCTTCCGCCGCCAGAACCCCGAAAGTACGCTCCAAGCGATGAGCGACGACAGCGCATTGCCCGCGCCGGAGCGGCGGATCTACTGCAACCGCACGCTGAACTTGCGCTCGATCCGCGCGGTCGGTTTCGACATGGACTACACACTGGTCCACTACAAGACCGAGGTCTGGGAGCGCCGCGCATGGGAGCGCGCCCGTGCGCGGCTGCTGGAGCGGGGCTGGCCCGTCGGAGAGCTGTCGTTCGACCCCGGCTTCGTGATCCTGGGGCTCATCCTCGATCTCGAGCTCGGCAATGTGGTGAAGGCCACGCGCTTCGGCTACGTGACCCGCGCCCACCACGGTACCCGACTCGTCGATTTCGATGAGCAGCGCCAAAGGTACTCGCGCGTCCTGGTGGACCTCAAGGAGCCCCGCTGGGTCTTCTTGAACACACTCTTCTCGCTGTCCGAAGCGCTCCTGTTCGCGCAATGCGTGGATCTACTCGACAAGGGTGCGCTCGATGCCCGCCTCAATTACGCCGAGCTCTACGCGATCGTCCGTGGCAGCATCGATCGCACGCACACCGAAGGTGATCTGAAGGCCGAAATCGCCAAGGACCCCGATCGCTTCGTCGAGCTCGATCCGGACCTACCCGCGTGCCTGCTCGATCTGAAACAGTCGGGCAAAAAACTGCTCCTCGTGACAAACTCCGAGTGGTCCTACACCACCGCCATGATGCGCTACGCGCTCGACCCGTACCTTCCGAACGGGATGACCTGGCGGGAGCTGTTCGACGTGACGGTGGTGGCGGCGCGTAAGCCCGAGTTCTTCACGGCGCGCGCGCCGATGTTCGAGGTCGTGGACGAGAGTGGGCTCCTCAGACCGCTGAACGAGGGAATGCAAGCCGGGTCTGCATACCTGGGTGGCAACGCCCTCATCCTCGAGCAGCACCTGAGACTCGAGCCGGAGGAAATCCTCTACGTGGGGGACCACCTCTACTCGGACGTCCGCGTCACCAAAGATCTGCTCCGCTGGCGGACGGCGCTGGTCGTGCGAGACATCGAGAAAGAGATCAAGGACGTCGAGGCGTTTCGGCCGAAACAGAACGTGCTCTCGGGTTTGATGGCGGAGAAGGAACGGGCCGAGCACGAACACTCGACCGCCCGCCTGGCCCTCGAGCGCATCGAGCAGCACGGGGCGTCGGCAGACCCAATCCCCCTGCGCGCGCGGCTGCACGCCGCCAAAGACCAGCTCGCCGCCCTCGACGGCCGCATCGCGCCGCTGGCCGAAGAGGCGGGCTCGCTATTCAACCCCCGCTGGGGGCTCTTGATGCGGGCTGGCCTCGACAAGAGTTATCTCGCGCGGCAGCTCGAACGCTACGCCGACGCCTACACCTCGCGGGTGTCCAATTTCGGCGCGTACACTCCGTACGTCTACCTGCGCGCGCCGCGGGTCAGCCTGCCCCACGACGCGGACGCATGACGCCGCAGGGGGGTGCCACGGCGGCCCCTATCACGCGGCAGAGAAAGTGCGCTAGTCTTGGCCTGTGGAGCGCCGCTCACAGCGATACACCGTATGGCTTCCGGTGCGGGTCGAAGAGCTCGAAGAGGGCATGGCCGTCAGCCACAACGTCAGCGGGCGCGGCATGCTGCTGGTCACGGCCACCACGCTCGAGGTGGGTGCACCCGTCCACATTGTCGTGCAGTTCCCACCCGAAGGCGAGCAGGAGCGCACCGTGACCGGTCGCGTCGTGCGGGTCGAACGTAACAAAGACGATCCGGAAGGCATCTGGCCGCATCGCATCGCGGTGCAGTTCGACGAGCCCGTCGCCGACATCGAGAAGGCGCTCGCGAGCTTGGCAGAGACCGGCATCGCGAAGGTTCAGCGCTGAACCCGCCCACTCGCCTCAGCGCACCTTGCGCAGCACGCCGCGTCCGCGCCACGGAATGGTGAGGGATTCGAACCAGAGCTCGCCGCCGCGAAATTCACCGACGGCATCGTAGGGGATCCCACCATCGTCGTAAGAGACGAGGGCCAACCGGTCGCCGGCGGCCTGCGTTACCCGGTAGCGCCGAACGGTGTTAACCCCCGTGCCGCTCACCTGCATGTTCTGCCCGTCGAAGTTCGCCACCAGCGTGCCCATCTGCGCTGCCAGCAACCCGGCGAACATCGGCTCCAGCGGAGTCTCCGGCTGGTACGAAACCAGGACCCAAGCGCCGAGCAAGCGCTGACCCGCCTCTTGACGAGCCGTCTCGCCGGCATCCCTCGGGGTCCCGCGCCGCGGACCGCATGCGGGGGCGCCGAGCAGCATCAAACTCGCAGCGAGGACGGAGAGCGCGCGGGCTTTGCTCATCTTCCGGGTAGCTTACACCGCTCCCTGCGGAGGAGCGAAACACAGCGCTCGCATCCGTCGAGACGCGTGTAAGCTGCGCTCGCCGTGCGCAAACCTCCGCTTGGTCCCACGACTCCGCACCGTGTGCTGCCCTCGGTATTGCTGGTGGGCGCAGCGAGTGAACTGGTACCCATCTGTCGGCAGAGCGCCGCGCTGGCCGCCGGTGCGCCCCTCGAGGTCTGCGACGTTGCCTCGGTCACGACGCGGGCGGCCACCCTCCGGCCCTTCGCGCTCTTGGTCCCGCAAGAGATCTTGGAGTTCGATCAGGCGGAGTTCGTCGCGCTGGCGCGCACCATCAACGCAACGCTGATCCCACTGGCCAGCGAACGTGCCGGCGAGCCAGCCCTGCGAGCCGAGCTGGTCGGAGCGCTGCGCGACGCACACAAGCGCCATTCGAAGTGACACGCCCGCGCACGTACACGCGGCGCGGCGGCCTCAGCCCGTACGTCGAATGATGTGATACCCAAAGTCGGTCTCGACGACCCCGCTGGTCCCTCCCACCGGCAGTGCAAACGCGGTCTGCTCGAAGGGGCCGACCATCTGCCCGCGGCCGAAGCTGCCGAGATCCCCGCCGCTCTTGCCGGATGGGCAATCCGAGTGTTCGCTCGCGAGCTTCGCGAAGTCTCCGCCGCCGTCGATCTGGGTCTTCAGCGCCTGAATTTCGGTCTGGGCCTGCGCCTGAGTGCGCGTCGCCGTCGACCGCGACGACCCCGCGTACATGAGGAGGATGTGTGATGCACGAACTTGCTCTGCCATGGGCGCGACCTTTCTGCCCGGAATATCGGGCGCTGCCGAACCGTAGGGGAAGCGCCGACGCGATTCAACCCGCGAGGCGTGCCTTGACGACACCGCGGACCGCAGCCCAACCTCCGAAGCACTGGACTCGACTTGGGCAGCCTTGCGATGCTCAGCTCGCAATCGTCATGAGCGGCGGAAACCCACTTGAACTACCGGCGAGGCGGGCGGATGCCTGCTGGTGCCTCTGGATGAGTCGCGAATTTCTGCCAGCTCGCGCGCCGCGGCAGACCTCGAAGAGCGCCTCTTGCCGCCGATTTTTCAGTGTGAGAGAGCGCGCGAGTCGAGACTGGATGGACCGCAGACTTGCCTGGCTCTCCGTCGCCGTGTGTGTGGCCTGCGGCCCAAGCGCGACGGGTCCGGCACCCGCGGCGTCGGCGCGTCCGAGCGCGGCACCACCGAGCTGGTGCACCGCAGTGGATGCCGTGCTCCAGCGCGGCGAAACCTCGGGCCTCCACTGCCTGGAGGTCCCCAACTTCCTCATCACCGGTTTTTTTGGCCCGAAGCACAACCCGGAACGCAGCGATTTCGTCAACGCTTGTTTTGGTGGCAATGGTGACGCGGCGACGCGGCTGCGCATGAACGTGCGACCGATCGGCAAGCTCGAGTTCCGACACGCCTCGAGTCATCGACTCACGGCCGGCGGCGGATTGGATCTCGGTTTTCTGGGGCCGTGGGCGCCCAAGCTCGGCCTCCAGGCGGCGGCCGGCGAAGAGGTGGAGATCGAGGTTCTGCTCGAAGACGCCGAGATGCGGGTGTTGCCCAGCGTTGCAGAGATCTTGGGACAGGAGCTCATCGGGGCGAGCGGGGACAAGCTCGAACAGAGCCTCGAGACCTGCATCACCAGCATCTGCAATCCCGGCACCGAACAGCTGGTCTACACCGCCAAGGTCCTGGCGGCGGTGCCCGTCATCACGGTGCACTCGCACACGGATCAGCGCCGCGCGATCTCGGTCTCCGAGCTTGGTGCCAGCTTCGAGCTCGAGCAGAAACAATCGTCCAGGACCTCGCTGCGGCTGCGCGCCAAGGAGAAGCTCAACATCGCGGCGCTGCTCGAGCCCGCCGGGGCGGCGTTCGAGGCATCGGGCACCTGCCTGCGAGCGCGCGCGACCCGAGCGCGGCGCAGTGTGCTGTCCGGCCTGAGAGAGATCGGCCTTCGAACGCTGTCCGGGCGTGCCCTCGACGAGGTCCCCAAGCTGGCGGTTCCGCTGCGCGCAGTTGCAGCTTCGACCGATGGCGCCTTCAGCGAGAACGAACGCACCACGCTGGTCCAGACCATCGAGGCCATCGAGGGAGCGGCGCGCCAGCTCGCGCTCCCCAAACCCAACAACAGCCTGTGTGCGAACCGCAGCTTGGCAGAGACCGTGCTCTCGGCCTCGAGCGCGGACAACAGCTTCCGCAGTGTGCTGGTCGACGTGCTCTCGCCGGTCCACCAGCGCCTGACCGAGCTCGCCAACGAAGGCGCGTTGCCCTGCGCGGATCCGGCCTGGTATCGCGATCTCGACCGCGACGGCTACGGCGACAAGAAGGTCTCTCAGCGATCGAGCAAACAACCGCCCGGCTACGTCGCGAACGCTCTCGACTGCTACGACGAAAACCCGGAGGCGCACCCCGGCCAGACCCGTTACTACTCACAACACCGGGGCGACGGCAGCTTCGACTTCGATTGCGACGGCAAGAGCATCAAGCGCGAGGAGGTCACGTCCGGGGGCTGCCGCTCGAGCACCATGCTGGGCATCCCGACCAAGTGCTGGGCCGACCCGGGGTGGGTGGGGTCGAGCCCCGGCTGCGGTGAGCAGGGCAAGTGGCTGGCCGAGTGCGAAATTTCCACCCTGTCATGCGGGCCGGTGAAGGAGATCCGGGTCGTCCAGGACTGTCATTGAGCTGAAATCTGCGGGCGCCGGCAGGCTGGGGTTGAGAGCCGGGGCCGGCCCGGGCAGCGCTCGATTGAACCCGGATCAGCCCCGAGATTGCCCCGATGGGCACCCTGTCCGCTATGATGCGCGCCGAGCGCGATGTCCGGCGGACGACCCCGATCTTTCGTGTGCCCGGACGACCTCTGGGCAGCCTGCGAACGCATGGCTTGGCAGAGCGGGCGTCCCGTGGACGATGTCGTCAACGAAGCCCTGCGGCGCTTCATGCAAGGTCAGCAAACGGCCGCCCCTCCGCCGCCGCCCGAGCAGCCGCGCTTTCCCCCGACGCTGATCGCCGGACAGTCGCCCGGTTATCCGCCGCCGCCGCCCGTGCGCCAACCCTCTGCTGCGCCACCACCTCCGGCGCCCATGGCGCCGCCGCCACCACCACCGGTGAACCCGTACGCGCCGACCCCAATGCCGCCGGGCTACGGCCCACCGCCGCTGCATTCCTCCCAGACTCCGCCCGCGCCCGGTGGCTACGGACGCCCCGGTGCGCCGCCGCCGTTTCCCTCGCCTCAGCACTCACCCCAACACGCAGCGCCTGGCCCCCAGTCCATCGATGGGCCGCCAAGCTATCCGATCTTTCTGTACTGCGAGGGTGAACGCGCTCAGATCATGCAGCCGCGCTTCATCATCGGTCGCAGCCGGAACGCCTCGGATTTCGCGATCAACGACTCGAACGTCTCGCGCCAGCACGCCGCGGTCGAGTGGCTGCGCGGGCACTACCACGTCGTGGATCTCGGCTCGACGAACGGCATCCAGTTCCAGGGCCGCCGTGTCGAACGCAAGGTCATCTACGACGGGGACATCATCATCCTCGCCGGCCACACCCTGCGCTTCGGCAAACAGTGAGCCGACGCGCCCCGGCGCGAGCGCAAGAAGGCGGGAAGCACGCGAGCTCGCTGCCCGGCTTGCCGCCTTCCTGTTCACTCTCGGTGATGCCGAAGCTTCGGCTTCAGTAGCGGTAGTGCTCGGGCTTGAACGGGCCTTCGGCCGGGATCCCGAGGTACTCGGACTGCTTCGCGCTCAGGGTCGAGAGCTTCGCCCCGAGCTTGGCCAGGTGCAGGCGCGCCACCTCCTCGTCCAGCTTCTTCGGCAGGGTGTAGACCCCCACGGCGCGCTTCTCGACCCAGAGATCGATCTGCGCCAGCGTCTGGTTCGTGAACGAGTTGCTCATCACGAAGCTCGGGTGACCCGTGGCACAACCCAGATTCACCAGCCGGCCCTCGGCCAACAGGTAGATCGAGTGGCCGTCGGGGAAGGTGAACATGTCCACCTGCGGCTTGATGTTGGTGCGCTTGACGCCGGGGTAAGCGAGCAGCTTCGCCACCTGGATCTCGTCGTCGAAGTGGCCGATGTTGCAGACGATGGCCTGGTCTTTCATCTTGGCCATGTGGTCGGCGGTGATGATGTCGCAGCAGCCGGTCGCGGTGACGAAGATGTCCACCTGCGACAGAGCGTCCTCCACCGGGACCACCTTGTATCCGGCCATGCAGGCCTGCAGCGCGCAGATCGGATCGATCTCGCTCACCCAGACCTGGGCGCGATGACCGCGCAGCGCCTCGGCGCAGCCCTTGCCCACGTCGCCGAAGCCGCAGACCATGGCGACCTTGCCGGCGACCATCACGTCCGTCGCACGCTTGATGCCGTCGACGAGTGACTCGCGGCAGCCGTACACGTTGTCGAACTTGCTCTTGGTCACCGAGTCGTTGACGTTGATCGCCGGCACCAGAAGCTCACCCTTCTCCTGCATCTGGTACAGCCGGTGCACGCCGGTGGTGGTCTCCTCGGAGACACCCACCAGATCCGCCACGACCTTGTGCCAGTGTTTGGGGTCTTCCTTGGCCACGCGCTTCAACAGTTTGTTGATGATCTGCAGCTCGTGGTTGTCCGTCGGCTCGTCGAGCAGCGCCGGGTTCTTCTCGGCGTAGTAGCCGCGGTGGATCAGCAGCGTTGCGTCACCACCGTCGTCGACGATGAGCTGCGGGCCCTTGCCGTCCGGCCAGGTCAGCGCGCGATAGGTGAAGTCCCAGTACTCGTCGAGGCTCTCGCCCTTGAACGCGAACACCGGCGTGCCGACGGCGGCGATGGCGGCCGCGGCGTGATCCTGGGTCGAGAAGATGTTGCAGGAAGCCCAGCGCACGTCGGCGCCCAGATCCTTCAGCGTCTCGATCAAGACCGCGGTCTGGATCGTCATGTGCAGCGAGCCAGCCACCCGCGCGCCCTTGAGCGGCTGCTTCGGGCCGTACTTCTCGCGGGTCGCCATCAGGCCGGGCATCTCGTGCTCGGCAACGGTGATCTCCTTGCGGCCCCAGTCCGCGAGCGAGAGGTCCTTCACGAAGAAGTCTTTTTTGTCGGTGGTCTTGCCGGTGCTGGTGACCGAAACGCTTTGAGTCATGGTTTCTCCTAGTTCCTTCAATCAGTGTTGGTAGAGGTTGCGCGGCGCGCCTTGTCGCGAGCCGGAGTCTTCACGCGAGTGCCGATCAGGGTCAGGCACGGCAGGTGTGCATCGGGTCCCACCCGCACGAGGCTCGCCGGAACGCGGGTGGTGACCACGTTCTCGAGGCCGGCTGCCCGAGCAAACCCACGCAGCTCTTCCTCGGAAAATCCGAGCCAGACATCCGCCTGCTGTTCACTCATGCGCTCGTCGTCGTGCCGCGCGTAGTCGATGACCAGTACCTTGCCGCCGGGCCGAGCCAGGCGCGTCAGCTCGGCCAGCGCGGCCTTCGGGCGCGGAGCGTGGTGGAGCACCCGCGCGGCAAGGACCAGATCGGCCCCCTCACCCACGGCCGCAGCCACTCGGTCTCCCGCGATGTGGTCCTCGATCAAGGTCACGTTCGCGTAGCCATGCGCCTGCACTCGCTGCCGGGCGCGCTCGAGCTGCGCCTCGCTGCGGTCGATGGCGACGACGCGATCGTAGATGGGCGCCAAGAGGTCGAGCAGGGCACCGTCGCCGGTCCCAGCGTCGACCGCGAGCGCGTGCTCGTCGATCAGACCCGCGAAGGCCGCCAGGTAGAAGGGAAGCTCCGCGGACACCAGGATCTCGGTGGCGACCGGCTGAGCGAAGAACTCGCGGGCCTTGGCGTCCCGGGCGGCGATCACGTCCGCAACCTTCGCGAGGCTGCCGTCAGCAGCGCAGGCACGGCGGCCCGCCTCGATGGCGTCCGCCACCACGGGATCCTTCGCCGCGTCCTCGGAGAGACGCATGAGGGTACGGGTCCCCTGACGGCGATCCGAGAGCAGCCCGGCCTGACGCAGCGGTGCGGCGTGGCGGGAGACGTTGGGCTGCGCCTCGTCGAGCAGCTCCGCGAGCTCCCCCACGGACAGCTCCTCGAGGGCGGCCAGAGCCAGCAGCCGCAAGCGCACCGGGTCACTCAGCAGCCGGTAGAGCTGCCAGCGGGTCTCACTTCCGGGGACGGACTGCATGGGCGAGGGATCTATATTCTTTCATTCGCATGGATGCAAGTGAGGCAAAAATGGCCGCATTTCCGCCATAGCCGCCGCATCCAGCCCGGACGCGGCCCTCCGGAGCCGACCCGCTCGGCCCAGCGGGCTCAGGGCGCCGGGTTCGTCGCGGCCTGTGTCACTTCGTCCGGGGAGAATCGGAGGTTGTCGAGGAGGACCGTGGAGTCGAGCACCGCGTCGCCCATGTCCCAGATCGCAAAGCGCAATGTGACGATGCTGCGGGGTGTCACCGGCGATTGTGTGACGAGCCAGCCCGTCGCGGCGCTCTGATCGAAGCCCGTCTTGTCGAGCAAACCTACGCCGAGCGGACAGTCGAACTGTTTGCCTCCGGCGCTCTGCGCCTTGCACGCTCTCAAGTAGGCGTTGTTGACACTCACTGGGTTGCCTTCGCCGTCGAAGGCGATGTTGCCCGACTGCGCGTTCTTGGGCGCCGGGAACTGCAGCGCAACGAAGAAGTCGTTGTACTTGGTGCAGACGTACTGCGGAAACTCGTACGTGTAGTAGTTGAAGTCGACCAGCAGACTCTTGGCGTTGCTTGGCACCCGAATCGAGAGCTCGAGCGCGGCGGGGTCGTTCGTGGTCTTGTCCTTCTCGGTGATCACCTTGCAGGTCGGTGAGTCGATGGGGAAGCCGGGCGGCGCCTGGCCTTTGGTCCCCATCGATGCGCCACTCACGGGTTGGTAGTCCGCATCCCCGGCCTCACGCGCGGTGCCGCTCGAGAGCGCGAGCACGCGTGAGCCCTCTCGAGGCAACACGTTCGTGCCGAAGCTCGGCAAGAGGCCATGGGACTTGTCGTTCATGCCGGTTTTGCCGTCCGCCATCACCCATTTGGCCTGGATCACCCCCCACTTCTTGTCCTGCAGCGTCGCCGTCTGACACACGCCGAGCGCGCGAGCGCCGTTCAGCGGGTCGGGATCGGCGACGCTGGTCACGGTGCTGTCGCAAGGTGCGAAGTCGTCCGCCGTGCCCGAGCAATCTTCATCGACACCGTTGCCAGCGTAGTCGACGGCGCCGGGGTTCACGTTCGGATCCTTGTCGTCACAATCTCCATCCGCCTCACCGAAGCAGTCCCCATCGGCGTCCGTGCCGGTGGGCGTGCAGGCCGGCACGTTGCCCGTCCCGCCAGTCGAGGTACCGCCGACACCCCCGACACCTCCTCCGCCGGAACCGGCCATGCCCGCAGCGCCGCCGGTGTTCGAGCCACACGAACACGGCCCGAACGCGAGACCGTTCTTGATGCAGCTCTGCGTACCCTTGCAGTCCGCTGGACCGAGACAGGAACGAGAGTCCCCCAGGTTGCAGAGCTTGCCTTCGTTGCTGTTCGAACCGCAGGCCGCGCCGACAGCGAGCGCCACGAGAGCAAACCCCAACACACCACCGAACCCGCCGTGTCGCACCTTCATGTTCACCCACCGCTCAGATCAGAGGATCTCGACTCCATCAGTACCAGACGCCGGCCTTCGGGGCATGAGCTGGGCCCGCCGAGGGGCGGACGGCGGCCAGCCGGAGCGCCGCCCGAACGAGGGGCGGTCTGGCCGGTCCGGGCAACGGATTGGCCGGACCGGTCACTGATCGCGGAGCCAATGTAGGACAGAGTACTACTCATGGAGGCCCGAGATATCATGGCAAAAACGGCGAAAGTTTCCAGGTCGGTCCCGGTTCGTGCCGCGTTCGCGGTCTGCTTGGCTGCGTTTTCCATGGGCTGCGCCGTCACGACGGGCGACGGCTCGGAGGAGCCGACCCCGGACGACACCGGCCTGGTGGATGTCGGCGGGAAGGGCGACAGCGCCGCCTCGGGCGGTTCGGGCGTGGTGGTCGACTGCAGTGTCGCCAAGGACTCGGTCTCGGTGCGCACCTGCAAGCTCGGTTCGATCGACCAGTGCACGGTGCAGGCGACCGTGCAGGCCACTCAGGTCGTGAAGAACAGCGCCGTGGTCAAGACCATCGGCGGGTCGCTCGGGACCCACAACGGCAAGAGCATCTACCGCTTGAATCTCGCAGAGGCCAAGCTGCTCGCCAACCTGCACCACATGAAGCTCTTGCTGTCGTCGGCGGGCGGCCTTGCCTCGACGGCGTACGAGTACACCAAGGACGGCGCGCCGTTCGTGTACTCCCAGCCCATCCCGGGCATGTCCGTGGTCACCAAGACCTCCGCAAACGGAGCCATCACTCGCATTCAAGCCGCGTTGAAGGCCTCGGCGAGCACCTGCACGCAGTTCCGCGTTGCCTCGACCGACGGCATCACCCCCGTCGACACCTCGTTCATTTGTGAGAAGACGGCCAGCGACAACCTCCTGTTCTGTGACGGCACGGTGCCGGCAGGCCTGGACTATGCGGTGGGCCCGTCCACCATCGTCAACGGTGTCGAAATCATCTTCTCGAAGGTCGCCTGCGGAGCATTCACCTACGAGCTGACCAACAAGGGCGACAGCGCGGTCTCGGTCCAGTCGAAGATCTCCGGCGTTGCGCTCCAGCCATCCTGCAACTTCGGCGTGGCGGCCAACGGTGGCACCGGTTACTGCGACGCGACGGGCATCGCGGGCCCGACGACGGTGACGTTCTCCGGCTCGGTCAAGCGCGGCACCACCACCAGCACCTTCAGCCTGCCGGTGATGATGCGCTGCAGCTCGCTGTGAGCAGAAAAAATGCGCTCGGAGACGCGCGACGCCACCGCCCGGCCCCCAGCCCGCCCGCTTCAGCCGCTCTGCACACGCCGGAACGGTTGAACGAAGCTGACGAGACCCGACGGGTTGCGGGTGCTGATCCACAGGCGTCCTTGTCCTCGGAAGTTGCACACCAGGCCTTCGCCGCTGAAGAACAGGCTCTTCATGCCGCCGACCTTGTTCACGGTGTACTCGAGGCCGCCGGTGAAGCCGACGATGTGCGAGGTGTCGCAGATGTAACCGGCGGGGCCGACGTCGACGGCGTGGATGCCTCCGTAGGCGCAGAAGAAGAGCGGGCCCGTGCCCTGCGCGACCAAGAGAAACATGCCGGTGCCGCTGAAGAACCCCTTTGCGCCGCCCCACTTGGTGTCGAGCTGTACCGTCGGCGCGCTCGCCAAAAAAGCTCCCGACGAGAGAAAGATCGGCGTACGACCGTCCATCTCGACCACGTCGAGATCCCCCTCGGGCCCTGGAGCGAACCACAGCTCCTGTCCCGGTGCCGTCGCCGTGAACGTGTTCTGAAACACACTCTCGCCTCCGAGCAGCTTGCGCTTCGCCGCACCGAGTAACCCTCCTTGCATCTGGGTTCGCATTTCCAGTGCGCTGTGTTTGGCGACCATGGCGGCGCTCTCGACCAAGAGCTGCTCGCCCGGCTGGTGGAAGTGAACGCGGACCAGGCTGAAGTCCGGCTTCTCGAGGATGTCGTACTGCATGAGCTTCCTCTCAACCCGAGCGCGGGGGTAGGAGCGAGCCGATCTCTTGGCCGTAGCTCGCTGGGTTGCGCGTCTGGATCCAGATCCGCCCCTGCCCCTGGAAGTGGCAGACCAGTCCTTCGCCGGAGAGATACGACGCGAGCCAACCGCTGCCGCTCTTGCCAACGCTGTAGGTGAGGGTCGAATCCCAGGCCACCAGGTGACCGGTGTCGATGACCAGGCTGCCGTCGCACACGAGCTCCTGGATGCCACCGAAGGCACCAACCAGGACCTGTCCCGGGCCTTGGCACGTTGCCTGGAGCACGAACACGCCTTCCCCAGCAAAGAACGTCTTGAACCCGCCGACCTTGGTCTCGATGTTCACGTTCGGTGTCGAGGCGATGTAGCTCGAGCTCTGGATGAAATATCCCGGCGCGGTCAGGTCGAGCACGACCATGTCGCCGCACAACGAGTGCGCGAGCAGCACTTCACCCGGGCCATTCGTCGCCGAGAAGGTGTTGCGGAAGAAACTCTCACCGCCGAACATGCGCTTGAGCCCGCTCATCAGGCCGCCGGCCTGGGTCTGCATCTGCACGTTGGTGCTCATGCCCACCATTGCGCCACTCTCGGCTACGACGGACTCGTTCGGCTCGAGGCTCACCTTGGCGAGCGAGTGCGCGGGGCGATACTGGATGTCGATTTGCATCGTGAGCGTCCTTTCACGGCAGGAGCGGCGAGAGCCAGCTGACCAGCGAGCCGAGATTGCGGCTCTGGATGTAGACCCGACCCTGACCCGTGAACTCACACACGAGTCCCTCGCCGGAAGCGACCAGACCCATCATGCCGCCGCCGGGGCGTTTGATGTTCATGTTCAGGTTGCCCTCGTAGCCGACGACGTGGCCGTTATCGATCATGAACGGCTCGTGGATCTCCAAGGTCTCGATGCCGCCGTAGCTGGTGAACCAGAGCTCCCCGACGCCGCTGACCTCGAGCCAGAACGCACCCTCCTTGGCCAGGATGCCCTTGAGTCCTCCGAACTTGACGTTGATGTCGAGATTGCCGACGTGCGCGAGGTAGGCGCCGGTGGACAGGATCAGCTTTTCACCGTTCATGCGCCGGTGCGCGACGTGCCCGCTCATGGCCGGCGCGAGCCACACCCGTCCGGGGCTCGGTGCGGTGAAGTGATTCACGATGAAGGTCTCCCCGCCGATGAACTTGCGGATGAAGGCGATCACCAGCGCCTTCAGCGTGGCGATGAACCCCGCAGCGGGTGAGGCGTTGAGCTTGACGGCCATCTGCACGTGCTGATTGCGCGCGACCATCGCCCCGGCCTCGGCGACCAGGATCTGTCCTGGCACGAGATCGACCGCGAGCATCGCAAACGACGGCCCGTGGGTGATCTGATGCGCGACCGCCGAACCCATCGGCGGCGACACGGCGGGCCCGCCCGGTGCGGGCGCTGGTTGCGGCATGGGCTGCATTCGATCCCTCTCTTCGGCCGGGAGGGGTAGCCGCTCTCGGCGTCCGCCTCAACTCGGGCGGCGAATTCGTCGGGACGACGCGGCGAAGAGCAGGAACAGCAGCCACGCGGGCGCGTCGGCTTCAGGCGCACCAAGCACGCTGCAGGCGCCGCAGGAGCCGCTCTTCTCCGGCGGCGCCGCCGGCTCCGTTCGCGTCGAGCCGCTCGAGGTCGGCACCCCGGAGCTCGAGCTGGCTGCGGCCGAAGCCACGGGCTCGGGCGACTCACGACACCAGACCTCGGTCCAGACGCTGGCCCCCGAGCTGCGGCAGCGCTGGCTGTAACCGCTCGCCGAGTGTTTTGTCTTGCAGGCCTCGGTGTCCTCGAAGGACGCGGAGCAGGAAACGCAGTCTTCGCCCGGCTTCTGTTGTTTCTCCAGGCTGCAGGTCTCCGGTCCGGGCGCCGGCAGATCAGCGCGGGCGCTCCCCGCCGAGAGCCCGAGCGCTGCGACCGCCAAACCCACGAACAGCGTCCTCATGCCGTGAGCCTACGCGGATTTTCTTCCGCTCGCACGGGGCCTGTCACGCCACCGCGAGACCGGCGGCAATCGCTTCCCCCTCCGCTCGCCCGCGTCCCTGATCGGTTGCACCAACGATCTCCCCGGGCCATGCCCTGCATGGAAATGTCCACCGACCGCGCCCGCTGGGACCATCGCCACGCCGACGAACGCGATCTCCCAACGCGCGCACCCGATCCCTTCGTGGTCGAGGTCCTCGACAGCCTCGGCGAAGGAGCCGAGCGGCGCGCCCTCGATCTCGCGTGCGGAACCGGGCGTCACGCTTTGCTCGCAGCCGAGCGGGGCTTTTGCACCGCTGCCTGGGACGTGAGCGCGGTGGGCCTGGAAATCACCGCTGCGCGTGCCCGCGAGCGGGGCCTCGCGGTCGAGACTCGAGAAATTGATCTGAGCTTGCCCCTGCCCGGCGCGGAGCCATTCGACCTGATCATCGTCGTCGACTTTCTGGACCGCCGGCTCTTCGCTGAGCTCCACACGTGGCTTCGCCCCGGCGCGAGCGCGGTGCTCGCGACGTTCAGCGAGGATTGGCCCGAGCCGCACCCGAGCCCGCGTTTCCGCCTCGAACGCGGGGAGCTCGCGCGGGGCCTTCCGGTCCTGGATACCGTGCGTTCCATCGAGATTGGTGGCCGCGCCGGGCTCTGGGCCCGCGCTCCGGGAAGACCTCGCCCGGGCGGGGCGTAACAGGCCCGGGACGGAAATCATCATGCACTCGAGCCCTATCTCTTCGCCTGAACCCGTGCACACCCTCCGCTGGCCGTCGCGCGTCGGCGAAATCGATGGTAAAGCCGCCGACCGAGAGCCGACGGGAGACGAAGCTTTGGCAGACGACGGGACCGATTTTTGGTTTTGTGCGAGCCCGGATGGCTCGCTCAAGACCGTCGAACGGGGTGAGCTGATCAACAGCCTGAAGCAGGGCTCCATGACCAGCAAGAGCCTGGTCTGGCGGCAGGGCTGGGCCGATTGGCTAGCCGCCGGTCAGGTCGCGGAGCTTTCGGCCGCGCTGCCCGCGTTTGCGCGGGGGCCGATCATGAGCCCGAAGGCCGATCCAGACCGCACGCATCCACCGCCCGTGCCCGCGTCGGTCAAGTCCGCGCGCAGCCCCATCATCCCGGTGTCGTCGAACCCGAACAACGACAAACCCAAGACCCAGCTGTTGGTCGAGACGGAGCTCACCGGCTCCGATCTCGAGGCCGTGCAACCACCGCCTCCCTCGAAACGCTCCGACGCGCCGCCCGCGCCGTCCCGACGTGGCACGCCGTTTCCGCCGCGCGTCGTTCCCGTGGCGAAAGCGCCGATCGTGCCGGTCGCTTCGAGCCCGGACAACGACAAACCCAACACGGAAGTCATCGCAGCGAGTGAGATCGTGATCGAAGAGGACAACGCACCGCCGAAGGCCCATTGGGTCGAGGTCAGCTCTCCGGCAAAGGTGTCGGCGACCGAACCGACCATCACCGAACAGGCAAGACCGGCGAAGCTCGATCCGATCGTCCCGGTGGACTCGAATCCAAATCACGAGCCGGTCACGGGCACGCTCGACGACGACGAGATCCAGATCGTGGAAGCCGCCGCCGGAGCTCAGGTGCAGGCCAAGACCTCGCCGGAAAAACCTCCGGCTTCCATCCCCTCGCTCGATGGCCTCGCGGCCATGGTCGAGGCAAAAAAGCCCACCCAACCCGCGCGCATGATCGCGGTCTCGAAACCCAAGCTCGCTCCCGCCGCCGCAGCACCGGCCCCGGTCCCACACGCGCCGGTCCCGCACGCGCCGGTCCCGCACGCGCCCGTGCCGCACGCGCCCGTGCTGCACGCGCCACCTGCGCCCGTCATCATCCCCGGCGTCGAACCAGTGAGCGAGGGCCCGACTCAGCTGGCCAACGCGATCGTGCCGGTGTCCGATCCCGACAACGAGGCACCCACGCAGATCCATCCCGCAGCGCTCTTGCCCGACGCAGCGCCGCTGCCGTCGTTCGAGGTCGAAGCCGACCCCGCCGCGTTGCCCGCGCCACCTCAGCCGGCAGCGTGGCAGGCACCGGCCGCGCCCGCCTACGGCCCGCCGCCTGCGCAGGCGTATCCATCCTACGCGCCGCCGAAGAAAAAGAGCGCACTACCGCTCATCATCGGCGTCGTGGGTGTGCTCGGTGTGCTCGGCGCGGCCGCCGTCGGTGGTCTGCTCTTCTTCAAACCCTGGGAGAAGGCCCTCGAAGCACAGCCTTCAGCCAAACCGGTAGTGTCGGCGTCCGCCGCACCGGTCGTGCAGCTGCCACCCATCAAGTGTTCGATCAGCAAAGACGCGACGCGCTTGTCGCCGTCGGTTCAGGTCAGCGTGCCTCCGTACGTCGCGCCCGCGGGCGGCTCCAAGATCGCGATTGGTTTTGCAGCCACGGACGTCGCCGGCCTCGGGCTGATGGTCGATCTCGCGACGCTCGAGACGGAGCAGGCCTTCAGCGCACCCTCCGGGCGTAAGCTGATCGGAGTCGTGCCCGTCCCATCAGAGAAAGATCGCTTCGTTGCCGACCGCGAGGGCGGCGCGCTGAAGGTGCCGCACACCATCGACCAGGACCCCAACTTCACCGTGGGCTTCTCCGGCTCGGGCTACGCACGCTTGCCCCGGGGCGGAACTCCCGACGAGCTGTGGGCCAACGTCGAGAACGAAAAGGCCACCGAGGCGCGCGTTGGCAGCGTCAAGGGACTGGGTCACGCCCTCACCTTCCGAACGGCCGGCAAAGTGCGGGTGGGGTGGCTCGGACCGAAGGGGCTCAAGAAGAGCGAGCTCGGTGTGATCGAAACCGAGGGGCGCGCTGGCACACCGACCATTGCCGCGGGAGACAAGGGCATCCTCGTGACCTTTGCGGCGAAAGCCGGCGACGACGGACCGTGGGTCGTGAAGCTTGCCAGCGCAAAACACGGTGAGCTGCCCAAGAGCGCGCAGACCTTCGAAATGCCCTCGGGCGGCCCGGGCGGAGACGCCATCGCACCGGTGGCCGAGGGACTGCCGGGTGGCCGCTGGCTACTGCAATGGACCGAAGGCTCGAGCGGAGAGCGCGCGGTCCGGGTGCAGGTGCTCGGTGAAGACCTCGCACCCATGGGCGAGGCGCTGCGAGTCTCGGCGGCGGGCAAGGAAGCGGGCCAAGGTGTGCTCGCCGTTGCCGGCGAGAAGGCCGCTTCGTTCCAGCTGGTGAAGGCCGACAAGGGCTACGAGCTCTGGGCGACGGCGCTCAGCTGCAAGTGAGTGAGCGCCGCGACCCGAGGCGCGCTTCAGCCGCTCGTTTCCGCTGCCGCGGGGCAGCGGTACGGCTGCGCACAGACACGATGCGGCTCCTCGACTTCCGGGGCTGACATCCGCCGCCGGCCCGTGATCTGCATCAGCACGAACAGCGTCAGGATGGCGCCGACGGTGATGGAGAGGCCCGTGAATCCGGTCCAGAAGAACGTGAACGAGAACAGCACTAGATACAGGAGCTGTGAGACGCCGATCTCCCGGAGCGCGAAGCGCCAACCCACGAACAGCCGCGCGTAGCTGACCACGAGGCCGATGGAGCAGAGCGCCGAGAGCGCAAACGACGCCCCGATCGACAGATGGTCCACCAGGTAGGCGAACAGGAGATGGAAGGCGAAGAACGCGCAGCCGAGAAACAAGTAGTGCAGCGCGTGAAGCTCCTTCTTCTGCGCTTCAGCGAGGATCGCCACGACAAAGAAGAAGAACAAGAGGCTCACTGGCGCGAAGAAGGTGATCTTCGATGCAAGCGGCCCCGGATTGAGCCGCTCGGGGAGCGCAAGCCCAATGGGCGCGCTCGAGACCAACGTCTTGAACTCCCAGGTGCCACGCCAGCCCCCGCCGGAAGTCTCGTGGCGTGACGGCGACAGTGTGCCGGGCAGGAAGTTCACCTCTGCAAAGTCGGTCTGGAGCGCGAGGCGAAAGTCCTTCACGTTGGTCGTGCCGGACGTGAGCTCGTACTGCCAGCGATGCGTGCCCCGGGAGCGGTAACGCACGTCGAAGCTCTTCTTCTCGTGTGCCTCGAGGCGCCCCGACCAGCGCGCCATGCCGTCGCGCACCTCGGCGCCCAGGCTCTTGCCGTCTTCGGTCACGTCGAAGCCGTCGTACAGCGCGTTCTCTCGCTCGAGCGGGATCTCGTAGTGCACGTCCATCGGTTTCGAGCCGGGGTTCTCGAAGCTGTAGCGACCGTGAAAGTCCACGCTGTAGGTTGGGAACCAGACCAGGCCTTTCTGTCGGTGTTCGAGCGCGAGCGCCACCTGAATGTCCGAGCCCGAGAGGGACAGCGCATTCGCAACCGGGGGCGCGGCGTTGGGTGGGGGCGCACCGGTCTGAGGCATGGCGCTTGGAGGCACGGCGCCCGGGCGCACCACGCCGTTGGGAGGCGGCTCCGCCTCCGGCGCCGGCTCGATGCTTTCCGCGTGGGGTGGCAGCTGGCGCATGGGTGGACCCCACAGCGCAAAGACGTCGTCGCCGAGTCGAGACGAAGTCTCACCCGAGCGCACCAGGAGTGTGGAGCCCAGGATCATCCAGGCCATACAGCAGCCGAGCCAGACCAGACCGATTGAAATGAGTCGTCGCACGTCGAACCTCCCGCGTTCGTCGGGGCCAACGTGCCGAGGGGACGCATCGATTCCCGCGCTTTGCACCGGCCACACACTCTCCGCTGGGCCTGCACTTCATCCCCACGGATTCTCCACACACAGCGGGCTCAGGCGTCGGCGGACGGCTCGCGCACGACGCGACCCTTGGAGTCCACCCGCCCGGGCAGCTCGAGACCCACCGAGAACGAGATGATGGCATCGAAGAGCGCGCTCCGTTCCACCCGCAGACGCTCGACTTCGCGCCGACGCCAGCGGCGGAACAGCCGCACGCGCACCGCTCGCGCAGTCTCCCGCGCGACTCGCAGGTAACGCATGCCCGCGGCTCCGCCGACACACGCCAGGAGCCCCATGCTGATGCCAGCCAACACCGGAACGTCCGGCACCCCCGGCAGTGCTACGCCAAGCAGGGCATTGCCTCTTGCCGCCAGGACTCCGACGCTGATCCAGGCCAACGGGAAGAGCAGCGCACCGAGCAAGAGCTTCACCGTGGCCTCGTCCTTGTAGGCGCGCGAGGTGAGCTTGGAAACGCCGATCAGCAGCAGGGCGACCGGCAGATTGACCAAGTACCCCACGATCAGCAGTGGCGGTAACACCAGGTAGACCGTCGCGAGCTGCAGGAAGAGCAGAAATCCGAGCCACGGCGACGCCAGTCGCGGATCGAGATCCAGATCGTGATCTTCGACGGCGAGGGCGCGGAGTGTCAGGTCGTAGCTCCGCAAGCGCCCGAGCACGGTCGCGACCTCGTCGGGGTGCGAGGCGAGGCGCGTGTTGTACCCTGACCAGATCCGGGCAAACCCCAGAACCTTCTCTTGCATGTCGGGCCGACCCGGGTCGGCCGCCGCGCGGTGAGCACGCTCCGCCCGCACGAGCTTGCGTGCGCGATGCATCAAGTGGTGCAGCTCCCAGGTCTCGGTGGGGTGAACGATGTCCGAGAGGCGAGTCTCGATCTCGTCCGTGAGCGCTCGAGCTCGCTCCTTCACGACGTCGTCGCTCTCATCCGGCGGAGGGGCGATGTCGAGCTCCGCCGAGAGCTCGAGGGGCGGGTGAAATTCCACCAGCGCGTAGGAGCGAAACGCTCGTTTGTCGTCGTAGTGCAGGCCGACCGGGATGATCACCGGCCGCTTGTCAGGGCACTCGGCCCGCGCCTGGTAATACAGCCGCGCGGCGCCCGTCTTCAGCTCCATCAGCCGGGGAGCGTCGTGACTGATGCCCTCGGGAAACAACGCAGCGAAAGCTCCTCCCGAAATGGCCTGCGCCAGCGCGGTCAGGCTGCGTTGATTCTGGGCTCTGCGGTCACCGCCGCCCGCCTTGGCGTCCACGGCGCGATAGATCGGGACCGCGCCGGCGCCACGCATCACCCAGCCGAGCAGCGGCAAGCGAAACAAACCGTGCCGGGCTCCGAACGCCACGGGGCGCGGAAAGAACGCCAGGATCAAGCCCGGATCCACCAGTCCGTTGGGGTGCGCTGCGACGATCAGTCCGCCGCCGGAGCTCGGCACGTTCTCTAGACCGCTGACCTCCACCCGACGAAAAAACGCCCGCACGAGCAGCCGCACGACGGTGACGGCGCTGCGATAAGAAGCGCTCACCGGGTCCTTCCAGGCAGGGCGCTCACGCGGAGGCCCCCGAGACTCGGACGCGGAGGATCGCGGTCCAGTCGTTGCGTCCGTCCGCCGAACAGAAGTGGAAGCGCCAGTCGCTGCGTGGAGAGAGTTCGTCCGTGATGCGCACCAGCACCGCGTCCACGAAGTCGTCGCCCTGGAGCACCACCGGCGTTGCCTCGCCGGAGAGCAATTGCACGCTCTCTGCGGCGGGCTCCTGGTTGGCCTCGGGCGCGGGCAGGTCCCCGAGCAAGCAAGGTTCCGGAACGACGCTGCTCGTCTGCCAGACGGTCCAACGCTCGGGATGCTCGAGCTCCGCGTACAGGCGCTGCACGTCCTTGCCGGAGTCCTCCTCGATGGCGAGGGCCAAGAGCACGATGAGCCCGGTCCCCGCAGAGCTGCCCGATTGCAGGATGCTCGCGCGAATCAGGTCTCGGTCGATGACGAGCTGAAAGGGCACCTGTCGGAGCGCGGTGAAGGCGGCGAGGGCGCGCCCCAAGAGGACGGCCCGCCCAACCCGCACATGGAAGGCCCCCAGCAAGATGCGCGGCTCGATTCGCCCGCGCAAGGGTCCATCGTAGGCCCGCGCGACCTCGAACTGATCGATCGAGACCTCGAGCCGGCGCAGACGCCCCGCCGACGCCGCGCGCCGCTGCTTGCGGCTGCGCCGCTGGCGCGCCCTCCGGCCTCGTCCCATCGCGAACGGGGAAGATAGCCCGGACGCCGGCGTAATACGCGGCACACCCCAGACCGGCCCCGCCTCGTGCGCCGCCGTCGGGTGGACCGGGGAAGTCATGAAGATTCGGAAATCACTCGAGAAAATCCTCACGATCAGCGCGCTGCCGCTGCTCTTTGCGCTCGCCACGGTGGAGACCGGTTGCCTGGGTCACTCCGGGCCCTCCGAGATCGCCCAGGGCCAGCGTTACCAGTCCGGCGACCCGACCTACGACCAGTTCTTCGAAGCAGTGCACGAGCTCTCGCTTCAGATGTCGACCGCGCCGCAAGCGGAAGGCCGGCTGCGGATGGCCCTGGGCAAAGAGCTCGGCGTCGAGCCGGAGGAAGAGGACGAGCCCGCGCCTGCGGTCGAGACCGCGCCCACCAACATGGAGGGGGCTCCTGGCGCAACCGACGCCACGGAAGCGCAGCTCAAGCAGAGCGCGATCAACGCCATCCCGGGCGCTTCGACGGTGAACGCCGTGTCGGCGCAGGTCGACCAGGCCAAACAGACGGTCGGACAGTTCAAGGCGCTCTTCGGGGGCAACGCCGCCGAGAAACCGGAGCCGGCCAAGGCCGCCGCCGCGCCCGCCAAGAAGACGATCAAGGCGCCGAGTGCCTCGCTGCTCGCGAAGGCGGTCAAGTCGCGCGCGAACAAACTCGGCGTCGAGATGAAGCTCACGGTCGATCACGGAGCCTTCGACTCGGGCGAAGCGAAGGCCTCGATGCTGTCGAGCGGCGACAACGACGAGGGGCAGAAGCTAGCCAAGCTGGTCGAGAAGACCGCCAAGGAAGAGCTCCAGCTGGCCGCCAAGATGCGCAAGGTGAAGAGCAAACTCTCCAAGCTGGCGACCCTGGGCGCTGCGCTCGACGCCAACGTCGACTCGACCTTCCGCAAGTCCCGCGCAAAGATGTCCGAGGTCCGGAAGAATCTGGAGGACGCCAAAGCGCTGATCGAGCTGATGGACTCCCGGGCGGCGGACGTCGACAAACAGGCCCTGCTGATGGTCAACAAGCTGGAACAGGCGGCCGCGGCAGACATTACGAGCCCGGACAAAGCCGAGACCGCAGTTGCCAAGAGCGACGCGAAGACCGAGGACAAGTCGCGAGCAAAAGCCGCCGAACAAGCCCGGGCGGGCAAGACCACCGACACGTCCAAGTCCAAGGCCAAGCCGAAGGACAAGGACAAGACTGGGCGCGCGAACCAGTCTCACGCCGCCGCTCCGGCCACGGTGCTGGCGGATTTCGAACCCTGACGCGAGAGCGCTCGACGCCGAGCGGACGCCTCCCCTACATGCAGACGATGCTCTGGCCGTTCGGCGTTGGGAAGAACGTGCCACTCAAGATGCACATCTCGTTCACCAGCGCCGAGTCCCCGAAGGTGAGCGTCTTCGAAGACGAGTTCTGATAGTTGCAGGTGTACGTGATCTGCGTGCCCGACGGGAGCTCGAGGGGTGGATCGTAGGCCTTGACCTCCGGTTCCTCCCACGACGTCCCTTGGTAGATCGACACGCCCTTGTCGGTCTTGGCCTCGAAGTCCACGCCCCACTGGTGCATGTGGCTGACGACGTCCATCAGCTTGATGTCGTAGGGGATGGTGCAGGTCTTCGTGGCCTTGCCGGCCTGGAGCGGCGGCACGGAGACGTCGAGGTTGTTGAAGAAGAGCGCCCCGGCCCACTGTGCCACCGTGCCCGCTGGCGCCACCTGAAACACGACGGTGATCTTGGCGGAGATGGGTTTGTCACCGGTGTTGACGTAGTGCGCCAACACCCGCAGGCCCGAGGCCGCGCTCACGAACCGGCCGACCCCCGCCGGGTAGCGGGTCAGCTGCTGCGGCGTTTGAGCAACATGCAGGGTGCGCTGGTACTCGAGGCCGCTGCAGTCTTCGAGCGGGCCATCTTGCGCGGCCTTCTCGTAGAACACGAACATGTGGTGTGAACCCGGGGTCATGAACGACTCACTCTGGAGCACGTCGACCGCGCCGCCGAACGGGTTGGCGAAGTTCTGACAGAAGAAGGTCTCTTCGCCGGGTGCGACGCTGCGGGAATCCGTCTCGATGGTCACCTCGGTCGTCTTCACCGTGCCACCGGCGCCGCCGCCAGCGCCGCTCGCGCCGCCGCCGCCGCCGCTGCCCCCGCTCGCCGACCCACACTGGCTGGCGCAACTCGACGTCGACTTGCCGCCACACACGCAGGTCTCGTAGCAGGTGGTGCAACTACCGCAGCTCGGCGCGGTGGTGCAGCCAGGTTCGTTCTTGCTGGTGTCGTTCGCTGCGTCGCTGCCGCAGCCCACCAGAAAAAATAAGGCCGAGAGTCCAGCTCCCACGACGGTTCGCATGTGCAAGCAGTGTATCACGCCATGACACGAACGCCGTGGCCGGGATCTTTGGTGCCGATCTCGAGCGCCGCGGCCTTGGTCGTGGCGTGGACTCGCTGGCCTCGCGTCGGTTCGAGCACCAACAAACCCCAGGCAATTTTCGAGTTCAGGCAGTACGTCAGCTCGCCGTTCGGGTTCTCGTAACGGAGCCCCACCATGTCGTCGGTATCGGCAACGAGCTCGCCATGCACGCGCGCGTCGGCATTGCGCGCCTCGAAGCGCCACGAGCGGGGCGTGATGAACCCGCGGCTCCGGAGCAGCGTGCGCACCTCGTTGAAGTGGTACTTGCGCCCGGCGTGCCACACACACAACACCGTGAGCGGCGGCGCCAGGACCGGGCCGAGCTTGAGGCGCCCCGTTGCGCCCTCGAGCACCAGCTCGTCGGTGTCATCCCACTGGTTCACGTGACCCCAGGCGTACAGCTCGGTGTGGCGCTTGCCCCAGTTGTGCGACTGCATGCCTTTCCAGCCGTCGACACGGATCTCGCGACCGTTCACGCGATACCAACCGCTGAAGCGGGTGTCGGGCGCCGGGGTCACGGTCTTCTGGCTGGGAAACGGGCCGTCGTACATCTTTGGGTGCGGATACGGAACCATCGGCTCGCCGCTCACGTCGAACTCGAGCTCCCAGCTGACCTGGTCCGCCCCGTGCGCAATCTTCCCTCGGCTCTTGCCCGGCTCGAGCACGAGCTCCGCAATGCGGACGTCGAGGTGCTCGCGGGAAAAATGTGCTTCCGCGTAGGGCACCACTTCCTTGACTGCAACGTGCCCGCGCTGACGATCGAAGACAATGCTCCAGGCTTCGGCGACCGGCGTCCTCCCGAGCCCCGACAGAATGGTGCCCTTGACCCAGAGCGCGCGGTCGCCGCCGGGTTCATTGAGCTTGAAATAGAAGCTCTCGACGTGATCGGCACTCTGCTTGAAATCGAAGCGGACGGCGTTCCAATCGGCGGCCATGGCGCCGGCTAGAATGCTCTGGTCCTGCTCGGGATCCAATCAGAGCTTCACGGGAGCCTGGTTGACCAACTGTGGGCGGCGGAGCGGCGCCGGTTTCGGACGTCGGCTCGCGCCGCCACGCCGGGAAATTGGGTAGCATCCTGCGCATGACGACCGACGAACTCGAGGTGCTCGCGTATGAAGAGAGCCCCATTGGCATGATCTGCCTGCGCCGCCGGAGTGTGCCATCGGCGCCGGAGACCCAGGCCTTCGAGATCACGGTGGACCATCAGTTCTTGATGAGCAGCCTGGCGACGGCATCGGAGCGAGAGCTGGCGCGGCGAGCGCTCGAGCTGCACGGCGGGCACGAGTTACGGGTCCTGGTCGGGGGGCTCGGTCTTGGTTACACGGCAGAGGCCGCCCTCGCCACCGGGCAGGCCGCCCAGGTCGAAGTGGTGGAGCTCTTGCCGCAGGTCATCGGCTGGTTGAAGCGCGGGCTGATCCCGCTCTCGGCCGCGCTCTTGGCTGACGGGCGCCTGCTCATCTCCGAGGAAGATGTGTATCGGCGACTGCTCCACCCGCCGGTCCAGCGCCACGACGTGATCTTGCTCGACGTCGATACCTCACCGGACCGCCGCCTCGGCGAAGTGAGCGCGCGGTTCTACTCTCCCGCTGGACTTGCGGCCGCCGCCGAGCACCTGTCGCCGGGCGGGGTGTTCGCGGTGTGGTCGTACGCCGAGAGTGCGGAGTTCGAGCAGGCGATGCGTAGCGTCTTTGGTAAGGTCCGCGTGGAGCCGGTGGACTTCAAGAACCCGATGCTGGACGAGGACGAGACCAACTGGTTGTTCTTCGGGACGCGGGAGTGAGCTTCTCGCCTAGCGCCGCCGCGCGGTCTCGAGCACCGGCTCCAAGAAATCGACGTCGAGCTCATCATTCCAGATCACGAGCGCGGCCCCAACCTCGAGCCCGAGGCGAGTGAAGGCGACCCGGTCGAAAGCGTAGACGTCTTCCATCACCACGATCACGACCGGGCGGAGCTCCTGCACGCGCACGGCGACGTCCGCCACACTCACGGGGTGCACGCGGTAGTCGAGCGCGTCCACCGCGTACCGGCAGCGGGCGATGAACTCTGGACTTGCACCGATCACGGCGATGCCGGGGATCTTCGCCGGCAACGCGGGTTCGGGAGGGAGGGACTCCGGTCGACCCAGCTCGATGTCGGGCGCCTCGGCTGCGGCGACGGTTGGTGCGGGCGCCGCGACCGGCGCGCTTGCGGCGCTCGGCGCGATGGTCACGTGGGCCCGGAGCGCTCCGCTCGGCGCTTCGGCAGGCGGTGCGCGGCGCGGCGGCGGTGGTGGGCGAGCTCGCCCGGCGTCGGAGGTTCGTGACTGAGCAGCGAGCTTCCGTTTGTCGAACGAAGGCGGCAAGAACGTCGGCGTCACGCCGTAGTGACGCTGAAGCGCGGCGCTCACATCGTCCGGCGCGGCCACCATCGCTTGAACGGCGCAGCCGATGGCCCGGCTACAATCCGCAAGCCCGTCGGCGTTCGTCGGATCGTCGGTCGCGACGTAGAGCACTCGTTT
This sequence comes from Myxococcales bacterium, assembly GCA_016706225.1. Lineage (NCBI taxonomy): Bacteria > Pseudomonadati > Myxococcota > Myxococcia > Myxococcales > Myxococcales bacterium. The sequence continues at coordinate 768,966 of JADJKB010000021.1, forward strand.
GCCACTTTGATTGCGCATGCAGACCGGCACGAACCGGTGCCGCTCGGCGATCTGGCGAGGCAACAGCGCCACGACGTCAGCGGCGGGGTCGAGACCCACGAGCGTCACCCACGGCAAGCTCAGCTGAAACGACAACACGTGGGTGAGTCGCTCGGGGGTGATCAAGCCCCGGCTGACGAGCACTCGCCCGAGCCGTCGTCCGGTGGCGCGGTGCTCCACCAGGCACTCATCGAGCGCCGCCTGTTCGATCAGGCCATGCCGCACGAGCAGCACGCCGAGCGGCTGGCGAGTCGGGTTTTCCACGCCACCACTTTACCCTCGGCGCGAGAACTTTTCGCCTGGTCATTTACTGCCTGTGGACAACTTTTGCGGGGGCATCACCAGCGCAGCAGCCTGAACAGCCAGCAGCTCACGACACAGGCGCCGACGCTTCGGCAGCGGCCGCCGGAAACGAGTGCTAAACGGGAGACAGCCGTGCTTCGACAGGACTACATCGGTCGCCTGATTCAGCAGCTCGCCGAGGCGCTCGCGCGCGCGGCTCGCCGGGTGAAAGAGGACCAGCTCGACGAGGCGGACGCCGAGATCGCCGCCGCCGAACAGGCGCTGGGTCTGCCGCGTGGGCTCGAGCTCTTTGACCCGCGCTCGGCCGCGTTGCTGCTAGGCGGCGGAGACAAGGTCGTGCTCGCCGCGCTGTTGCTCGAACACCGCGCGCTGGTAGCGTCCGCGCGAGGCGCCACGGTTGCCGCACGCCAGAAACGGGCGCGCGCGCTGTCGCTGCTCGGGCACGCAACACCTCACGAGCTCGGCAAAGAGGCAGCGGAGCTCCGGACCCGCCTGGGTGAGGCGTCAGCGCCCCCGGAGAGCTGAGCAAGGCGCCCGGAGCGCAGGGCAACTGCGCGATCTCACCCAAACGAAGGCTTGGACTCGAGCTTCGGCAATCGGAACAGGCGCTGCGAGCAGCGGAAGCGCCGCGGATCGTCTACACTCGACGCCATGCGGGCTACGCAGCGTTGGGCTTGGGCTCTGGGTCTCGTGTCGGCGGTCAGTGCCATCGCCGGGGCGTGTGGCGGTGACGACGGCGGCACCGCTGACAACGGCGGTGCGAGCACCGGCGCGAAGAACGGTACGGGCAGCACGAGTGGCACCGGCTCGACGAGCGGCAGCGGCGGCCTCCAGCTCGATGTGAACAACGGCGACACCAGCTCGTCGGCCAGCATCAAACCCGAAAATCCCGTGCTGACCGCGAAGTGTGGCCAACCCCCACCCACGGTGCAGCTCGACGCCTACGACAACGGCGCAAAAGCCAACGCGCTCTGGTTGGTCGACAAGGCCGAGATCGGCACCATCGACAAGAGCGGGCTCTTCACGGCCTCGGGCAAGGCCGGCGGAGTCGCGACAGTGGAGGCCACGGTCGGCACGCAGAAGGTGACGACGACCGTCACCGTCAAGCTCGAGTGCGAGGAGAACGGCGGCATCGAGAGCGATGGCGGTACGACGGGTGGCGGTGTCGGCGGTGTCGGCGGCGAGGGCGAAGGCGGCCCGATCGACGCGGTACTCAAGGCGCTGTTGCTGGGCACACCAACGGCCGATGCCACGCTGGGCATGCTCTACCCGTACGACAAGACCGTGTGGCCCCTGGGCCTGCTCGCTCCGCTCTTGCAGTGGAAGGCTGGCTCGATGGCGGTCGCCGACGGTGTGTACATCCACCTCACCGCGGCGAACTACGACTACAAGGGTTTCTTCGGGCGCCCCAAGCCGCTGGCGGCCGGTGCGCCGTTCGTGCGCCACCCGATCCCGCAAGCCGCATGGGATGCAGCAACGCTGTCGGCAGCCGGCGGCTCGCTGACCGCCAGCATCGTCGTGGCTCAGGGCGGTGTGGCCTATGGCCCGATGACCGAGACCTGGAGCGTCGCCAAGGGTCGCTTGAAGGGCACCGTGTACTACCAGTCGTACGGCACGAAGCTGGCGAAAAACTACGCCGGCGCCATCGGCGGGGACGGCATGTTCGGCGGCGCGACGTTGGCCATCAAGCCGGGCTCCACGGATCCCACGCTGGTCGCCGGCAAGAACGGCGATCATTCGGCCTGCCGCGTGTGCCACACGGTTGCGAGCGACGGCACGCGCATGATCGTGCAGCACGGCGAGAACTATCAGGTGAGCTCGAGCTACGCGCTCACTGCCGGGTATCCCGAGACCGGATACCCCGCGAGCACGAACACGACCCTCGGCTGGATCGGCATGTCGGCGGACGGCAGCATCGGCCTCGGCAACGCCGTCCCCCTGCCTGGCAACGCCAATGGCAGCGCGAACACGCAGCTCTACGACATGACGACCGGTGGAGTCATTCCAACGACCGGGCTCACGACGTTTGCGACGAAGGCCGGGATGCCGGCGTTCGCTCACGACACCAAGCGGGTCGCGTTCATGTTCTACGCGGGGCCAGGCGACGCCACCATCGGCGCTGGCGACGGCAAGAAGCTGGTCACGATGGACTTCGACGTGACCACGAAGGCCTTCTCCAATCCGAAGCTCGTCTACTCCGGGGCACAGCGCCCCGGCTGGCCGTGGTTCTTGCCAACCGGTGACGCGCTCGTCTTCCAGACCGAGGTCAAGACCAACTCCGGCGGTGAGTTCTTCGCCACGCGGAACGGCGCTCAAGGAGAGCTGTGGTGGACCGACGTCGCCACGGGCACCGCGGCCAAGCTCGACCGCGCAAACGGTAAGGACAGCGGTGCGACCTACTTGCCCGCCGGGCCAGGGAACCACGCCGACGACACCGTGTTGAACTATGAGCCCACCGTCGGCCCGGTCGCATCCGGAGGTTACGCCTGGGTCGTGTTCATGAGCCGCCGGCTCTACGGCAACGTCGCGACCATCGATCCTTGGTGGAGTGACCCGCGCGACCACGACTTGTTCCAGAACGCGACCACCAAGAAACTCTGGGTCGCGGCCATCGATCTCTCGGCCCCTCCCGGCACCGATCCCAGTCACCCAGCCTTCTACCTGCCCGGACAGGAGCTCCTCGCGGGCAACGCCCGCGGTTATTGGGTGATGGATCCCTGCAAGGCCGACGGTTCGACCTGTTCGAGTGGCGACGAGTGCTGCGGAGGCTACTGCCAGCAGGATCCACAGAGCGGCGCGCTGACCTGCGGCCAGAAGCAGAATCAATGCAGCAAGGAGTTCGATAAGTGCTCCACGAGCTCGGACTGCTGCGACAACAAACTCAAGTGCATCAACGAGATTTGCACGTTGATCGTGCCGCAGTGAAGCCGAGGCCGCCGGCGGCTCCCACCAGGATTTCGCGCTCTCCGAGCGCAGCCCGGTAAGATCCACCGCATGCGCTGGACCCGCCTCTTCGTGCTGTTCGCGCTCGGCCTGGCTGCGTGCAAGTCCGAGCCGCCTGCCGCCGCGAAGCCAACGGCATCCGCGAGCGCTTCTGCGGCAGTCGAGGCGGCATCCGCGGCCGCGAGCACACCCGCACCGAGTGCGAGCGCGCCGCCAGCCGAATCCCCTGCCCCGCTGGACCCCAAGCGCTACGCCTGGCTCTCCGACAAGTCCCAAGATTTTCCGCCTGCGGTCGACAGCCTCAGCACTCGCTTCCCATCCCCACCGAGCTACACGCGGGTGAAGGTCGCAGCCGGTTCCTTCGGGGAGTGGCTGCGCGGTCTACCCCTGGCTGCCGAGAAGACCCCGGTGAAGAACGTGAAGGGAGCGGTGGTTCACGAGGCTGATGATCAGTACGTGGCCGCGGTGGTCGCCATCGACTTTGGGAAGATCGATCTGCAGCAGAGCCCCGACGTGGTGATCCGGCTCCACGCCGAGTGGCTGTGGTCCCAGGGCGAAAAGACCATGACCTATCGCTCGGCGACCGGGCTCGATCTGCCACTTTCTCGCTGGGCGCGCGGCGAGCGCCTCGAAACGCAAGGCGCGAACGTGATGTGGCTCACGAAGGGCAAACCCGCCGAGCTGGACCACGCCGAGTTCCGCGAATATCTGCGAGGCGTCTTCACCTGGGCGAACAGCACCTCGCTGGCTCAGCAAGCCGAACCGGTCGCGGCGACGGACCTGGAACCGGGCGACTTCTTCGTCCACACCAGCTCTCCGGGACACGCGATGATCGTGCTCGACGTGGCAAAAAAGGCCAGCGGTCAGGAGGTCGCATTGCTCGGCCAAGCGCTCAACCCCGCCCAGAACGTACACGTGCTCAGGCCTGGGCGTGCGACCGCTTGGTTCAGCCTGCGACCCGGCGATCCGATCATCACGCCGCACACCAAAGAGTTCCCGTGGGAAGGGCTACGTCGACTCGGCCGACCAAAACCAGCGGAGTGAGACGCCGTTCGCTCACAGCCCGGCGAACACGGCCCGAATTTCGTCAGCGCGTGCGAAGGCGTCATGGCGACCGAGCTCGATCAGGCGTTCCGCGAAACCGCCATCGAAGAGCAGGTACGAGGCCCAGTCGGCCTCCTGGCTCATGCCCTCGACCGCAGCCCGCGCCAGAAAGCGTTCGAGGAGCGGATTGAGCTCGTTCTTCGGAGGGATCGCCGTCCGCAAGTAGTCACCCGCGATGCGCCCGATGTCCTCGGAGGGTTCGAAGACGAGGGTGTTGATACGCCGGTAGCCGGTGCCGCGGGTGCGCACCAACACGTCTTGTACACGCTGGAAGGCTTCGGGGGAGAGCGTGTGCTCGAGAACCTCGACGAGCTCGTTCAGCCGAGCGAGCACTTGAAGATCACGCTTCACGGGATCGAGGAGCAGCGCGTTCAGCAGCTTCCCGACCAGAAAGAGCGGTCCAAGGTCCATGCCCTCGGCCTCTTCGTACTCCCGCCGCAGAGCCTCTAGCTCGCGCTCGCTGGTGTGGTGCCCGACGGACACGACCAAGATCGGATCGGCACCCGCCCTCAGGGCTGGCGCGATCGGCGTGTTGAGCCGCAACCCGCCGTCGCAGTAGAAGCGCTCGCCGACCTTGCGAGTCGGAAAGATGAGGGGGATCGCCGCGGATGCCAGCACGTGGTCGATGGTGATGGGCTCCACTCGGGCCACCCGCACACCGGCCATCGACGGCGCGTAGTTCACGTTGGGCGCGACGTCGGCGAACACCGTGGTCTGCCCCGAGACCACGTGCAGCGCGGCGACCAGCACCGCGTCGATCCGTCCGTCGCGCACGTTGTCGCGCAAACGTTCGAAGTCGATGGCCTGCGCCACCACCTTCTCGAGCGCGCGGGTATCGAGCAGGCTCGACCCCGGCGGGATACTGCCGGTTCCGGAGCGAAAGAACTCGGTCACCCGGCGAGGCCAGCGCATGAGGCCGAGCAGGCGGAGCTTGGCGTGGGTCTCCAGGCGCAGGCTGCGCCAGAAGGTCAGCAGCTCTCCGATCCGGTGGTCGCCTTGGTCGGCCCCCGATGCGAGGTACGCTGCATTGATGGCCCCCACGGACGTCCCCGAGAGCACACGGAAGAGTGGCGGCGCATCCGCCTTCCGCTCGGTCACCTCCATCACGCCCGCAATGACACCTGCCTCGTAGGCACCTCGCATGCCGCCACCGGAGAGCACGACACCGGGAGTTTTTGTCCTAGCGGTCAGGGTTTCGATGCTAACCCAGCTGGGCGAAGGACGCGGAGTTTCCAGCCCAAAGACCGCAACTCAACCCGACGGCGCATCGAACGGAAACGGCCACCCATCGGCGTCGTTGGTGTCGGCTCCCGCGTCACCGGCGTCGATCGGGCAACCGGCGTAGTCGTCCGCGCACACTCCGCCATGGTCCGCGCAGCTCTGCCGGCACTGGCAGGGCGCAGAGTCGACGCGCATGACCTCGCCGTCGGCGCACTCGCAGGTGCCGGGTTTGCAGTCGGCGCAGGCTCCGCTGGAAGACACCACCGCCCCGATCAGTCCAGCCGCGACGAGCCATCGGACCGGGCGGAGCCACCTGCGGATGCCGCGCTTGCCGTCGGTCATGCTGCCGACCTTGGGGCAGATGCACACAAAATGAAAGCGCGGCGACCGGCGGGAAGGCGCGGGTGGCCCCAGGCAGGCCGGCCGCTTAGGCTAGACGGGTATGCTGAGATTTCACGGCGCGCTCGGGCTCGCGCTCCTGACGCTGACGGCATGCGCTGCAGCGCCGCCGGCCGCGGGCGGTCGTACCGACCCGCTCGAACCGCGCGCGGAGCCGGAGCCAACGACCGAACCGTTCAGGGTGCTCTCGCCCAAGGAACGCGTGCCAAGCTTCCGCGTACGGTCCACCGGCGATCGTGTCTTCGACTCGTCCGCGTGGGTCGGGAGCCAGCCGTTCGTTCTCGTGTTCCTCGCGACGTGGTGTCGCGTGTGCGAGATGAAACTCCCGATGGTGACCGATGCGCTCGCCGAGCACCCGGATCTGCCCGTGCTCGTGGTATCGCTGGACGACGCCGAGACCTGGGACGCGCTACCGCGTTTCCTGGCCCGACACCGCCTGGGGCAGCCCGTGATCCGCGGCTCCGCGTTTCCGCGTTTTGCCCTGAGCTACGACCCGCTCCAGACCGTTCCCGTCATCGCCGTGGTGGGAAAGAACGGCTACCTGGTCGATTATCAGGTCGGTTATTCACCCAGCCACGCCCTGCGTCTGGCCGCGGCCCTGGAGATTGCGCGGCGAATGCCGGCGGACGCACCCCCCTTCCTGGACACCCCAGACGCCGAGCCGCCTGGTCTATGATCGCGGCCATGCCAGCGGCCCAGGTCAACCAGACGGAGCTCCGACTGCATGCCTTCGGGCTGAGCGATATCGGCCTCAGGCGTAAGAACAACGAGGACGTCGTCCTGGTGCGCGACGACCTAGCGCTCTATCTGGTGTGTGACGGGGCCGGCGGCCACGATGCCGGAGACATCGCGGCCCAGACTGCGACACGCACCGTCACCAACCTGATCGCGGAGACCCGTGATCAGGCCCTCGGGCAACCTGATTTCGACGTCTTTGGTCTGGCCCGCGATGGACGCCTGCTCGCGACGGCAGCTCACCGCGCGAACCAGGACATCATGGGCATGTCACGGGCTGCTCGCAGTCGCCGAGGCATGGGCACCACCCTCGTAGCTTTGTTGTTCACCAAGCGCGCGTCGATGGCACACCTGGTTCATGTGGGTGACAGCCGCTGCTACCGCTTGCGGGCCGGTCACCTCGAGCAGCTGACCACCGACCACTCGATGATCAACGACGTGATCGAACAACGTCCGGATCTCGACGACGATGTCTTGTCGAGTTTGCCGCAGCACGCGGTGACCCGCGCCCTGGGAATGGAGGACAAATTGCGCGTGCCCCTGGCATCGCGCGAGGTCGTGGATGGCGACCGCTTTCTCTTGTGCAGTGACGGGCTGAGCGGACCGGTTGCGCCCGACGCCATCGCGCAGGCGCTGTCTCGGGGTGATCCTCCGGCCGAGACCGTGGTGGCCCTGATCGATCTCGCCAAAGCTGCGGGCGCTCCGGACAACGTGACGGCCCTCGTCATCGACTGCCAGGGTCCCAAACGAACTGCCGTTCCGGTCTACGACCGGGCCAGCTTCGACTCCCTTCCCAGCGCGCACCCGTCGGATCCGGAGATCTTGCTGCTCGGAATCGAGGAGATCCCCCTCGAGGAGATCAGGAACGCGGAGCTCGACGAGCTCGGGGCGGTGCTCGCGCGGTTGATTCGGCGATGACGACACCCAGCGAACCGGGGGCAGCGCCTCGCTACCGTGTGCATGAACCGCCACTCGGCTCACTCGAGCTGCCGGCGGTAGGCGGTGCCATTGGCAGCGAGCCAGAAGATTTCAGGGTCGACGAGGTGCTCGCGTGGCCGCTGGAGGGCAGCGGCGACCACCTCTGGGTGCGGATCGAAAAACGCCTACTCAACACCCAGGACGCGATCGAGATCATTGCCCGCGGCACGGGCGTCCACCCGCGCGAGATCGGCAGCGCCGGCATGAAGGACAAACACGCGGTCACGTCCCAGTGGCTGTCGTTGCCGGGGAGTGTCGTTGCAACGGACACCTGGCAGCTGCCCGAAGGCATGCGCCTGCTCGAGGCAGTGCGACATCCGAAGAAGCTGCGCACCGGGCAGCTTTCGGGCAACCGTTTCACGATTCGCATCACGAACGTGCCCGAGGGCGGCGCCGCACGCGCCCGTGCAATCACCGAGCGCCTGGTCGAGCACGGCATGCCCAACCACTTCGGTGGACAGCGCTTCGGCATCGGTGGCGCGAACCTGGGGCGTGCCATCGCCTGGCTCGAGTCCGGCGCCCGCGGAGACAAGAAGCGCGGCCGCTTCTACACCAAGCTGTATCCGAGCGTGATCCAGTCCGAGGTGTTCAACCGTTACTTGACGCTCCGCAGCGCCGAGGGTCTCGCGCGATTGATCGCAGGCGACGTGGTGAGGCTCGAAGGCACGGGCTCCGTGTTCCTGGTCGAAGATCCAGAGAAAGAGCAGCCGCGGCTGGAGCAGAAGGATCTACACCTCACCGGCCCGATGCCGGGTCCGAAGATGCGGCGAGCCGGAGCCCGGGCAGCAGAGCTGGAGAAGCTCGCCGCCGAAGCGGCGGGGCTCGACGAAGGCTTGTCCGAAAAGCTGGGGCGCTTCGTCGATGGCACACGTCGCGACCTCCTGGTTTTCCCCAGAGAGCTCGTCGTCGGCGAGCCCGAGCCGGGTGTGATCGAGCTCGGGTTCTTCCTGCCCGCAGGCAGCTATGCGACGGAGCTCGTGCGTGAGCTGACCCGCTCGCCCTTCTTCGCGCCGCGCGGGGAGCCACGGCCGTGAGCGTCGGTGCGAGCCATCCCGACGCGTCGGAGTGACGTCGAGGCTGCAGGCGTTTCCGCGCCCTGGGGCTCATGGCACGTGCGCGCCCAGCATGAGCAGAAGCCCGATGACGACGCCGACGACGCCGACGATCAGGGTGATTCGCGAGCCCTTGCTCGGGCCAAATGCCGCGAGCAACTCGTGGCGCTTTTCGCCGCTGACCATGAGACGGTCGTCCGGGCCGCTCGCGAGGCAGCCCTCACCGCGGTAGGCGGCTCCGCGCCGCACCACGGCGAGAACGAGCACTTGGTCTCCGACCGCGAGCGACCGCTCTGAGACGTCCGCGTCTTCGTGGCTCTGGAGCTCGAGGTTCTCGAGCTCCAAGAGCGCGCGCAATCGATGGCCGCCCGGCGCCCCCACGCCGTCCACGGTCGTCTGCTGGGGTGCCGCGCGCAAGAAACCTCCGGTCGGGTCCAGGGCAATGGTCGGAGCGCCCTCGGGCTCGACCGCAAACGCGGTCCGCTTCGACCTCGTGCGGCTCACCCGCGCGCTGCGGCCGCGCCCTGACGGCGCAGTCACCTCGAGCTCGAGCTCCGTCCAAACGAACTCCTTTCCGGTGAGCTCGCCGTTGACGGTTCCCTCCGTGCCCGCAACGACGCGGCCGCTCACGAGCACGAGCTCACCATCGGCGCTCGAATCGAGGTCGACCACGACCGGCACCGCGGCCAGACCGCGCGCCATGCTCGGATAACTGCCGAACACCAAACCCATCAGGCCAAACATCACCGCGTAGCCGGCCAGCGGGAGGATGAAGACGGGGCACAGCGCCATCACACCCCGATGCGGGTGGAAGAGCACGGCCACCAGCATCGGCACACCGATCCCGAGCACGAGTGGCCCCAGCACCAACACGTACACGACGACGGTGGCGAGCATTCTGGACAACCAGGGGTCGTCGCGGCTCACCGCAAAGAAGGCCGCCAGCCGTGCCTGCTCGATCCTTTCGGGAGGAAAGAAGCCGTTCCTCAAAGCCCCCGACTAGTATCATCCCGTGCCGACCCGCTGCGTCACAGAATCGCGGGCGAAGGGTCCGCGCGCGGAGCCGCGGGGTGACTCGCCAAAGCTCGCCCCCTGGGCAGCGGCGCTCCCTTGCTCTAGGCTCGTGGGGCCATGAACCGCTCCGACATGACCACTCCGGATCTGCCCCCGCCCAAGCTGGAGGCGCTGATCGAAACCATGTTTCTCGCGGCCTCTGCCGACGGCGAGTTCAGCGACGAAGAGCAGGCCCACTTCAAGAACAGCCTCGAGTCCCTGACCAGCGCCCGACTGAGCAAAGAGGAGCTCAGCTCGCTGCTCGCCCAGGCGAAAAAGGATCTCGACCGAGAGGGCCGGGACAAACGACTCTTGTCGGTCAAAGCGCGCCTGCCCGAGCCGGCGCTGCGCAAGGTCGCACTCTCTCTCGCGATCCAGGTGACCGCCGCCGACGGCATCATCCGCACCAGCGAGCGTGAGCTGATCCTCGAGACTGCCGACGCGCTGGAAATCGACCGCGACGAAGCCGCCGATCTGGTTCGGACGCTCAGCCCCTAGTCCCGCTGCAAGACCCCGTCGATGAACACCTCAGCCGGTGCGGCGAGCGCCGAGGGGTCGGCGAGCGGATCGCGATCGAGCAGCAGAAAGCTCGCGCTCCGTCCCACCTCGATGCGCCCGAGCCGGGAAAACCCCCAGTAGTCCGCCGGTGCCGAGGTCATGCAGGCCAGCACGGCTTCCCCATCGAGACCCGCCGCGACGAGCTCGTTGATCTCGCGGCTGCTTGGGCCCGCAACCTGCGTGTTGCCGAAGTCGGTCCCGTAGAGCACCACGGCGCCCGCGGTGCGCAGCTGCTTCAGGTTCGCACGCGCGGTGAGACCGCCGAAGGCGGAGAGTGTGCTCACGACCGCGCGGCCCTTGAAGGCGCTGGCCGTCTCGCTGGAGAGCGCCTCGACCGGAGTGTGAGCGAGCACGTCCACCCCAAGCACAGCCCCACGCGCAGCGTCGGCATCGCCGAGCGCGTGCGCGACGAGTTTCATGCCTCTCGTGTGCGCCGCCAGCGCCACCGCTCCGAGCGCCGCGTCGTCGAGCACGGGACCCGAATCGATCGGCACCTTCACGACGCGAGCACCGAGCGACCAGAGCTCTTCCACCGCGGCCGCCGCCGCTTTCGCGCCTTCTACCTCGAGCCCGTAACCCGCGCTGCCCCAGCTCTCGGTCGGGTAACCGTGGGGCGCAGTGATCATCGGCCCGGAGGCGAGCAGCGTGAGCGGTGCGTGGGAGACACCCAGGAAACCCTTCGGCGACGCCAGATCGACGGCGCCGGCAACCCCGTGTCGAGCCAGCTCTCGTGTCTTTTCGAGGTAGGCCAGGTGTACGTGACTGTCGATGATCGCCGGAGTCAGGTAACGACCGGCCGCGTCGACGCGCGGCAGCCCGGGTTCGACCTTGCCCACGCTGACGATGAGGCCATCGCGGATCTCGAGGTCACGCACCCCGACCCCAGGCAGGGTTGCGCCCCCCACGACGAAGTGCGCGCTCTGCTCTGGTGCGCGCTTCTCGAGCGGGACCTCGCTGCGACATGCACCGAGGAACGCGCTGCCCAGGAGAGCGAGCATCAATCGGGTCGAGACGGGCACCTGAGCGTGGTACGACGAAACCCGCGCTCCGGATCGAAGTGCTCGATTTACGCTCAGACAGCGCGACCGGGGCCGGCCTTGACGATCAGGTAGCGAAACGGCTGCTCGACCGACGCGTTGTCGATCTCGAGCCGCGAGCCCAGGGGTAATCCGACGACTCCGCCGGACCCGAGGGCGTTCGGCGACCGGTCGACGTACAGCACCGCCTCACCCGAGAGCGCAACGACCAGCTCACAGTCCGTCTCTTGAACGTGCGCCCCGACACGGCCGCCCGGCGAGAGCTCACACAGGAGCAACGTGGTGAACGGCGCAGGGAGTGGGCTCTGCTCGAGAGCCTGAACCAGGACACTCCCCTCACCGCCGAACAACGCATGCCGGCGCTGCGCACGCCCAGGGTCGAAGTCCATCCCGCGAACCTACTCGACCTCCGCTCGGAGCAGAAGCCGAGCGCGGCCCGTCATCGTCACTTCACCACGGCCGCGATCGCCGCGCTGAGCTTGGCCATGTCCACCCCGAGGTCCTTGCCGTCCGTGCCCTTGGCTTTGTAGGTGCTCGACGCGGAGAGTGAGTAGTCACCGGACGCCACGTCCGTGAACCCGACGGCGGCAGCGTCGGCCGGAAAGAAGTTGCCGGGTGGATAACTCGCCGCGAGCGCTCCGACGATGGCGTTCGCCGTGAAGACCGCGCCGGGCAGGAAGAAGGCCAGCGCCCCATTCCCCTCGCCTTTGCCGGAGCCAAAAGCGCCGTAGTCCCCCTTCATGACGATGTTGTTGGTGAAGCGTGCGCTCTCGGAGACCACGACACTGTCGCCCATCACCAGGAACGCATTGCCCGCCATGGTCGCGGTGTTGTGATCGATCTTCACCTTCACGCCGGGTTTCTTCGGCGCTATCAGCTGAAATACCCGACCGTCTCCACCCCATGCATCGCGATTCACGTCGTCGAGCAGGTTGTTCTGGATCACGACGCGCTGCTGCTGCTGACTCGGATGGTTGTCGTCTTCGCCGGCCAGATTGATCCCCGAGCCAGTGTGCCGCACGACATTGTAGACGAACGTCAGGTCCTCGACCGTGGACCAAGGTGCACTCCCGTCCTGATTGCGCGGGGTGAGCACGACCGCAAAACCAACCTGGGCGTCGGCCCAGTTGTTCTCGAGCACGTTGGCCGCAACCAGGACCCGTCGTGCGTTCTTCAGCTCGAACAGGTTCTTCTCGCTGAAAGCCAGCGCCTTCCAGGCTACGGGTTTTACGATGTGGTTCCCGCAAATCGTGATGTCCGAGGGCACGACGTTCGGGACGGCCGGATCCGCTCCGCCGAACATGATGTTCTCACCGGCCCCTTCCAGGTGATTGTTGACTATCAAATACGGCCCCGGACCCGCCCAGCCAGCGATGGCCTGGGAGTCCGCGCCAGCCTCCTTCAGGTCGGCAAACCACGAGTCAATCACCGCGGCGTCCTTGGAGTTGAGTGCCACACCACGGCGGGCGCCCTTGGCCGCGTCCCCGTGCACGTAGCAGCGATCGATCACGATGTGATGGGGGAAGTCCGCGTCGCTCTTTGCCCCCGAACCGAGGTCCACGAGATTCGTGGCGTACGCTCCGGGCTCCGGGGAGATCTCGAGACCGACCAAGCGGTAGTGGTGAGCACCGGGGGCCGTGCCGAACACACTGCCTACGTTTGCAGGCACGACGACCTTCGCCAGCTTGCTGGCGAAGGTCGGATCGATGCGCTGTCCCGACGGGGGCAGCTCGCTGTCCGCCACATCCGTGCGGATCACGATCACCGCGTCGCCCGTCTTCTTCGGCAAGCTGAAGGGACCTTTGAAGGTCGCGCCCGCAGCCAGCCGAATTTCGTCCCCCGGCAAGGCGGCATCGAGGGCCGCCTGCAGATCACCGCCGGCCGCTACCTGGATCGACTTGCCCGTCGGTGCGACGTAGGTCGTATCCACACTGAGCTGCGGCAGGCTCTGCCCGACGTCGGAGTCCGACGTGATTCCAACCGGGCACGCTCCGGACGCGGTTCCTCCCCCACCCCCGCCGCTACCCGCGCCACCGCCTACCGCCGTCGTGCCTCCGCTCCCCGCGGCTCCGCCCGTGGCCGACGTCCCGCCGCTGCCCGACGCACCTCCGCCACCGGTGGCGGTCTTGGACCCACCCTCGTCGTCACTTCCGCAGGCAGTGACTCCCCACGATGCAATAGCCATCAAAACCCAAACGGCTTGTCTCAGCATGGCGCCCCATTTCGCTCTCGAGCCGTCGCGCTGTCAAAGCCCTTGCGCGTATGCGGCGCGCCGGGCGCGCGGGCTGCCCGGACGCGGGCAGAGGCAGCGCCGCTCTCTGCTCAACGACCAAACAGCTTGAACAGCTTGCCAAAAACCTTGCTCAAACGCGACTCGGGCATCTTCCAAACCACGGGAGCGGGGCCCTGGTACTCACCGAGTTGTTCCAAAATTTCCTGCAGCGGCCGCGCTCGGTCGAGGACCACCGGCAGCGCACGCCCGGTCTTCGGGTTCACCGCATCGATGCTCATCACGCAGTGTTCATCGAACGACAGACGGAACAGAACCGTGCCGCCGTCCTGGAGCACGCGGTCTTCCACCACTGCCGAGCAGATGTATTCGTTCTTGGCAACGTCCGTGAACTCGCCTTGAAAGATAGGTACGGATGCGGTGCCCAAGAAATCCGCCGCCACTTTGAGCTCACATTCCACGGGCAGCCGGCTGTTCTTCGGGACCAGCGCCTCGAAGCGTGTCCCGGTCACCCCGCGGCCCACACTCATCGGCAGGATGTCGAGCAGCGTGGGGGCGTCCGAGGTGCCAATTTCGCTCGCCAGGAGCGCGGCCCCGAGCGCCACCGCCTCGTCCGGGTTGATGCGTTTGCTCGGCCGGCGGCGGAAGAAGGTGGCCACCGCGTGCTGTACCGCGGGGATGCGCGTCGCACCGCCCACCAGCACGACGTCGTCCACCTGGTTCGCGGTCAGGCCGGCGTCCGCCAGCACCTGTTCGGTGATGGCGATGGTGCGCTCGACCAGCGGCCGGGTCAGCTCCTCGAAGACCTCGCGGGTGAGCTCTACGCGCAGCTCGCGCCGCGGGTCGCGCGTGAACTCAGGAAGCTCCACCATGTACTCCGTCTGCACCGAGAGCGAACACTTTGCGTGCTCCGCTGCTTCGCGCAGGCGGGCGATCTGCTGTGGCTGCGGGTCGAGCTCGATGGCTTCGATGCGCTGAAACTCGCCCAAGATCCACGAGGCGACGACGTCATCGAAGTCCGAGCCACCGACAAAACAGTCGCCACCGGTAGCAACGACCTCGAGATGCCCGTCGGTCACGTCGACGATGGAGATGTCGAACGTGCCGCCGCCGAAGTCCCAGACCGCAATGCGGGCCTGTGATTTCTGTTTGTGCCCGTAGGCGATGGCCGCGGCCGTCGGCTCGTTCAGCACGCGCAAGACCGTCAAGTTGGCCTTTTTTGCCGCACGCCGCACGGCATCGCGCTGCACCTCGCTGAAGTACGCGGGCACCGTGATGACGGCAGCCTCGACCGGAACCCCCAGGTGCTCTTCGGCGGTCGAGCGCACCTCCTCGAGGATCTGGCTCGCGATGTCGTCCATGCTGATCACGCTGTCGCCAACCCGGACCCCGAAGCGCTGCCCTTCGGCTTCGGCCAATGGATAGGCGAAATGCTGCTGTGCCTCGGCGGCGGTGTCGGCGCGGTAGGTGCGCCCGAGCAGGCGTTTGGATCCGTACACGGTCTGGAGCGGGAATAGGATCTGTCGATCCGCCGCCCGCTGGCCGACGTGGCACTTCCCGTCGTCGCTGAAGGTGATCATGGAGGGCACCGTGCTCTTGCCAGTGCGCCCGGGGATCACCACGGGACGCCCGTCGACCACGTGCGACACACACGTGTTCGTGGTCCCGAGATCGATACCGATGATCATGCCGGTGCGACGCACCCGGAGCGGCTCGATCTGCGGCGCCGTTTCGTCGTCGAGCTCCTCGTCCGCTTCGTCCGCGGCAGCCTCGACGATCGGAGCCGGCGCGCGCTTCGCGTCCGTGGGCGCCAAGCCCGTCGGCAGCGGCGGCGCACCGACCACACCGCCCGGCAGCTGCGGCGGTCGTCGTTCGTGGGACGCAGCGTCCGCCGAGGCGAGTACGGCAACGACATTCGGGTCGACGCCCAGTGCAAGGAACGCGATGCCCATGCCTCGCTGGGTGTCAGCCCAGACCACCCGCGCGAGCCCGACGCACAATCGTTGACCCGCGTCGTCGAGCGCCTCGAACCGGATCTCCTCCCCGACCCGCGGCAGAGCGTCCGTTGCTACACGAGCGCCGGTGGCGCTGACGTCTCGCAGGCGGTCGACCTGAAAGGTGTCGCTGCCGAGGTTTGCCCACAAGATACGGGCGGACGACTCGAGCCGGAGGGACTGGCGACGGTCTTCGGTCAAAGCTGGCGGCGCTCCAAGCGACCCAAACTAGCGCAATCGCCCCGGACGTAGCCACCCCCCTTGGTGAAAAGGGCGCAAGGACGCGAGGATTGAGAGTCAGCGATTCGACACGGCAGCTTCGATCGCCGCGACCAGGTCATTCGCGGCATACGGTTTGTGCAGGAAAGCCGCGGCTCCGCTGCCCAACTCGACGGACAGGTCTTCTTCGAAGTAACCACTGCACAAAATCACCCGCACGCCGGGATACTCGGCCACCAGGCGCTCGAACACCTCCCCGCCACCCATGTCAGCCATCGTCATGTCGAGCAGCACGACGTCGATGTTTGGTCGCAGCTCCGCGTACAGGCGCAGCGCCTCGCTCCCGCCGTCGGCGGGGATGGCCCGATAACCAAACGCCTCCAGCAAGCGGCAGGTGACCTCGCGGACGATCGTTTCATCATCCACTACGAGCACCGTCGCGCCTCCCGTCGGTTGCACGTTCGAGCGCGCGGTCGTCGAAACCGCCACGGCTGCCGATGACGCCGGAAAAAAGACGCTGAAGGTCGTGCCCGCGCCCACTTCGGACTCGACCTGAATGGCCCCACCGTGCCGACGGACGATACCGAGCGTCGCCGCGAGGCCCAGTCCTCGACCCTTGGTCTTGGTCGTGAAGAAAGGATCGAACACCCGGGAAAGGGTCGGGGCATCCATGCCGTGACCGGTGTCGCTCACCTCGACGAACACGTACTGCCCACCCGGAAGCTCATCGTTCACGTAGGTCTCGGAGAGCTGGGCCTGCGCGAGCTCGCGCACCCCGGTCTTGACGGACACGACCCCGGGGCGCTCGCCCAGGGCATCGGATGCGTTCAAGATCAAGTTCATCACAATCTGCTGAAGCTGCGCCGCATCGCCCTCGATGAGCGGAATCGAGTCATCCAGGTCCGAGATGAGCTCAGCGCGTTTGGATACGACGGTTCCGAGTAATCCCGCCATCTCCCGCACCACCTCTGAGAGCGCGAGCGCTCGAGCCTCGACGTGGCCACGACCGGAGTAGGTCAGCATCTGCCCGGTGATGTCGGCGGCACGACGGGCCGCAACTTCGATCGCCGCGAGAGCCTCGGCAGCCTCGGAGCCCGGCGGGATGTGGCGTGACGCGAGGGTGGTATTGCCCAGGATCGCCGCCAGCAGGTTGTTGAAGTCGTGCGCGACCCCACCAGCGAGGAGTCCCAAGCTCTCGAGCTTCTGGGTGTGACGCATTTGCTCGACGAGCGCGTGGTAGCGAGCCTCCGCCCGCCGGCGTTGTGAGATGTCCCGAGCAGTGAAGAGAGTGGCGGGTTGGCCACGCCAAACGTAGGGCACGGCCGAGAGCTCGACGTCGACCTCGCCGCCGTCCAACCGGCGGACCTTCGCCTCCACGGCCGTTAACAGCTCACCGGCGTGCCGCCGGCGTGTGTATTCGACCAGCGCATCGATGCGGTGCGTCCCGACGATCTCCTCGACCGGCTTTCCGAGCAGCGCCGCCGAAGTCTCGGCGCCGAGCAGCCGAACTCCAGCCCGGTTGATGAACACCAGCTTCTGCTCCTGCACCGTCGCCATGGGATCGGGCGAACCCTCGACCAACTCGCGATACCGCGCCTCGCTCTCCCGCAGGGCCTCTTCCGCCCGCCGACGCGAGGTGATGTCGAGGAATGTGACGATGGCGCCCGTCACCTCACCGCTCTTTGGGTCTTTCACCGGCACGGCTCGAAAGAGCGCCCAAGCGATGTCGCCGGCCGGCCGCCGAACCCCGATGATGCGTGGCGGTTGCGCCTCGCCGGTGGCAAGCGCTCGCGTCACGGGGTAGTCCTCGAGCGGGCATGGCACCCCGTCCTCATCCACGGTCTCGGTGACGAAATCCACCGTGTAGCGTTGTGTCAGCTTGTCCAGGCTGAGTCCGAGCACGCGACACGCGTCAGCGTTGGCCGTGGCGATCGAACCGTCGCTGCGAACGTGCACCACGCCACCGGGCAGCGCCTCGACGATTCGGCGATTCAGCTCGAGACTGAGCTGCAGTGCGTCGTGATTGGCGGTTGTCGCGGTAGCGTCGACCGAGACGCCGCGCAGAGCATCACCGTCCAGCATCGCCGAAAGGAGCAGGTGGCGGGGCTTTCCGTCGCGCGCCTGCAACGTCACCGGGAAGGCGCTGATGGCTCCGTGCTCGTCGACGCGCCGCCAGAGCTCGTCGCGCTCCGCCGGGTCTCGGTAGAAGTCTCGAATGTTCGAGCCCACCATCGACGCCGCATCAGGGAAACCTGCGACGCGTGCGATGGTCGAATTCACGTACTGCATCGTTCCGTCGCGAGCCACCACGAACACGCCGAGCGGACCGTCCTCCAGCATCTCGAGGAAGCGCGGGTCGACTTCACCGAGAACAGTCGTCACACTCATGGGATGCCGCCGAAGCGTAGGCATACGTTTGTCCTCCCGCCACGAGGAATTTAGGTTCGGTGGAGTGTCAGGCCGGGCGGCGAGAATGCCGCGGCTCGCGCCGGCTCGCTCAGTAAGCGATGCGGGACGCATCGAGCGACGTCAGAGCGAAGGTGGTGACGGCTTCGGCGGGGGCTGCGAATGCCGCTGCGCGTTTCGGAAGAAGGGGTCTCGCATGCCTAGTGACCTGCTCGCGCCGCGCAACGGCGGCGGCTTCGCCGACCCGAGCGCAGGCCCCCGTTCACGCTCGCGCATGCCTGAACAAGGGTAGTGCTGGATCCGCGGTGCGCCCAGCGCGATGAGCCATACGTGCAGTGTCCGACCGACAAAACTCGACGATTGTTTGGGCGAAAGCCGCTGCTCATGGAACAGATTCGGGAGTGTCGCGTCTCTCCGTCATTGCTGCGCTGGTCCTGACTCTGGGGTCGGGCTGCGCGCGGGAGCCCGCACCGCAGGCACCCCTCCGTTATCGCGGCGCCGAGCTCGGCTACGGAGCCTGGGCACCCCCCGGGCTGGTCGAACCTCCGGATCAGCCGCGAGTTGCAGCGCTCGGCTACGGCGCTCCGACCTTGCCCAGCGCGCCGGATCCAACGGGGAGCGCGCCACGACGCGTCGAGCCGGTCTCACGACCCGATGTGCCAGTGTTCTCGGGCAGCGAGATCCCGAGCGCAGACGCGTGCATCGCCGAGCTCGCTCGGAGTGGGGTGACGTTCGCTCGCGTGAGCGAAAAGCGCGGAGTGGACACGCCGGTGGAGGTCACGAGCAAGATCGGCGGCGTTCGTTACGAGTCGGGGGGGACCACTCGAATGCTGGCCGACTGCCGCCTGGTCGTCGCGCTTGGCCGCATCGCGCCCGTGCTGGCTGACCTTGGTGTGACCGCCATGCGTTTCTCCGGGGCCTATTCGTACCGCATGAGCCGAGTTGGGCGCCTGAGCTTGCATGCGTACGGGCTCGCGCTCGACGTGCACGAGATCGCCTTCAACGGCAAGCGGCAGTCCGTGGAGCTCGACTTCGCGCGCGGCCTGCCTGATGGCTGCAGCGCCGCCGCACCCCTGCTCAATCAGCTGGCCTGCCGTCTGAAGGCGACGCACCTGTTCAAGGAGCTGCTGACCCCGGACTACGACAGCGATCACCACAATCACATTCATCTGGCCATCGCTCCGGTCGACAAACCCAGCGCGCCCGCTCCGCCGAAGGCCGCTCGACCTACGAGTGCTCGAGCACCCTCGCCCGCGGTCCCGCTCGCAGCACCGTCAAGAGCTGGCCGCGACACCAAGCCGCGCCAATCGAGAACCAGGCCCGCGAAGAGCGAGCCCCAGCAGAAGAGCGAGCCCCAGCAGAAGAGCGGGCCCCGCCAGAACGACGAACCGCAAAAGAGCGAGCCCCCGCAAAAGAGCGAGCCCCCGCAGAAGAGCGAGTCCCCGAAGAGCGAGCCTGCCAAGGACGAGCCATCGAAGAGCAAGCCCCCGAAGAAGAGCGAGCCATCGAAGCACCGACGCGGGCCCACCAAAGCGGGGCCGCCCAAGACCGAGTCGAAGCCCGATTTGCCTTTGGATGATCCGCCCAGAACGGAACCCCCCCGCGCACCTAAGCCGGACCCGAGCCCTGCCCCGCGCAAGGACGCAGCCAAGTCTCGAAAACACCCTAGGAAGGCCCAGCACGCTCGCGACAAATCCCACGCAACGCGGCGCGCCCACCACCCGGGCAGGCAAAATCGAGCCCGTCCGAGCTCCATCTGACGCGATCCGCTCGCAAGTCTTTCGCCAGCTCCTCGATTCGGCGCAGCGGGTGCGGAGGTCACGCAATCTCGCGATCGCCTGGCCCCTCCCCAAACGGTGCTGAGCGCATCGCGCACGCCCTCCTGACTCACCCGGCGCAGCCACGGAACGCCCGGGAACGCGCTGCGGCGGACTGATCGCGGACCTCTGGTATGCCTCGTGCAGAGCCGCCCTCCATGCGGGGCATGCCACCGATCGGCAGCGTGATGACACCGTTGCCCTACTCAATCGACGTTTCCGAGGACGTGGTCACCGCGCGGGTCGTGATGGAGGAGCACGACATCCATCATTTGCCAGTGACGAGTCAGGGCAAGATCGCAGGCGTGATCACCGCCCGGGACATTCAGGTCGCGGGCGCGCTCGCACCCAGCGCCGGCCCGCTCACCGTCCGGGAGGTGTGTCACATGCCGGCATTCGTGGCCGACCGTGCTGACCCGCTCGACGCGGTGCTCTGCGAAATGGCCGAACGGCAGCTGAGCTCCGCGGTCGTCGTGGACTACGATGGCAAGCTCACCGGCATTCTGACCCTGGCGGACGTGTGTCGATTGTACGCCGAGGCCCTCTCGGGGCACTTCCCGCAAAAGTCTCGCCCCTGAGACCGGCGGCACCCGCAGCCCGCGGCGATCAGCTGGGCAAGACGAAGTGCGCACCGAGCAATCGGGCGGTGAACGTCGCACGAAGATAGAAGCCCTTGGGACCGGTATCGAAGACCGCACCGTCCTTGTCGATACCCGAGCGGCGAGCGCGCGAATTGGCGGCTTTGGGTCGCACCTGCAGGCACTTGCCCAGGTGTCCGGTCAGGCTCTCGACGTCGCCGCGACCGATCAGACCTGCGAGCTCTTCCCAGTCGAAGCGAAGCTCCGCTTCCTCCTCGGGGCTCGGGCTCCAGAGCAACGGCTCACCAACGTGTCGGACTGCGGGCGCGAGGGCGCGCTCCCCTTCGACGGGCACCCAGAGAACGCGACCGAGCTTGCGAAATACCGGTGAGTCGCGCCACTCGAGATCGGCGACGGCAGTGAGGGGGATCGTACACACGAAGGTCGACTCACACGGACGCCCGCGACCATCGACCGGCAGCGTCTTCAGCTCGACGCCGATCTCCGAAAAGTCGGGCACGGGTCGCGACCCGGCATTGGCACCAAGAGCTTGCTCGATCAAGCTGCCAACGAAGCCCTTGGCACGACGGAGATCCGCCGGGCAGACGACACCGAGCTCGCGGGCGAGATCACCGAGCTTTCGGCCCGCCAGAGCCCGAGCGCGGCACAGCACTTCGGCTTCGGTCTTTGGCGGGGAAATCGTCACCAGGGCGAGCATAACCAATGCCGATTGGTTGCACCGCGCTCGCTTCGACGATAGTCCGAAGGCACCGATGAAACACCCCTCGCTGCTCTGCCTGTCGGCCGCTCTGCTCGCATGCGCGAGCCGAGAAGAGGCCGGTCCGGCGCCGAGTCGAGCGGCAGCAGCTTCGGCGGACCCAGCAACGCAGTCCCCGACGAGCTCGGTGAGCGCGATTGCTCCCGCGCCGGAGCCATCCAGCAACCCCCAAAAGGCCCTGGCAAAAGCCGCGGAAGAGCCCCGTGTCTACGCCAAGACTCGCTTCGTCTGGATCAGCCCCGAGCCGAACGCCTCAGGCTGGGTCGGCTTCATGTGGTTCGGCGGCTCGGCGAAGCTCAAGGATCCCGAGCCAAAGAACGGCCCCGGGTGCACGAAATGGTACGCCATCGAACCGCGCGGTTACGTGTGTGTGGATGGTGTGCGCGCGACGCTCGATGCCAACGACCCGGAGCTCGTGGCGATGCGCCCCTACGCGCCGAACATGTCGAGCGCCTGGCCCCACCAGTACGCGGAGTCGCGGGGTGTCTACCGATATCCAGAGATCCCGAAACATTCCGAGCAGCGCATGCGGGAGTGGGATCTCCAAGACCATCTGGCGCGGATCGAAGACGCAAAACAAAAGGACAAACGCCACACGTCGCTCGTCGGCGTGGATCTCAATCCGGCGAAGACGCCGGCGTTCTCACTCGGTAAGCTGCCTTCGACCGTGCACGAACCGCGCTCGCGGCTGACACCGCTCTCGACCGTCGCCTACAGCGCGGAGGCCGTGTCAGAGGACCGCAGCTGGTTGCTCAGCGCCGATCTGCTCTGGGTGCCCAAGGACCGAGTCGTTCCATACAAGAAAGTCACGTTCGCGGGGGTGCACCTCGGCAAAGACGTCAAGCTGCCGCTGGCGTTCTTCCGCAGCCAAGACCGCTCGAAGTTCAAGGACGAGAACGGCAAGCTCATCGAGACGACAGAACGCTTCCCGCGCTTGAGCCACGTGGAGCTCAGCGGCGCCAAGAGAGAGCAAGAGCGCGTGACGTACCTGGAGACCCGCGAGCCGGGCATCTGGGTAAAAAAGACGGACGCCGTGGTGCCGACGCCGCAGGAAAAAACCCCGTGGGGTGCGCCGGTCGGAGGTCCCGACACCAAGGAAGGCCCGGCGGGCAGGCGCACGTGGATCGAGTCGAGTGTGTGGGGAGGCTGGATGATCGCCTTCGAGGGCACACTACCGGTCTTTGCGACGCTCATCGCCCCAGGGCGCGGCGGCACTCCGGCAAAAGGCATCGATCCGATCGAGACGGCGGCGACCCCCGTCGGCGTGTTCCCGATCACCGGGAAGTTTGCGACCGCCACGATGGTGGCGCCCGGCGAGTTCATCCACTCGGACGTGCCCTGGGCGCAGAACTTTCACGGCCCGCACGCGCTGCACGGGGCGTACTGGCACGACGACTGGGGCGACCGCAAGAGCGGCGGCTGCGTCAACGTGTCGCCCATCGACGGCAAGTGGCTCTTCGAATTCACCGAACCCCCGATGCCGGAGGGCTGGCACGGTGTGCGCTGGCGCCCGAACGTCGAACCGGCAACCACGTTCATCGTACATCAGTGAGCACGCCCGGAGCGCCGCGCCCGAACACGACTACGAGCAGGGGCTGCTTGGCCTGCAAACCCTGGCGAATCGACGGAGCGTACTACCAGCCCCTTGGCACGACCGGAGCGACGGGAAGCGGGTCGAGGAACGCACTCCGTGCCAGGTCCGGACAGTTCGCGCGCCCGTGCCCGAAATAGTCATTGCGACCCACATCGAGATACTCGGGTCTCCAGGGCGACCCGCCGGCGTACATCAGATCACGTGGGTCGTCGGAGGTGTGACCGGCGCGGGTGTGCCGTAGCTGGAATGGGAAGACCGGCGATGGGAACTAACACCGCCCCGGCGGCAGCGGAGTGCCAAGCTCGCTGGCGAGCTCTTCCAGAAAAGTTCGGAGGAACTCCACGCGCCGTTCGGCCTCCCGCCGGCCGAGCTCCGTCGTCATCGTCTGCGGCAGAGCCAGCAACTTCGTGAAGAAGTGATCGATCGAATAGCCGAGGTCATCGAGCGGCCGCTGCTCGGCCCACACGTCCTCGGCGTGAAAATAGCGCGCTCCCATGCGAGTCCCGGTCGAGATACAACGCATCAGCCCGAGTGCGCCGAGCGCCTCGAGCCGATCGGCATCCTGAAGCGCGCGGCCGAGGGGGCTCGTCGGCACGGCCCCGCGACTGAAGCTGTGATCGCGGATCGCCTCGGCGACGAGCGCCGTCTCCGCCTCCGAGAAGCCGTGTCGCGGGAGAACCCGGCTGGCGCGCGCCGCCGACATTTCACTCGCAAGCGCGCGCTCCGGCGAGTCCTTCGGCAAGTTCACCACGTCGTGGAGCAACGCCGCGGCCAGCGCCACCCGCTCGGAGACCTCACCGGCGCTGATGCGCAGCGTCCACGCCGCAACACGGAGCGCGTGGTGCAAATCGTGCCCTGGGTCGTCACTCAGCTCCGCGCGAACCTCGGCCAACAACGCGGGCAGCTCGCGCTCCGCCAGCTCGAGACCGTCAAAGCGCGTCGATACTGCCGACGCCGAGTCCTGGGTCATCCGGACTCCTCACCGAGCGGCACGCCCGTCTCGGCCCGAACGAACGGTCGCAGCCGCCGACCATCGAAGCGGTAATAACGCGCGCGGCGGTGCTGCACGCCCGTCTCCTTGTCGTCGAGCGGCACGAGAGACGGCCAAGCGAGCGCCCGTTTGCGAAAGTTGCGTTTGTCGAGCGACTCGCCGAGCACGGCTCGGTGCAGTGCCTGCAGCTCTCGCAGCGTGAACCGCGCTGGCAAGAGCTCGGCGCCGAACGGGAAACGCTCCGCGCGAGCACGGACTCGGGTGAGCGCCAAGGCAAGCGCCTCGTCATGATCAAAAGCCAAACCTTGCGCCCGCGAGACCGGCACCCACTCCGCACGCGCAGCATCGTCACCCGCCCGAGGCTCGTGCTCGGACAGGCGCAGCAGCGCCAGATGCGTGACACTCACGATCCAGCCGCGGGGATCGCGCCCGGGCTTGCTGAAGGTGTACAGCTGTTCGACCGAGACTTCACCGAGCCCGGTCTCTTCGGTGAGCTCCCTCGACGCCGCGGCCTCGGCGCTCTCGGTCGGTTCGACGAAACCACCGGGCAACGCCCACTTGCCCGCGAAAGGGTCGTGCCCGCGCTCTATCAAGAGCACGCGCAGCTCCTTGCCGTCGAACGCGAGAGCCACGACGTCTGCCGCCAGGGCGGGCCGCGGATACTCGCTCACGACCCTTTTCCGTAGCGCGCGCGGAGCTCAGCCAGCTCTCGCTCGAAACCGCCGCTCAGGATCGGGAAGCGGCACCAGGTCTTCGGATCCAGGCTCTCGTCGTCGACGTGAAAGCTGGGCGCGTAGCGCTCGCGCTTCCACTGATTCTGGCTGAACAGGCGAAAGAAGCGCTCGACCCAGGTCACGAGCTCGGCCGCTTCGTACTCCGGGAATTCGGCGCGCATCAGCTGCCACACCTCGACCGGCGTGCGCTTGTCGCGGATCGCCGCGCGTTCGATGGCGTCCAGGAGCACGTACGGCATCAGGTCGCCTTCGTCGGTCTGATGCGCCGAGGCAGGGCGCAGCTCCGCCGTGGGCTGCTGCACGTTCACGGCCCCAAGCTCCGGGATCGGACCGAGCCCCGCGGGCCCTCGCGTCTCCAGCCACGCGAGCCAGCGCCGCAAGTAGGCCTTGTCGATGCCGGTGATGGGCGAGAGGCCTCCGGCGGTGTCACCGTCCATGGTTGCGTAGCCCACGGCCGCCTCGGAACGATTGCTCGTCGAGAGCAGGAGCGCGCCCATCACGTTCGCCAGCAGCCACACACTCGGCGCGCGCACCCGCGCCTGGATGTTCTGCAGCGCAATGTCGTCCGTCTCCCACGCGAGAGGTCGCCCGAGCGCCGACGACGCGAGCTTCACGTAACCCTCGACCAGTGCATCCACGTCGAGCTCGACGTGGCGCGCGCCGAGTGCTTCGGCGACCGTCCGCGCCGCCTTGCGCGTGATCTCCCCGCTGTTCTTGGTGGCCTGGTACGCCGTGGTGAGCAGCAGATGCACGATCTCACGCTCGCTCTTGGCCGCCGCGACCTTGGGGATGTGTGCGAGTTTTTGGGCCACGCCTGCCAGACCGAGCTCCTGCACGGCGAACCGCACCGCCATGGCACACAGACAGGCCACGGCGCTCGAGTCCGCGCCGCCCGAGAGTGAGATCACGAAGCCCCGCGCCTTGCTCTTCCGCAGGTAGTCGAACAGCGCCAGGGACACGGCCCGCGCGAACTCCTCTTCTTTCAATTCCGAGCCGCTCTCCCACGCTGCCTCGACCAACGTCTCGCGGGTGATCTCGGGCACGGGATACTCGTGCGGCACACTCACACACTCGCCGGGCTCCGCCTCGACCTGCGGGCGGAAGCTCGAGAGCCAGCCATGCCGTCCCCGCGTCAAATCGACGTCCACGGTCGAACTGATGAGTGCGTGGTCCGCGAACGAGAAGCGGGGCGACACTGCCGACAAACGTCCGCCCGACGCGATGGCCGCATCACCGTCGTAGATGGCGCGCCCGGCCTCGTTGCCCACGAGGTTCGAGTACACGTAGGTCACACCGAAGGCCCGGGAGCCCTCCAGCACCAGGCGCCGACGCACGTCCTTCTTCCCGAAAGCAAAGTGGCTCGCTGACGGATTCAAGATCACGTCGACGGCGTCGAGCGACAGCTCGGCTCCGGGCCGCTTGGCGATCCAGGCGTCTTCGCAGATCTCGAAGCCGATCTTGATCCCGCCGCAAGAAAAGTGGAGGTCGCCCACTGGCAGCGCTCGCCCTTCCACCTCGGTCACGCCACGCTTGCCCCGAGGCCACGGCTTGAACCAGCGCGGTTCGTAGTGGATTCCGTCGCCGGCGAGGGCCCGCTTCGCAACGAAGCCCAGCAGCTTGCCATCGGCGACGAGCGCGGAGCAGTTGAACACGGCTTTGTTGTGCCGGAGCGGCAGCCCGAAATTCACCACCAGCCCCCGAGTCTCCGGCAAGAGCTCGACCAAGACCCGCATGCTCGTCGAGAGGACACCTGGCGACAGGAACATGTCTTCGCAGCCGTAGCCCGAGATACAAAGCTCCGGCAGACACAGGATGCCCACTCCGGCCGTGCGCGCAGCGGCGATGGCGGCCAGGATATTTCGCTTGTTGCCCTCCCAATCGAGCGGCGTCTGATTGAGCGTGGCAGCGGCGACTTTGACCAAACGCATGGCGGGCCTCGGCTTCGGACAGGAGCCCGGATCGTCTCCCTTCCGTCCAAGCTGTCAAGCTGGCAGGCTTCCGAAGCAATGAACGTCCATGCTGACGAGCTCCGGCTGCTTGAAGCGGCCCAGGGCGGCGATGATGCGGCGCTCAGCGAGATCATCGCCCGTTATTCGCCGAGCATCTTCCGCTTCGGCATGAAGATGTGCCGGAACGAAGAGGACGCGGAGGAGGTCATGCAGGACACACTCCTCGCCGCCGCGCGGCACCTCGGAGATTTCCGAGGGCAGAGCTCGCTCTCCACCTGGCTCTACACCATCGCCCGCAGCTTCTGCATCAAGCGCCGCCGGAAACACGTCGGGGAGCCCAAACGACACGAGCCGTTGCACGAGCTGAGCGCCGAGGGTGTTCCCGAGCTCGTCGACGCGACCGCACCGGACCTGCGCGCCGAGGCCAACGAGCTCGGAGCGGCGCTCGAGCGCGCCATCGACGAGCTGGACCCGATGTATCGCGACGTCCTGGTGCTCCGGGACGTCGAAGGGCTGACCGCGCCGGAGGTCGGAGCGGTGCTCGAGCTGAGCGTCGAGGCGGTCAAGAGCCGCCTCCACCGAGCCAGGGCACAGGTCCGCGATCGCATCGCTCCGCTGTTCGCACCCGAGCCAGAGGCGCCGCCCGGAACGAGCTGCCCGGACGTGATCGAGATCCTGTCACGCCACCTCGAAGACGACGTGAGCCCAGAGGTGTGCAGCGAGATGGAGCTTCACGTGGCGGGCTGCCCGCGCTGCAACGCCCGCTGCAGTTCCCTGAGGCAAGCTTTGGCGCTGTGCAAAGCGTCCCCCCTGCCGGAGGTCTCACCAGAAATCTGCGCGCTGGTGAAACGACAAATGCGGGCCGCGCTCGTGGAGCTAGAGGGACAGACCAGGTAGCGTCGAACCGAGAGTTCGGGCAAGCTCGCTCGTGTCGTGGACGACACAGGCCCGATCTCCTTCTTCATACTGTTTGCCATGGGACAGGTCGTCCCGCTCGCGCTTGCGCTCGGAGTGCTCGCCCTCGTTCGCTGGGGCCACGGCGGCTGGGACGGCAAAGACTGGGTCATGGGCGTCGCCGCCGTGATCGCGGCGACTGCGCTGATCATCAGCGCCCAGGACCTGAGGGTTCACTACCTCGACGCCGTCGGCGTCGGCGGAACCGGTGTCCTGAGCCGCAAGTGGATGGTCGAAGGCGACGACAGCACGAGCTTCAAGGTGGCCGTTCAGTTCAAGGGATACCAGGACGACTTTTCCGTGAGCGAAGGCTTCTACGACGCGACGACCCCGCCGCAGAACGTACCGATCAAGTACGATCCGGACTACGCGGCCGAGTTCGTACCGACGTTCCGCGTCGCGAGTGCCTGGCCACTTTCGGTCGTCGGTGGCCTATTCGCGGTGGCGGGCTTGCTCGAGCTCTCGGTGTACGTGTGGGTGCTCGGGCGCGGGGTCGATCGCTTCAGAAAGCGTGCCTGATCACGCCTGGGCGTGACGTAGGATGGGCCGGTGTTCCTGCGGCGCCTCCCCCTCGTCTTCGCTCTTCTGATGCTCGCGTGCGCGAGCGGCGGCTCCTCCGGCGGCGAAGAAGCCAAACAACCGAACTTTCACCCGGAGGCCTGCGGCGCACACGGACTCTACGCGCTGCCCGCCATGCCCGAGCGGGGTGTGGAAGCACATTCCGCGATCAAGGCCGCCGTCGACGCCTTCGGGCGTGCCGAAGCCAGCTTCGCCCGGGACGACCGCGCCAAGGCCTGGCGTGAGTTCCTCGAAGCAGCGCGACATTTGTCGGAGGTCCCGGCCGGCAACCGCCTATCGGACTGGGCAAAGTACGCCCGTGAGCTCGCGTATCACGACGCCCTCTGGGCTGCCGCCGCGGCGGGTCAGCTCGTCGAGAGCAAGGGCCTGTTGGAAAAGACTGCCGAGTCCGACCCCGCGCTGGCCGAACAGATCCGCTCGATGTTGGCCGACTCTCCGGTCGAGTGCAGCCAGCACTGAGCTGTCGCGGCGGGCGGCGACAGGCATCTCTGGGCGCGCTACACTCGAGCGGTAATGCGCGCGTGGCCTTTGATCTTGTGTGCACCGCTGTCCGTGATCGGTTGCGGCGGCGATGACGGCGGCGACGGCGGTGGGGGGCCCGACGAGGTCAGCTTGAACGCGGGCGACACGAGCCTGGTGGCCCGGGCAAAACAAGGAACGATCGAGCTCCGGCGCGGGGATGCCGTACTGCTCTCGCTACCAGCCGATGCGTTCGTGCTCGGCAGCGTGGAGGAGGTGACGGACGCCGCCAACTACGATCCGGCGCCAATGCTCACCGGCGATCCTTCCGCGAAGGAGCCGGAGGGGCTGGCCTGGAACACGGGAGTCAGCTTCGTGATCGAGTCGCACTCCGCGACGGCACTCACGCTGCGCATGAAACACGAGGGCGGCTTCGTTTCGACGGTCGAGCTCGCCGTCGGCGCTGACGATCGGTTTACCGGCAAGCTCACTCCCGCGGATGCCGCGCGCATCGCCTACCTCGGTGTCAAACCGAAAGTCGGCGCCACAGAGGCGTTTTATGGGCTCGGCGAGTACTTCGACAGCGTCAATCACCGCGGAAAGGTCCGCGCCATGCAGCTGGAGGTCTCGAGCGCCCTCGAGAGCAGCAACAACGAGGCCCACGTACCAATCCCGTTCGTCACCGGCACGACCGGCTTCGGCTTGTTCGTCGAGAGCCGATACCCAGCGGCCTTCGACGTGGCCAAGACCGATCCCGAGAGGCTGGCCGCCATCTTTGGCACTGGTCTCGCCAGCGACGCGGGGCTCGGGTTTCACCTCTTCGCCGCGGCGCAGCCCCTGGACGTCACGCGCCTCTATTACGACGTGACGGGTTACCCCCGCCTGCCCGCTCGCTGGGGGCTCGGCCCAACGGTGTGGCGTGACGAGAACGACGACCAGGCCCAGGTCGAGGCGGATCTCACCGCCATGCGTACCCTCGATCTTGCCACGAGCGCCGTCTGGATCGACCGTCCGTACGCGACCGGGGTCAATACCTTCGACTTCGACGCGACGAAGTTCACCAACGCCAAGGCGATGATCGACAAGGCACACGCCTTGGGTTTTCGCATGTCGCTCTGGCACACCCCGTACCTCGACGAAAAAGATCCCAGCACGCAGGCCCTGCGCGACGAAGCCACGGCCAAGGGTTACTACCCGAAGGAGCGCGGGTTGCTCCTGAACAAGTGGGGAACTCCCATCGACCTCACGAACCCCGCGGCGAAAGCCTGGTGGCAGAGCCAGATCAAGAAGTACATCGATCTCGGCATCGAGGGTTTCAAGCTCGACTATGGCGAGGATGTCGTTCCGGGAGTCTTCGGCGCACGCAACATCTGGCAGTTCTCCGATGGCAGCGACGAACGCACGATGCACGCGGGCTTCCCGCTGCTCTATCACGAGACCTACGCCGGACTGCTGCCGGACGAAGGGAACTTCCTGCTCTGTCGTGGCGGCAGCTACGGCGACCAGGTCAACGTCTCGGTGATCTGGCCCGGTGACCTCGACGCCAGCTTCGCGCGCCACGCCGAGAAGGTGACCGAGAAGGGCCAGACCTACTCCGCGGTCGGCGGATTGCCCGCGGCTCTCATCGCCGGCATCGGGCTCGGACCCTCGGGTTTTCCGTTCTACGGCTCGGACACCGGGGGTTATCGACACTCACCGCCGGACAAGGAGCTCTTCACTCGCTGGTTCCAGAGCACGGCGCTTTCGCCCGTGATGCAGATCGGAACCAGCAGCAACGACGTGGCCTGGGAGCCTACCGCGGACAACGGCTTCGACCAGGAGATGCTCGACTGGTATCGCACGTACACCCGCCTGCACCTGCGACTGTTCCCGTACATCTGGACCTACGCGAAACGGCTCGCCACCGACGGTCGCCCCATCCAGCGCGCGCTCGGCCTGGTCTACCCCGAGCTCGGTGAGCACCCGGACGACGTATTCTTGCTGGGCGACTCCCTGCTCGTTGCCCCCGTCGTCGAGCGCGGCAAGACGTCGCGAGACGTGCCGTTGCCCGAGGGCGACTGGGTCGATTGGTGGACGGGAAAATCCCACACCGGCGCCAAATCCATCAGCGTCAGCGCTCCGCTCCAGACGCTGCCGCTGTTCTTGAAGGCCGGTGGCATCGTGCCGATGCTGCGCCCCACCATCGACACCATGAGCCCGACCACGGACGCAACCGTGGACTCGTACGCGACCTCACCCGGGGTGCTATGGGCGCGCGTCGCGCCGGGACCGGCGTCGAGCTTCGTGCTGTTCGACGGCGCGGAGATCGGCCAGGAAGAGCTCGGCCCGAGCGTCAACCTGACGAGCAAGGACGGCAGCGAGCTGAAGTACGGCGTCGTCTTCGAGCTGGTCGGCTTTGGCGCCGCGCCCGCGAACGTGAGCGACGGCGGAGCAGCGCTGACTCAAGCCGCGAGCGCCGCCGCGCT
Source organism: Myxococcales bacterium (assembly GCA_016706225.1). Classification (NCBI taxonomy): domain Bacteria; kingdom Pseudomonadati; phylum Myxococcota; class Myxococcia; order Myxococcales; species Myxococcales bacterium. The sequence goes on from JADJKB010000021.1 coordinate 800,135, forward strand.
GGACGGCGCGGCGAGCGGCTGGGCGTTCGAGGGAGGCTCGCTGCTCGTCAAAGTTCCGGCGGGCACCCACAGTGTGAGCGTGGTGCGCTAGCACGGCGTCGATCCCGATTGCCTTCGGGCCTTCAGTCATGAAAGAAGGGAAGGCACGATGGGCAGACCCGTTCGGAATCGCACCGAGCTCGCGCTGGCAGCGTTCATTGTGTCCTTGCTCCTGACCTGCAAAGGCTACGAAGAACTCGAGCCCGACGACATCTGCCAGGAGACCGGCTTCTCGATCGCCAATCGCACGGTGACCTGCACCGACGACACCGAGCTCGGCAACGCTCGCTACGAGAAATTCCGCGACCAGTACCGCTGCATTGCCCAGCTCGATACGGGCAGCGGGTTCCAGTGTGCGATCAGCCTGCGCAAGCTCAGCTGCACGGACGTGAAGCAGTTCGGCGACGACCTCGACGCCTGGCTCGCAGCCGGGATCGACTGCGCGACAATCGTCGAAAACAAGTCGAAAACAACTGACGCGGGGCTCGAGTGAGCCGGCGTTCTCTCGTCTGCGTCGCCGTACTCACGATCACGTCAGCGGCCGGCGCGCAGGACTTCGGCGGCGACTTCTTTGCGCCGGAGGGCTTCAGCCTGCTCGAAGGCACGACGCGCTACGAGGCCGCGCGGCAGGCTGGGATCACCAATGCCCAGGTCTACGGCGCGGTGGGGGCGTTCGACCGCTACGTGATCCCGGTACTCGGCGCCGAGCTGGAAGACGGCGAAAACCTCGGGCTCTTTGCCATCGAGTACGGCGCCATCATCAACGCTGCCCGCGCCCCGGGCGGCTGCAAGACCAAGATCACCGACGCTACCGAGGGCTGTCTGCGCGGGATCTCGATGAACAACGTGGATCTGTACTCGTCGAACTTCGCGTTTGGTTATCGTGGCGGACTCTTCGGCTTTTTTTACACGGCCAGCTACACGCTCCCGGTCGTCGTGGGAGAGGGGCTCAACCGCGGCTCTTACGGCTACATCACGATGATGGGGCCGGTGATCGCGCACACGCTGTCGCCACTCCGGCTGTTCGGGAAATCGACGTTCAACAAGGTGTTGCCTGGTGACGTGGATGGTGTGGTCGGGGTGAGCATGAACACCAAGGTGGGCAGTGCTTACGCCGGCTACGTGTATTCCCAGGGCGTCTTCGGTGACATCGACGTCCCGGAACTCAAGAGTTTCGTCACCACCGTGCTGAGTCAGAAATTCAAGGAGCTCAGTTACTTGAAGGGTGGCCTTCGCCAGTTCGACTACTTCTCCAAGTCCGTGCCCGAGACCATCGGTCGCACCAGCCTCTACGGGCGCAAGCTGCAGCTCGTTCCGCCACAGCCGGCTGGGGTGACCGACATCGCGGACCGGCAGAATCTCATCGACTTCGTGACCGTACACTTCGAGCAGACCGACATCGCCAAGTACGTGGACGCCCGCGTCGCGTACGCCACCACCCCCGTGGCGCAGCTCCACGAGGCGCGCCTCTCGCTACATACCGAGAACTACGCGTTCAATCGCGGTCCCTACGTGGAGCACGGCTACCAGGGAGACAAGAAGGTCCCCGTCGAGGCCTCGCTCACCGCGGGCATGGTGAGCCTGCCAAACCTCTGGTACTACGGCGTCGAGGGCGGCCGCAGGCTGTCGCTCACCGCCGAGCTCAGCGTCGGACCCGCCCGCGTCAGTATCCGGCGCAACGATCCGGAGGTCCTGTCCACGTTCCCCGTGGCCTATGACGCCTGGAGCTTCTTCGCGGGCATCGGCATCGGCTTCGCGGGGAACTAGACTCGAGGGAGCCCATGCAAATCGACAACTACGTCCGCCACCTGCTGCGCCATGATGCTCAGGCTCTCGAACTCGAGAGCGATCAGGTCGCTCGCTTCTCCTTCGAGACGGGTGAGCGACTGACCACGAATCGGGTCGACCACAAACAGCTCGTTACCCTGGTTCAGGAGTGTGCGACGACCGATCAGATCCAGGCGCTGAAGCGCGACAAGCGCCTGCGCTTCACCTGCGACTCGGAGGGGGTCCCCGTCCAGATCGAAATCGAGATGGAGCGCCCCGACAAATGGAAGATCCGTCTCTCGGCCCAGCGCGGCAGCGTGGCGGCACTACAAGCGGCCCCTCGCCCGCCCATGCTGGAGCCGCCGATGCCGCGTGTTCCGCAGATCCGCGGCTCCATCGCGCCGCCGGCCGTGCAGTCGAAGCCGGGAGAGCCGCGCATCAACCTGTTCCTGCGCGAGATGGTCCGACTCGGCGCGAGCGACCTGCACCTGACCACGGGTGTCGAACCGATGGTGCGCTTGAGCGGCGCCATGACCACCCTCGAACAGCACGGAAAGCTCGGCGCCGAGGCGCTCAGGTCGCTCTTGTACGAGATCTTGCCCGAGCGAAACCGTGCAGAGTTCGAGACGGACTGGGACTCGGACTTCGCCCACGCCATCACCGGGGTCGCGCGGTTTCGCGCCAACTACTTCGTCGACCAGAACGGTCCTGGCGCCGTATTTCGCCAGATCCCGTTCGACATCGTGCCCGTCGAAAAGCTCGGGATCCCTCCCAAGGTGCTGGACCTGTGCTGGCTGACCAAGGGACTGGTCCTCGTGACGGGCCCAACCGGCAGCGGCAAGAGCACCACCCTCGCGACCCTGATCGACTACGTCAACCAGAACCGAGCCGATCACATCATCACCGTCGAAGATCCCATCGAGTTCGTGCATCCCAACAAGCGCTGCCTGGTGAACCAGCGCGAGGTCGGCACCCACACCCGCTCGTTCAAGGCGGCGCTGCGCGCCGCGCTGCGCGAGGACCCGGACATCGTGCTCGTGGGAGAGATGCGCGATCTGGAGACGATCTCGATCGCGGTCGAGACCGCCGAGACCGGACATCTGGTCTTCGGCACACTGCACACGACCAGCGCGACCAGCACCATCGACCGCATCATCGACCAGTTCCCGCCGGAACAGCAGGCGCAGATCCGCACCATGCTGAGCGAGTCGCTGCGCGGCGTGATCGCGCAGATCTTGTGCAAGAAGAAGGGCGGCGGGCGCATCGCGGCGTACGAAATCTTGATCACCACGCCGGCGGTCTCGAACCTGATACGCGAGGGTAAGACCTACCAGATTGCCAGCGTGCTGCAGACTGGGCGCTCGCTCGGCATGCAGACCATGAACGATCACCTGCTGACACACGTGAAGAACGGCCTGGTCGACCCCAAAGAAGCGTACATGAAGTCGAACGACAAGCAGTCGTTCAAGGAACACCTGGCCAAGGCGGGCGTGACGATCGAGTGAACGTTACCCTGGCAGCGTCGGTTTCGTGTGGTTGTCCTGCTTGGCCCACGGCGTTTCCCCTCGCGGGCGAATTGGCTCGCCGATGACCTCTAGCCGCCTGCCGAACGACCTGAATATACTCGCCCAGGTATGAGCGAGGGCCGACGAAGAGCGTCCGGACGGCACAACCTCGCGCGGAAAAGGCCGAGCCGGAGCGTGGCTTCCTCTCCTTGGGCACCAAGCTGGGCGCGGCGGTCGTGCTCGTCGTCACGGTAGCGAGCGCCGTGGTGTTCTTCCGTGTGAGTCAGCGTGAGCGGGACTCACTCGTGGAGTCGAAACGAGTGGCCGCAGAGATGGTGGCGGATCTGTTCGCGGCTTCGCTCGGCGCGCCGCTGGACTTCGGCGACAAGGATGCCATCGACGCCGAGCTCGGACACCTGACTCAGAACAAAGACGTCGTGTTCGCGGCGATCTGGCAGCCGGGCTCCGATGTACCGCTCGCCGAGCGTGTGCCCGGCGGGGCCCGTCCCTCGGCGAACGTGGCGTCCGGCCCTGCACGCACTGTGGTGCAACCCACCTTCGTCGAAGTGGCTCGCGTCGTGGTCGGCGGTGAGGGCACTCCCGTCGGGTCGACGGTCATCCATTTCTCGCTGGCTGGGGAGAACGCGGCCTACGAGATCAACCGCCAGCGCATCTTGTGGCTGTGCCTCGCGCTCGCCCTGGGCACGATGACCGTGCTCCTGGTGGTGAGCCGGCTCTCCGTCGTGGGGCCGATCGACGCGCTCTTGCGTGCCACCCAGCGCATCGAGCGCGGGGAGCGCGAAGCCGAGGTCCGCGCGTTTGCCAACGACGAAATCGGCCGTCTGGCCCGCGCCTTCGACAAGATGCGTCGGGCCATCTTCGATCGCGAAGAGCGCCTCGCCGAGGCCAACGCCAACCTGCGCGAACTGTTCGACCACATGCGACAGGCCATCGTGGTCTTCGACGTGCGTGGCAAGGTCATCGGCACGCAGTCGCGCCAAGCGACCAGCGTCTTCGGCGACGAAGCCGAGGGGGAGCGGCACGTGCGCGACCTCCTGTATCCGGGGGTTGGCGCATGGGACGCCGAGCGCCGCGCCTTCGAAGAATGGCTGGCGCTTGCGTTCGAGGTGCTGCCCAGCGCCTGGCACGAGCTGTTGCCGCTGGCCCCAGCCGAAGTTCGCATCCCAGGCGAGGACTCGGTCAGGGTGCTCGCTCTGGACTTTCAGCCGGTGGTCCGAGATGACGCCATCCACAGCGTAATGCTGCTGGCGACGGACGTGAGCGAACAGTCCCGCCTTCAGCGCGAGGTTCAGGAACAGGGCGAACGCCACGCGCGCCAGGTCGCCACGCTCAAGCGCCTGGTGTCCGGCGGCGGCCAACTGTTCGTGGCGTTCTTGTCGGTTGCGCGCGGACGGTTGGAGCGCGCCAGACAGCTCCTGGGTAAGCTCGGCGCGCTCCCGCTCGCAAAGCTCGACGAGGCGTTCCAGACCGTGCACACCTTGAAGGGAGAGGCCGCCACCTTCGAACTCGGGCAGATCACCACTCTGCTCGAGGGTGTAGAGAGTCGTCTGGCGGGCTTGCGCGACCAAGCCCGCGAATCGAGCACGGGTACGGCCGAGCTCCGCGACGACCTCTCGGGCGCCATCGACAGCATCGCCAAGCTCCTGGACGAGAGTGAGCAGTTGTTCATTGCAGCGTCACCCTCCGGACGCGCTGCGCTCGAACAAGTCACGGTGCAGCGCTCCGACCTGGAAAAGCTGTCGGGCATCGCCCGCTCGAGCGGCGGCGAGTTGCTCGAGCTGTCGGAGCGCCTGCACGCCAGCGTGCTCGGAGAACACGTCGGGCCGCTCCTGGAGCGGGCACCCGCCTGGGCCGAGTCCCTCGGAAAACGCGCTCGCCTGGAGCTCGAGGGCCGCGAGACCCGCATCCTGGCCAGCCTCGGCAGGGTCTTGCCCGGCGTCATCACGCACCTCGTCCGGAACGCCATCGCCCACGGCATCGAGCGGTGTGACGAGCGAAGGGCGACAGGAAAACCCGAGGTCGGTGCCATCGGCGTCGTCGCCACCGGTCCCGCGCTGCGTCCGCGGATCGAGATCTGGGACGACGGCAGGGGTGTGGCCAAGAACCCCATCCTGGCCCAGGCCGCAGAGGCGGGGACCCCGCTCGGCTTCGCAGCGAATCATGCCGGAACCTTCCGCGTCGACACCGCCGTCACGTCGGACGACGGACTCTCAGGCCGCGGCGTGGGGCTGGCGGCGGTCGTGCGCGAGCTCGACGCGGTCGGTTACGACGTGTTCGTCGAGGCGCGAGCGCCCTCGGGCACCCGCTTCATCCTCAGCCCGCGCGAGGCCGTGAGCACCGAGGGCGGTCCATGACCGAAGAGCGGGGACGCATCGTCGTGATGGACGACAGCTGGCTGATCCTGGAGCAGATCCGGCTCTCGCTCAGCGCGGTCGGCTACCAGGTGCGCACCACGACGAGCATCGAAGTGGCGGCCAAGAGCGCCAAGAACGCGGATCTGACGGTGATCGACTTTCACATGCCGGGCATGAATGGCAAGGAAGCGCTGACGCAGATCCGCCGCACACTGCCCGCGGAATCGACCTGTCAATTCTACCTGTACACGTCGGATCCGGACGAGGCGAGCCGCTACCGTCAGCACGGGTTCGACGGCGCATTTCTCAAGAAGGGGGACGAGGCCGCGCTCTCTACCCAGGTCGACGCCGTCTTTCGCACCATCAGCCTGCGCAAGATTGCCGAGCGCATCCGCCGCGATCGTCGCCACGCCTGAGCTCACCAGCCGAAATCGTACGAGAGACCGACACCGGTACGCAGTCGGTCGACGGGAGCGTGGATGCGTTCGCCCGTTGGCAGGGCGGGACCCACGATGTACGGGGTGTCATCCACCGCGACGTAGTTGGCCGTCGCCCGGTACGCGAGCCCCTTGACCCCCGGCACGGGGCCCGTGAGCGCCAGCCGCAGCTCGAGCTGCGGATCGGCGAAACCGGGCTCGCTGCGATCGAGCTGTCGGCGGCTCACGATGCGGGACGCGAGCGCAACCGTCGGCAGCCCCTGGGAGAGATCATACGAGATGCGCGCGTTGCCAAACCACGATGGCGCGACCTCCAGCCGTATGGGATCGGCTCCCGGATCTTCGAGCCGTGTGTACGCTTCGGTGAACGAGAGCCCATACCGCAGGCGGCCGGTCACGGCGGAGCCCTCGTACAGCGCGTTCAGACCGTAGTTCTCGATGCTTCCCAGGTTCCTCACCTGGTAGGCGTAGGTCGCCGCCGGGGCGAGCTCGCCCGCCGCGATGGCGTCACTGAGCTCCTGCGGATCCAGCTCTACACTCACCGCCAGATCCCGCCACCACGACCGGAATGCACCCACGAGGATGCGTTGGCTGCCGAACCGTTGTTCGAACGAGGCCTCGACCGAGCGCACGACCTCTGGCTCCAGACTGTCACCACCCGCGATCTGCGTCAGCGGGTCGAAGTAGTAGAGCTCGAACGCCGACGGCGCCCGGAACGCCTCGCTGTAGATGGCTTTGATGGCGCCGCCCTTCCACGGGAACATCGTGGCCGCCGCGCGGGGAGACAGGTGATTGCCGAATCGATCGTCCGCGTCGAGCCTGACCCCGGCGTTCAACGCGAGCCAGTCCACCGGCGCCGCCGTCTGCTGCACGTAGGCGCCGAGGGCGCGTTCACCCTTGTCGAAGACGCCGAGGCTGCCCGGGTTCACGCCTGTGGCGTTGTCGACGAAATCGACCTTGGATTTGACCTGTTTGTAGCGCCCGTCGACCCCGAGCAGGGTCACGAAGCTGCCATCCTCCGCCCAGTCCAGGCTCAGCTGAGGCTCGATGCCTGCGGACATCGAAATGCCGGTCAGACGCCAGAGACAGCCCGAGTCCTGTCCTGGCAGGCAGTCCTCGGCGCCATCACTCCTCCAGTCCTGCCGGTAGTCGTACAAGTCGCCGTAGGCCCGGGCGCTGAGCCGAGCCTTCTTCGACAACGTGAGTGTGTGTTTCAGGTCCAGGTTGAGCCAGCGATCCTGCTCGAAGCTGTCGGGGTCGTCGAAATTGCCACTGTCAGTCGAGTACGTGCGTTTGTAGATGGCACCCCGCAGCGCGGCCTCGGTGTTACCGACGCGCAACCGCAGGTACGCGCCTGGCGCTCGCGTGTAGTAGGCGTCGTCGCCCTTTCCGCCCCAGATGCCGACGGGTTTGTCCGTGGAGAAACGCCGCGGCAGACCCGTTACGCTGTCTGGCCCAGGATCGAAGGCGGCAAAATCGAAGCTCGGCCCGAACTGAGCAAAGTACTCCCCAGCGAAGGTGAGCTCGGCGTCTTTCCCGAACAGCTTGAACTCCTGCCCGACGCCGGCCATGCCGCGCACGCTGGTCGGGATTTCGGTGTCCACGGCCACGTGCCCACCGCGAAAATCCTTGGCTCGTTTGGTGACGATGTGAACCACGCCCAGCATCGCGCTCGAGCCGTAGAGCACGGACCCGGGGCCCAGCATGATCTCGATGTGATCGACGAGCTCCAGCGGTACCATGGTACCGCGGTCGTAATAGCTGCTCGAACCCCACTGCTCGTTCAGGACATGTCCATCGAGCAGAAGCAGCACGTGAGCGCCGAAGTCAGCGCGCAATAGCACACCGCGGGCGCCGACATCGGCGGTCTGGAACTTCTTCTCGGCAAGCATGCCCATCGCGAGATAGTTGATGGCCTCATCCAGCGTGCGGATCCCGTGGCGCTTGAGCTCCTCGGCGCTGATCGAAACGCTGGTAGCCGGCGCGGAGCGGGCGGTCTCGGCGGATTTCGAGGCCGCCGAGACGACCGACTCGTCGAGCAGCCCTTCGAGCTCAGCGGTGTCGTCCTCCGCAGCCTGGGCACGCGCGTGCACCGTTACGGCCAAGCCCAAGGCCAAGGTCGCGAGGCAGAGACTCGGTTTCATTCCACTACCTTCACCAGCTTCAGCACCTTGCTGCTGAGCTCGACGCTCTGTTTCTTTGCCCGCTTCAGGTTCACGAGCAGCTTCGGTTTCCCCCCCACCAGGTCAAAGCCCAGCACGAGGCCGCCGGCGACCTGTTTGGGGGCTGCCCCGGCCGTGAGCACGCTGACCCCCTCGAGGGCCTTTGCGATCGCACCGAGCTCTGCGCTGCTGAACCCCAACGCGACGTAGACCAGCGCGACATGCTTGCTCTTGATCAGCCTCACCAGCTCCGTCGCATCGGCGAAGGCGAGCGAGGTCACCTCGGAGGGAAGCCCGGCGATGGTGTCCTTCTTCTCGAGCTCGCGCTTGGCGTGCCGCGCAACACGAGCGGAGTCGTCGTCGTCAGACTTCCTGAGGACCAGCACCCGGACCTTGCCACCCGCGCGCGCCGGCAGGTTCTTGTCGTAGGCCGCGACCTTCGCCAAGAGCTCGACCTGGAGCGCCACGGGCACCGTGACCTCTTCGGCCCGCGCCACCCAGGGAGCGAGCGACGCCAGAGTCGCGCCCAGCGATCCCGCCAGGAACATCCGACGCGTCAGCCCCCGAGCCCTGGACATCGAGGCGCCGAGGCTAGAACCCGCTCGGCCAGCGGTCAACGTCGGCGCCGCCGACGTGCGCGCTCGGGCCCCTCGGAGCCGCCAACACCAGACTCAGGCCGTGGCGTGCCGCTCGCCAACCGCGACCGACGCTGGAGCGAAGCTCGGCGCGGGTTGGTCGGCGACCGCTCTGGGTTTCTCCCAGTTTGCGAGCAGTACCTTCTTGGAGGGTGTGCGCAGATCCCAGACCACCCCGACCAACGCCAGCAGCTTGAGGCGGTAGTAGCTGATGTCGATCTCCCACCAGAAGAAACCCTGGTTCGCCGTCGACTGGTAGTAGTGGTGGTTGTTGTGCCAGCCCTCACCGAGGGTGATCAGCGCGAGCAAGAGCGAGTTCTTGCTCGTGTCCGCGGTGGCGTAACGCCGGCGTCCAAACACGTGCGTCACCGAGTTGATCACGAACGTGCCGTGATAGAGCAGTGCGGTCGAGAGAAAGAACCCGCCGAACAGCGCGCGCGGCCCGCCGAGAAAGAGGCAAGCAGCGCCGAGTGCGATGGCGGGCAAGAGGTGCCAGCGATCGAGCCAGCGCAGCTCCGGGTACTTCGCGAAGTCACGAATGCGTTCGACCGGCGTCTCTTCGTATTTCGAGCACACGATCCAACCCATGTGGCTCCACCAGAACCCACGCTTCGGAGAGTGGATATCGATCGGCGTGTCCGAATACTTGTGATGGTGCCTGTGGTGTCCAGCCCACCAGAGCACACCCTTCTGAGCGGCCATGCCACCGCCGAAGGCCAGCACGAACTGCATGAGCCGCCCGGTCTTGAAGGCGCGGTGGGCAAAGTAGCGGTGGAAGCCCGCGGTGATGAAGAACATGCGAACGACGTACAGCGCCGCACACAGAGCCGCCTCTCTCCAACCAAACCCGGTCCAGATGATGCCGAACGGCATCAAGTGCATGAGGATGAAGGGGATCGATTTCAGCCAGCTGATCTGCTCGTCGGGGCCGCGGCTGTATTCGTTTCGGGCAAGTCCCATCCTCCTAGGCGTACGAAATCAGCCGTCAGCATGACGCCACATCTCTGTCATATTTTGCTGACAAGCCGCGCAAACCGCAGTTTTTCAGCGGCATCGCGAGCGGCGGCCGGAGTTGATATCGTGCCCGGCATGCGTGCTTCGGCTCTTGCCTCGCTCGTGCTCGCGACCTGCTCACTGTCGACCCTGCATGCACGAGCGCAGGCCGGCGCGGAGCCACCGGCAGGAGCCACGCCCCCCTCGACGGGAGCCCTGCCACCCCAGCCCGCAGCGCCCCGGGGGCAGCCGCCTCCCGTGCAACCCGCGCCGGCCCCGCCACCCGCGAGTGCGGCGCCCCCGTATCCCGGTGCACCACCACCCGGTTACCCGCCCGCGGGCTACGCGCCCGGTGCAGTACCGCCGCCCGGTTACACCTTCGAACCCCAACCCGGCGCGTACGGCCAGCCCCCCGCCTACGGTTATCCTCCGCCCGGTTACTACTACCCGCCGCCTGGCTACGTGTGGGCGCCGCCGACCCGGCAGAAACCCCAGTACCCCGAGGACGCAGCCGGTCAGACCTCACCGTTTCTCGACATGTTGGTCGCCGGCGTCGCGGCCGACAAACGCTACGACCACTTCTTCACGGTTGGTGTGCAGGGCGGCGCGTACCTCGCGTCACGCGTGCGCTTGGTGGGTCGAATTCTCATGTTCACGACGGAAGCCACGGACGACCTCGCCAGTAGTTATTATGGCGATGACGTGCTGCCGGGTGAGTACTCGGCCATCAGCGCCGATTCTCCCGCCGTGATTTTCGGTGGCGCAATCGGCGTTGCGCCGGTGGTGCGGCGGAACTTCGTGTTCGCGCCGGGTCTCGCGTTTCACACGACGAACGTGGGCGCATACGGGTCCATGTTGACGCTGGCCATGCCCTTCGAGTGGGTCACCGACGACGGCGCGCGCTTCGGATTCGAGGTCGACATCGGCCGCGCCTTCGGCGGCACGATCACAGGGCGCTGCAACACGCCCTCCACCTGCCAGAGCGACGAAAAAGAGTTTGATCGGCCCTCCGCCCCCGCATTCCTGGCGGCCTTCGAGCTCGGCTGGGGGTTCAACCACCCGCCCGCGAAAATGCCGGCCGCGCCCGCCTCACCCTGAAGGCGTGCGCTGGCGCCAAAATGCGCTAGGTTCCGGGTCTCCGATGGCCCGCAGCATCTTCACGATCCCCGCGCTCCTGTTGTGCAACTTCATGCTCCTTGCGTGTGAGAACGACGAGCGTGTGAAACCAGAGGCACTCTCCCCCGCACCGGCAGTCGCACCGGCGAGCCGCTCACCGGGTGTGAAGAGCGCGGCAGCCACCCCTCAGCCGGGTGCGTGCGGCATGCAGGCGGAAGAACAGCCCGCAGGCGCGTGCGGCCAGGCAGCAGCGGCCCACGGCGAGGGCGCACGAGGTTGCGGCTGCGGCGCGAACTGCGGTCCGGCCGAGGCGCCGAAGGCAGAAGCACCAAAGGCAGAAGCTCCAACCGGGTGCAACTGCGGCTCGCACGACACCGGGAGTGCAGAGCGGCCCATCGTGCCGATCAGTGAAGCCAAGCTCGGTGACCGCACCCGCTGTCCGGTGACCAACTCCGTCTTTGTGGTCAAGACCGACTCACCCAAGGTCGAGCTGGGTGGCAAGACCTATCACTTCTGCTGTGAGGGTTGTGTCACTCGCTTCAAGAAGGATCCGCAGCAGTTCCTCGAGACCTGAGGCGACGAGCGGGAGCCGCTCGTTGCGCTCAGACCCGCGGCGCACGGGCGTCGGCTGGGGCCGGCAGCGGCCGCACCGACGGGGCAGGTTCATAGGAGAGGCTCGGGTGCAGCCACTGTTCGGCCTGCTCCACACCAACCCCCTTGCGCCGGGCGTAGTCCTCGACCTGATCCTTACCAACCCGACCGACGTTGAAATACCGGGCGTCGGGGTGTGACAGGTAGAGCCCGCTGACACTGGCCGCCGGCAGCATCGCGAAGCTGTCGGTGAGTGTGATTCCAACCTGGCCCGGCTCGAGCAGTGAGAAGAGCTTGCGCTTTTCGCTGTGGTCCGGGCAGGCCGGATAGCCAAACGCCGGCCGGATGCCCCGGTAGCGCTCGTCGATCAGCTCCTTGTTGCTGAGGTGCTCACCCTTGCCGTATCCCCACTCGCGCCGCACCCGCTCGTGCAAATACTCGGCAAACGCCTCGGCCAGCCGATCCGCGAGCGCCTTCACGATGATCGAGTCGTAGTCGTCCAAGGCCTTGGTGTACCGGTCCGCCAGCTCACGTTCGCCGATCCCCGCCGTGACCGCGAACGCGCCGACCCAGTCGTCCACTCCGCTGCCCATCGGGGCCACGAAGTCCGCAAGGGACCGGCACGGACCAGCGTCGTGCTTGAGCTGCTGCCGCAGCATGTTGAAGCGGCAGACCTCTCGACGGCGCTGTTCGTCGTCGAACAGCACGATGTCGTCGCCGTCGCTTGCCGCCGGCCAGAAGCCGTACACCGCGTTCGCACACAGGAGTTTCCCGGCGGTGATTTGCCGGAGCACGGTCTGGGCGTTTTCGTACAGATCGCGCGCTGCCGCGCCGTAGCGCGGATCGTCGAGCACCCCGGGGAACTTCCCGGGCAGCTCCCAGGCCGTGAAGAAGAACGTCCAGTCGATGTAACTCGCGATGTCGAGCAGCGGCTGGTCGCGTAGCGTGTGCACACCGCCGAAGGCGGGCCGCGGGGCGGTCTTCGAGTATTCGAGCGCCGGGCGCCGCGCTCGGGCGTCCGCGAGCGACAGCAAGGGTTTGTCGAGCTTGTTCTGGTGAATGCGCCGGAGCTGCTCCTGTTCAGCGCGGTTCTTCACGTCGAGCGCCGCGCGCGCCGGAGCGTCCATCAAGCTCGAGACGACGTTCACCGCCCGGGACGCGTCGAGCACGTGGACCACCTCCTGAGAGTAGGCCGGCGCAATCTTCACCGCAGTGTGCTGGCGACTGGTGGTGGCTCCCCCAATCAGGAGCGGGAGCTTCATCTGCCGCCGCTCCATCTCGCGCGCCACGTTGACCATCTCGTCGAGGCTGGGGGTGATCAGCCCCGAGAGCCCGATCAGATCCGCCTTCTCCTCGACCGCGGCATCGAGGATCTTGTTGGCCGGCACCATCACTCCGAGATCCACGACCTGGTAGTTGTTGCAGCCGAGCACGACCCCCACGATGTTCTTGCCAATGTCGTGGACGTCGCCCTTGACCGTGGCCATCACGATCTTCGCGTGCGGTCTGCTGGAACCGAGCCTGGCCTTCTCGGCTTCCATGAAGGGCTCGAGGTGCGCGACACCGCGCTTCATCACCCGCGCGCTCTTCACGACCTGTGGCAAGAACATCTTGCCCGCACCGAACAGGTCACCGACGACTCCCATGCCCGTCATCATCGGGCCTTCGATCACGTCGAGCGGCCGCGCCAGTTTTTGACGCGCCTCCTCGACATCCGCCTCGATGTAGTCGACGACACCGTGGACGAGAGCGTGCTGAATGCGCTCCTCGACCGACAGCTTCCTCCACTCCTCGTTCTTCTCCTGCTTCTTCCCGCTGCCTTTGACCGTCTCGGCGATCTCCACCATGCGCTCGGTGGCGTCCGCGCGGCGATCGAAGAGCACGTCCTCGACGCGCTCTAGCAGCTCTTTCCCGATTTGTTCGTACACCACCAGTTGACCGGCGTTGACGATGCCCATGTCCATGCCCGCACGGATGGCGTGAAACAAGAACGCCGAGTGAAACGCCTCGCGTACCGCATCGTTGCCCCGGAACGAAAACGACAGGTTGCTCACGCCGCCGCTCACCTTGGCCCCGGGCAGGTTGGCCTTGATGGCCCGGGTGGCTTCGATGAAGCTCATCGCAAACTGGTTGTGGCCCTCGATGCCCGTCGCCACCGCGAAGATGTTCGGATCGAACACGATGTCCTCCGGCGGGAAGCCGGCCTGCTTGGTCAGGATTTCGTAGGCACGGCGACAGATCTCGAACTTTCGCTCCTGGGTCTCGGCTTGCCCGGTCTCGTCGAACGCCATCACGACCACGCCGGCGCCATAACGCCGAACCTTCTTGGCCTTCTCCAGGAAATCAGCCTCACCCTCTTTCAAGCTGATCGAGTTGACGATGGCCTTGCCTTGAACACACTTGAGACCGGCTTCGATCACGCTCCACTTGGAGCTGTCGACCATGATCGGCACTCGGCAGATCTCCGGCTCACTGGCGATCAGGTTCAAGAACAGCGTCATGGCCGCCTCGGAGTCGAGCATGCCCTCGTCCATGTTGACGTCGATGACGTTCGCGCCGCTCCGGACCTGCTCTGCAGCAACCTCCAGGGCCTTCTGGTAGTCGTTGGCCTTGATCAAGTTCGCGAACTTCTTGCTGCCAGTGACGTTGGTGCGCTCTCCGACCATGATGAAGTTCGAAGACGAGTCGATGGTCAGGACCTCGAGGCCCGAATAACGCGTGGCCGGCGTGATGCTCGGCACCGCGCGGGGTTCGATGCCGCGCACCCTCTCAGCGATCGCTTTGATGTGCTCTGGTGTCGTACCGCAGCAGCCGCCGACGATGTTGAGCAGGCCATCCTTGGCGAACTCGGCGAGAAACTGGCCCGTCTGGTCGGGCGTTTCGTCGTACTCACCAAAGGCGTTCGGCAGCCCCGCGTTCGGGTAACACGAGAGCAACACCGGCGCGGCCCGGCTGAGCTCCGCCATGTAGGGCCGCATTTCCTGAGCGCCCAGGGCGCAGTTCACGCCGACGGAGATCGGGTTCGCGTGGGCCACACTCGTCCAGAACGCCTCGACCGTCTGCCCGCTGAGCGTGCGCCCGCTCTTGTCCGTGATGGTGACACTCAGCATCACCGGGACGCGGGCGCCACGCGCCTCGAACACGTCCTCGATGGCATAGATGGCGGCCTTCGCGTTCAACGTGTCGAAGATGGTCTCGATCAGCAGCAGATCGACGCCGCCGTCGAGCAGTCCCCGGACCTGCTCCGCGTAGGCATCCCGCACCTGGTCGAAGCTCACAGCACGGAACCCGGGCTCGTTCACCCGGGGCGAGAGGCTGAGCGCGCGGGTGGTCGGTCCGAGGGCGCCGGCCACGAAGCGGGGCCGGTCCGGCGTCATGTCGCTGAACTTGGCGGCGGCCCGTCTTGCGATGCGCGCGGCCTCGACATTCAAATCGTAGACGACGCTCTCCAGACTGTAGTCCGCCTGAGAGATGGCCTGAGCACTGAAGGTATTGGTCTCGATGATGTCGGCGCCCGCTGCCAGGTAGGCCTCGTGGATCTGGAGTGCAACGTCCGGCCGCGTCAGTACGACGAGGTCGTTGTTGCCCTTCAAGTCCTGCGGGTGGCTCGCGAAGCGTGTACCGCGGAAGTCGGCCTCGCCGAGGGAGTAAGCCTGAATCGCGGTGCCCATCGCGCCGTCGAGGACGAGGATGCGTTCTTGGGCGAGTTTTCGAAGCAACGAAGACGTGTCGTTCATGTCAGGAACTTCCGGGCTCGGGGTGCGGATCGGTGGCTGGCGTTGCCAGCCGAAGGCCTGGTTCTTGGGGCCTTCGGCGCGTTTTTGCCGGCGCGCTGCTCGCTCTCGGAGTCAGGCCGAGTCGCGAACGCAGTGACGACCTCGAAGTACGGCTTCGTGCGCTCCCGCGACGTGACCTGGCACTGGATGACGTCGAGCTCGGCCTGCACGAGCAGGCGCCCGAGCGCCTTGGGCTCGAAGCCCGCGCGAACGTGCCCGTAGGCGGCCGTGACGTCACCGTGTGAGTGTGCGGCCAGCGTGACCAGCGCCAGCGTTCCACCCGGACGCAGCACACGCGAGGCCTCCGAGAGCGCCCGGTCGGGCTGCTCCGCGTAGGTGAGAGTGTTGAGCAAGAGCACCTGGTCGAAGCTCGCGTCCGGGAGCTCCAGTGAGTGCATGTCGCTCACCACGACGCTCACGTTCGGATGGTGCGCCAGGCGGCGACGCGCCGCCTCGACGACGCGCTCGCTGCGATCCACACAGGTGATGCTGCTGGAGCGTGGCGCCAACAGGTCCGCGATGGCGCCGTCGCCGGAACCGAGATCGAGCACATCTCCGAGCTTCAGGAAACCGAGGAACGCTCGAGCCGTTGCCTCCCAGGTGCGACCGGGAGAGTAGTGACGCTCCATCTCGCCGGCGATGGACTCCGGCCACGAGGTACTGCCCGCAGCGCGGCGCATTCGCTCACGACGCGCGCGGTCCGCTTCGAGCAGCGTGTCGTCGATGTCTGCCCGGACGAGCTCCCACACACGACCCGCCTCCCGCGGCATCGACGCGTCGTTGACCGCGTACAGGGTAGACGCGCCGACCTTGCGATCCCTGAGCAGGCCCGCCTCCCGGAGTCGGCCGAGGTGGGTGGAGACGCGCGACTGCGGCAGCTCGGTGATGCTGGTCAGCTCCGCGACGGAGAGCTCAGCGTCGCTCAAGAGCGCGAGCAGCCGCACCCGGGTGGCATCCCCGAACAGGTGCAAAAGCTCGACGGTGGAGTCGACGGTGGGCATGTCATCTGGTCATCAGGATGACCGGATGGGAGGATAGGGCCCCCCGGAGGTCGGGTCAAGCGTTGCCAGCAAGCGTCGCCCTGCGACACAAGATGGGCGCCCCTCGGTGATCTCGACCGGCGCCGGGGTCGGGTGAGAGAGGCCCGAGTCACAGCGGGCCCGACGCGCTCCCCCCGATCAGGGTGCCGCAGGATGAGAACCTGGATCGAACTTCGCGCCGTCGAGCTTGCAGTCGGTCCAGGTGACTCCCGCGAGCTTGGCGCCGGTGAGGTCGGCGCCCTGCAGGTTGGCGCGAGTCAGGTTGGCGGCGATCAAGTTGCAGCGGGTGAAATCAGCTTCCTCAAAATTGCCTCCCGAGAGATCAGCCTGGGTCAGATCGGCTTCGACGAACGAAGCCTGCGGCGCGTCAACCCCAATCAGCTGCGCATCACCCAGGTAAGCACGGTTCAGCCCCGCCCCCCTTAGCTGCGCGCCCTCGAGATCGGCGGCCTCGAGATCGGCGCCCGCGGCCTCCAGCAAGACCAAGTTGGCGGAGCGCAGCGACGCACGCACCAGCTTGGCGCCGACGAGACGCGCCATGCCCAGCTCGGCGCAGTCGAGCCGTGCAGCTTCGAGGTTGGCGTCATCCAGCTCGGCTTCGATTAGCCGCGCCCCACCGAGGAAGGCTCCTCTGAGGTTTGCTCCCTTGCCCTTGAGCCATCGCAGCTCGCTACCGTCGAGCTGTGCCTCCGACAGGTCGACCTCCCCCAGCTCGACGCCTGTCAAGGGCCGCCGCTGCCGCGCCGCGTCGACCAGCTGCTCCCGCAACAGGCTCATCGTCCCACCGGAAGCCGCCAGGCGGAGCCGGGCCTGGCCTTGTTGAACTCGGAATAGTCACCGAACACGCCGGCGGGCGCCAGATACGTCATCACGAGCTTCTGTGAGCGGACGAGGTCCGAGGGCGGCTGAGACCAGGGCGAGTCGAGCAGATCAACCCTGAAGCCTCCGCCCGCCGACTCTGTCACCACGCCGGGAATTCCGCGCAAAAAGTCCTCCCCGAGAACCTCGACCAGCTCGGCGCCGAACCAGGTCCGAGAGCTCACCCCGCGGGGCCCCGCCTTGCGGAAGTTGCGCGCATCGCGCACGGCAACCTGGTTCCACAGCTTGCCGTGGCCGGTGAAGACGGGCTGCACGTAGGCGAACACCGGCCTCGTGACCGCGGCCAGCTGCTCAGCCAACGAGTAAGGTAGCTCGACCTCTGCATCACCGAGCTTGGCCCACTCGATGGCGAGGAAACACAGCCCGTCGTCTAGCTTGACGATGTCACCGCTCCACGCCGGTGCCCGTTTGCGCGCGATGCCGGGGTTCGGCGCCGGTCTCTGACGGCTCACCCAGGTTAGCATCGTCTCCGCGTCAAACAACTCGCGCACTCGCTCGTCCTGCCCCCAGTGTGTGGCCGGGCTCGCCGATGCGGCGATGGTGCCAAGCAGCACATCGAGCGAGCGCACTTCGAACAGATCAACCCCAGTAAACAGCCCCATCTTGCACTGCTCGAACGTCATGGAATGTCCTCACTCGATCGGGACCAGCACGCCGTCGTGCTCGCCCCACATGAGCCCTTCGTAGAACGGAATGTCGGCGGCACGGACGGTGTCACGGCGGTCGACCATCCCGTCCGGTGTGACTTCGAGCTGCCGCTCGAGCAGCTGGCAGTTCGAGAGGATCCACATGTCCAGGCGAAAACCCTGGTCGTTGCGACTGAACTTCAACGGCTGGATGACGCCGGAAAATTCCCGTTCCAGGTCAGCCACGCGCTCGCGCTCGGGAATGTCGAGGCGAGTTCGGAAGTAGAGCTCGCGAAAATGGTCTCGCGGTCGAGCTACTTTTCGCCCGCGGGTGGCGGCGGGGCGGTGCCACCCTCGGCGGCCGGTGGCGTCCAGCCTCCGGCGGGCGGAGTCCAACCCGGCGGCGGCTGCCAGCCGGGCGGCGGCTGGAAGCCAGGCGGAAACTGAAAGCCTCCGGGCTGCGCGCTCGGTTGGGCACCCGGTGCTCCCGGCTGCGCTGCGGGCTGACCCGGATTCGCGGCTTGCGGAGGCATCGCCTGCGGCGGCGGCTGACCGGGCGGCGGTTGGCCGGGCGGCGGTTGGCCGGGCGGCGGTTGCTGGTTTCGCGGTGGGCCGCTGTCCACGTAACAGCCCGAGGCACAGACCGCCCCGGTGAAAAACGCCAGGGCCAAGAACTTCTCACGATCGATCTTCATCACCCATCCTGCCTTTCGAAGCGTTCGCGACACGCCGCACGGGCAACCTCCGCGTCGTCAAACGGGAAGCTGCGCTCACCGATCCACTGCGTCGTTTCGTGGCCCTTTCCGGCGACGACGACGATATCACCCTCGCCCGGCCGGGCAATCCCGATCGCGCGCCGAATCGCCGCCTCGCGGTCGAGCTCGGTGGCCAAGGTCACTTCTCTATGCTTCGACGTACGTGAGCCAGAGACCGCTTCTTCCCGCGCCGCAACCGCCCCAGCCATCACGGCCTCCGCGATCAGCGCTGGGTCCTCATCTCGGGGGTTGTCCGTGGTGACGATCACCACATCGGCCAGGTTCGCGGTGACCCGCCCCATCTCGGAGCGTTTTCCGGGGTCGCTACCCCCGCCGCAGCCAAAGACACACATCACGCGCCCGGACTTGGTCAAGGACCGAGCCAGCTCCAGCGTGCGCTCGAGAGCGTCCGGTGAGTGGGCGTAGTCGATCACGACCAGCGGGTCGTCGTACACCCGCTCGAAGCGACCGCGGACTCCGCGAAAGCAAGCAAGGCCTTCGACAATCGCCGCCCCGGAATAACCGAGGGCGTGAGCCACGAGCGCCGCGGCGAGGGCGTTGTCGACGTTGTGGGCCCCGAGCACTCCGAGCGAGAGACTGCCCCCCAGTGCATCGGCGAGCGGCCCCCGTTCGAGCTGCACGAGCGTGCCGGTTCGCGAGACTTCCGTCCGCTCCGCCACGAGCTCGAGCGGCAGCTGTACACACTCCGGAGCGAGGTGCGTTCGCTCGCCCACGTACGCCAGACGTCGCACACCCTCGGGCGTCACTTCGTCCAGCAAAGCACTCGCAGGATCACCGGCATTCAACACCGCCGCGCCGTTCGGCGGTAGCAGCATGAAGAGCTGCGCTTTCGACGCCAGGTAGTGCTCCGGATCCCCGTGGTAGTCCAGGTGATCCCGAGACAGGTTGGTGAACGCCGCTACTTGCGCGGGCCAGCGGTGGGCAAAACCTTCGGCCAGCGCCCGCGAGGTCGTCTCGAGCGCAAGCGTGCGGATCCCCACCCGTGCGCCGCGCTCGATGGCCTCGGCGAACGCCTCGAGGGTCGGACCCTCGGCGATCTGTTCATCATCCACCCACGCGCCAAGCGTCGTGACCCGGGCCGTGTGTTCGCCGCTGGCTGCGACGATCGCCTCGATCATGCTCGTGGTCGTGGTCTTGCCATTGGTCCCGGTGACCGCGGCCGTCGCGAACGCGGAGTGGAGCTCTAGCTTGACCTCGGTCATTCGAAGCTCGGCGCGGGACGGCCCTCGGCGGCCTTCACCGCTTGTTCGAGGGCGTCACCCGAGCGGAGACACGAATAACAGTCGCTCAAGCTCAGGAAGCCGCAGCCGCGTCGCCCGGTCAGACTCTTCAGCTTGCTCGCGGAGCGTGCGTCCGCGGACTGTGTCGCCCGGGGCAACAGCAGTTTGTAGCCGGGACAACCCTTGGCTTTCCCGAGGTCTAGGTAGATCAACAGCGCCGGCGATGCTTTGAGGCGAATCGCGCTCCCGTCGAGCACTCCCTTGGCGGCCCTCGCGACCTCCTGAGAGTCCTTGCTGCTCCGTGTGCGGCTCCACACGTCGTAGACCAGATCTGCGCCGCGCGTGCCAAGGTGTGCAAGGGCGAGCTCGAGCGCATCGAGCGTGGTTGCGGAAGCAAGCGCGAGGGTCCGCACGTCACGCGTCAACTCCGCATCGTCTGCCAGCGCCGGCTCGAGGTTGAGGGCTTTTTTGTAGCCAATGAGCCCTTGTTTGCCGTTGCCCACCACGATCTGACCGTGCGCGAGGGCCCGCCATTCAGAGGCGGACCGCTGGGCGTCGGGCCTGAGCTGGAGCTTCCCGATCGCCTCACGATCGCCGGCGTGGGCCCGTTTCGTGAGCAGAGAGAGGTCATCCGCCGGCGCAGCGTCCTTGCCCGCCGAGCCCGATGCGGCGGGGTTCGGGTTCGAGCTCGAGACGCCGGACGCCACGAGCACAGCAAAGGCGACGAAGAACAGCAGCGCGGAGAGCGTCACGCCTGCCGCACCGATGGCCCACATCGGAACCGCTTGCCCTCCGACGTTCACCGGCTTGCCCAGGATCGGCGCGTGCGCGAAGAGGGGGCCCAGCAGCTGACTGATGGGACCTTTCGGTTTGGCGCCGGCCTTGGAGGCCGAGAGTCGGCTCAGCTCGTCGCCGCTCAGGCTGAGCACCGTCTCGCCGTACGCGACCTCCCCGAGCGAGGGTGAGCCCGAATCGCTGAGCTGAGTCGTGTGCGGGGACGGTGTCAGCGGCGCGGACTGAACGAGCGGCGTCGAACCCATGGTGATGGGACCAAAGGCCTGAATCCGTGCCAGAACCTCGCCAGCGGTCTGCGGGCGCTGGTCGGGGTCTTTGACGAGCAAGTGCATCACGAGCGCCGCCAGGCTCGGATCGATTTCAGGCGGCAAGAGCGCAGGTTCGGCGGTCATTTGCCGCGTCAAGATCACCACCAGATCGTCGGCGGCAAAGGGCGTCCGACCCGTGAGCATCTCGTACAGGATGATGCCGAGCGTGTAGAGATCGGCGCGCGCATCCACCGGGGTTCCGGAAGCCTGCTCCGGAGCCATGTACTCCGGCGTGCCGAAGACGCTGCCCATCTGTGTGAGCTGACTCTGCGTGCCACCGAGCTCGATCTTCGCGATGCCGAAATCCAGGACCTTGACGAAATGGCTGTCAGCGTCGCGCTGAATCAGCATCACGTTGTCGGGTTTGAGATCGCGGTGCACGATGCCGGCCGCATGCGCGGCAGACAGCGCATCGGCGATCTGCTCGGCGATGTGGGCCGCGACCTCGGGAGCGAGCGGACCGCCCTCGTCCAGGAGCTCTCGCAGGCTCTTGCCCTCGACGTACTCGAGCACGAGGTAGAACGCACCGTCCTCGAGCCGGCCGAAGTCCGTGGCGGCCGCGACGTGGGGGTGTTCGATGCGCCCCGCAGCCACGGCCTCTCGCTCGAAACGGGCAACGACCTCCGGCATGTAGGTCATCTCGCGGTGCAGCACCTTGACCGCGACGACCTTGCGCATGTGCACGTGCTCGGCCAGGTACACGGCGCCCATGCCGCCGGAGCCCAACTGTTTGCCGATGCGGTAGCGACCCGCGAGGACCTGGCCGACCAGCGAGGGTCTCCCTTCCTCGTCCGAGTCCGCGGCGGCTCCCCCCTTCACGACGCTCGGCTCCGGCGCGGCTTCCGCCGGCGTCCGTTCACGTAGAGTGTCGCCCAAACCCAGCCTCCAAAATACGCCTGCCTGACTTCCCGCCATTGTGGCGACCCACGAGCCGGGCGTCGAGCCGCTAAGATCGACGGCGCTCGGGCAGCAATTTCACCGCTCCATCCGGGCCACTCCGCACACCCCGGTGCAGGACGATCTGCGCTCCGGCCTGACGGCCGTGTGCGTAAGCCTCGGACCGCGCCCCACACGAGTAGCGCGTCCAGCGCACACGCGGGTGCCGCCTGCGATAAAACTGCTCGAGGTCGCCATCACCGACCCACACCAGGCCCTCGGCCGCGTGCTTCCTCTGCTCGCTCCTGAGCTTGTCGCGAAACCCCGTCATCACGCCGGACAGGAAGGTTCGACGCTCCGCGTTTGCTCCGAGTCGCTGAGCTCGTTTGTAGTCGCGCCACAGGCGCTCCGAGGTCTGAAGCAGGAAGCCGTGGACGTAGGCAGCGAGCTCGAGGTTCTCCACGGTCCCGCAGATCTCCAGCACACTACCGCGACGCCCTTCGAGCGGTCGCCAGACCGGTACCCAGATGACCTCGACGAAGAAGTGGTCCCCGATGATGGCCGCCAGGATGCGCTCGTGTTCACCGACTCGACCGGTCGGCGTTCCGACGTGACGGAAGGAGTACACGTCCGTGCCGCGCCGGGTGACGTGTTCGATGTTGTGTTTGAGCATCAGGCGCTGCGCCGCTGCCATCGCGGCTTGGGCCTCGTGCTCGTTCGAGCTCTCGGCGAGCGCCAGCAGCTTTGCGACGCGTTCGAGCATTCGATGATCGGAGTGAACCGCCGCACTGCCGCTGGGGACACCCGAGGCTCGCGCATCAATCAGCCGCTCGCGGCAGATCTCCTGGAAGGCGGGACCGTGGGCGGCTTCGTGGGACAGCCCGAGGATCTCGTCCACGTACTGGTGCGCCATCTCGTGCTTGAGCACCTCGACGACGACGCCCCAGCCATGGCGGGCCAGGAGCTCCCGGGAGAGCCAGAGGGTGCGCTCGTCCGAGGACCAGCGTCCGAGCTGTCCGCCGCCATCGACCAGAGAGAGGACCGGACGCCGCAAGCGCCGAGCAAAGAAGGTTGCGTTCAGATCTTCCCAAGTGTCCCTGACCGCCCGCAGCGCGAGGCGCTCGAGCGCGGCAGACATCTGGGGCAGTTCCGAAGCTGGCATCGACGCGGGAAACCTAGCGCCGCGCGGCTACCATGGGAACCGTCTCGCGGGTTTCACTTGCGCAAGCTGCACTTGACGTCGGCCGTGAACTCCGACGACGGCGAGCCGCGATAGGTCACGAGATCACGGGTCTCCCCCGAAGGCACGGAGACCGCGAGGGAGTCAGTGGCCAGATCGGTGCTGACCTGACAGTCGGCGTCCTTCGTGCAGCCGTTGTCGATGCTGACGACGTGGTCGTAGCCGCTCCCGGAGAAGATGGCCTGGCTCTGGACCTTCACACAGGCGGGGACGGGAGGCGGCGGGGCGTCCGAGTCGGATCGTGCGTCACTGCCTCGCTCCGCATCGGCTCGGACATCGGCCCCGGCGTCCGCCAGCGGCATCGCGACCGGGCGGTCTGTATTCGTGGGCGCGACCGGGCCCAGGTTTCCTGCCCAGGCGGCGAGGAGTGGCGGGACGAGGAAGAACAGGGCGCGCATGCGCGAGCACCTTGCACTCCCGGGCGCGAGCCGCGCAAGTTCGCGGCGAATCGAAGCGTGAGCTAATTTAGCTCACCCCGGTCTTGGGCAGCCGAACGTCTTTCCAGGCTTCGCACGGGGTGGCATGCTCCGCGCCCCATGAGCAAAGAGGACTTCGCTTCCTTGATGGAGGCCTCCGTCAAGGCTGGCAAAGGCACCGGCCGCCGGCTGAAGAACGGCGAGGTCTTGGAAGGAACGGTCGTCCAGATCAGCGGCGACAGTGTGTTCGTCGACGTCGGCGCCACCAAAGAAGCGCGTGTGCCGCGCCTCGAGCTCGAGGACAAAGACGGCAACATGCGCGTCAAGGTCGGTGACAAGCTCAAGGCGACCGTGGTCGATCACAACGCGGACTCGCCGTTACTTGCCATCGCGCTCGGTCGAGGGGGCATCGACCTGGGCCAGCTCGAGACCGCGCGGGACTCCGGCGCGCCGGTATCGGGGCGCGTGACCAAGGCGGTGAAGGGTGGGCTCGAGGTCGACGTGGGCGGCGTGCGGGCGTTTTGCCCAGCATCGCAGGTCGAGATCGGCTACGCCGCCGACCTCGCTCCGTACGAAGGGCAGACGTTCGAGTTCAGGGTGCTCGAGATCAAAGACGGGGGGCGCTCGGTGGTGCTGTCCCGCCGCTCGCTGCTCGAAGACGAGCGCCGCGCCAAGGAGGTCTCGGTGCTCGAGACGCTGGTCGTTGGTGCCGACCTCGACGGCACGGTGTCATCGGTCTCCCGCCACGGGGCACAGGTCGACATCGGCGGGCTCGATGGCTTCGTTCACATTTCGGAGCTGTCTCACCAGCGCGTCGAACGCACCGAAGACGTGGTCAACACCGGCGATCGCGTGTCAGTGCGGGTGCTCGCCATCGAGCAAAGCGACAAGGGACCACGAGTTCGGCTCAGCATGCGCGCGCGCGCGTCGGCCCCGGAAGCGCCGGTCGTGCAGGTGGACGAGGTGCTCGCGGCCGTGGTGGTGAAGGCCACCGGTGGCGGCGTGATCGTCAGCACCACCAAGGGTGAAGGCATGATCCCGCACAACGAGCTCGGGCTGCCTCCGGGCTCCGATCACCGGCGTGCTTACCCGGCGGGGCGGGAGCTGCAGGTGGTCGTGGTTTCACGCGACGCATCCCGCGGACGACTCCGGTTCTCGGCGGTGGGGGTCGCTCGGGTCGAGGAGCGCAAGAACTACCGTGACTTCGCCGGCGCGACCGGTCCGGGTGGGCGTTCGCTCGGTAGCTTGGGTGACCTGCTGCGAAAGAAGCTCGGACTGCCCGACGCGGAGCCGGAGCCAGCCGTGACCAAGGAACCAGAAGCTGCACCCCAGCAAGCTCAACCCGGCATGGCTGCGTTCGTCGCCGCCGACCCGCCGAAGCGCGATGAACCCCGAGCGGGCGCGAGCGCGCCGACGTCGGAACGACGCCCCGATCCCGAGGGTGTCATCCGCCGCAAACGCTGAGTTCAGTTACAGAGTGTCGTGCACTGCGACGGGAACTTCCCGCGCACGCAGGCTTCTCCGACGCTGGCCTCCACCTCTCGCTGCCACTTGTTCGTGGCCAGCTCGAACAGCCAGACGTCATCGATGTTGCCGCAGTCAGTCTTGCCGCCGTAGACGAACCAGCGACCGCCCGCTTCGTCCAAGACTGCGAGCTGCGCCGAGCGTCGATCCGGAGCCGACAGATTGGCATCCGTGAAATCCGGTGGGAACAGGCAGAACTGCGGGGCGGGCGTCTTCACTTGCTCCGCCGGCACGAGCCCGGACCAGGCTTTGGTTGCGGGATCGAACGACCAGGTGTCGTTGTTGTTGCCGACCGCACCGTCGTCGTGACCGGCAAACAAGAGCACGCGCTTCTGTTTGCTGTCGAAGGTGAGTGACGCATGAATGCGACCCATTGGTGCCGTGCCCGTGCCGGCATCCTCCTCCGTCCATGCACCGGTGGCTGGATCGAGGGACCAGAGATCCGTCATGAACGGCCCCTGGAAGGCGCCGGCTCCGCCGCCACCCTGGATGAACAAACGCCCCGTCGCCGGATCGATCGCCGCAGAGTGGAACAACCTCGCCGGCGGCTTCGTGCCCGTGGCCACGATCTCGCGCCACGCACCGGTAGCCAGGTTGAGCGCCCAGGCGTCGTCGAGCGGTCCGAAGGACAGCCCGCTGGTGCTGGAGTTGCCACCGAACAACACCAGCTCTTCGGTCAGCGGGTTGTACGCCCCGGCGACACTGCTGCGTGCAGGCGGCGCCACTCCCGTGGTCGGCAGCTCTTGCCACGTCAGCGTCTCGAGATTGAGCGTCCACACGTCGGCATACACCGTGTACGGGCCGCTGGAGGCTTCGCGGTAACGCCCACCGAAGACCACCAACCGGTCGCCCTTTGGATCGTAGACCGCGAGCCCACGCGCGCGGGGTCCTGGACCCCCGCTGGCATTGACCTGAGCAAACGTCTTGCAGCGAGCATCGTAGACCCAGAGCTCGCCCGTGGGTTTTGGCGCTGGGTTGCACTGCACGGGCACCCCCACGTCGCCGCCGAAGAACACCACTCGCTCCCGCTTCGAGTCGTACGCCGCAAACACCTCGCCTCTCGGCAGTGGGTGCTCGCCGGTGTCGATGCAGGGCGCGCCGCTGTCGCCAGCGTCCCCCGTGCCGGCGTCGTTCTTCGGTTTGCTCGTGGCGGTGTCGTCCCCACCACCACAAGCAAAAGCGGCGCACAACGGCAGGACAACGGCGAGGGCGCCGAGCCAGTTCTTACGCGACGAAGCTCGCATCATTTCTCCCACCGGTCGTCAGTTGCAGGTCTGACCGAGCGTATAGCCCATCTTGCACTCACACTGGCAAGCAGCAAGGCTCTCGGGCTCGGCGCAGGTAGGAACCACGTTCATCTTCGTCGTCGCCGTGCGGCCTTCTTTGTCCAGCAAGGTCAGCTCGAGCTCGAACGTGTGGCCCACCATGTCGGTCGAGGCCCACTGGTTCGGGCACAGCGGGATGTTGGAGAAAGTGGAGATGTCGGCGTCCAGGCTCATGCCCCAACCGTCGCCCGTCGGCTTGAGGTTCGTCTTGCGCTCGTCGACGCGGATCTGACCCGAGCCGAGATCGCGCAGCGTCCCGGTGAGCACGACCCCACACGGTCCGACGTTCGTCGCGCGCGCACCGATGAAGATGACTCGACCGCCCTGGGGCGGGAGGATCATCGGCGCCTCGCCGCCCTCCGTGAGCTCCTTCGAGATCTTGTCCCCTCCCCGAGCGACGACCTTCATCTCGACCGGTTTGTCCGGATCGCCCAGGAAGCCGAGACCACAGCTCGAGGTGCCAGCGCCCGAGCCGCCGGACCCCGCGGAGGTTGCGGCGTCGTCCCCACCGCAGCCCGCGAAGCCGAGGCACAAGGCGGACAGCAACGACATCTTCCGTAGCTGGTTCATGCTCGTCACCCGAGTCTCGAGAGCTCCGCATCGTAGCCGGCAACCTCGGATCGAGCACGTCGGAATTGCGCAGCCCCTGCACCGAGGTCACCAAAGCGCGCATCCGCTGCGAGCTCTGGCTCGGGGGATCGGTTAGATGCGCGCACGCCGTGCGCGGCGCGACTCGGGCACGCGACTTGCTCGATCGCGCGCGGAGGTTCGCCATGCGGGTACTCTTGGTGGGGTCAGAGCTGGAAGAAAACCTGGCTCTTCGTTATCTCGCGTCTGCCCTGGAGGCCGCCGGTCACACGCCGGAGCTGGCGGCGTTTTCGTCCGCAGGCGACTCGGACGAGGTCTTGGCTGCGGCCCGCCGCAGCAAGCCGGATCTCATCGGGTTGTCGATGACCTTCCAGCGCCGGGCGGAAGAGTTCGGTGATCTGGCAGGGGCGCTGCGCCAATCGGGTTATTCCGGGCACCTGACGGTCGGCGGGCATTTCCCGACCTTCTGTTATCGCGAGGTGCTCGAGCGTTACTCGGCCATCGACAGCGTCGTACGGCACGAAGGCGAGGTCACCCTGGTCGAGCTGTGTGAGCGCCTCGGCCGCGGAGTGTCGCTGGACGACCTCTCGGGTCTCGCTCACCGCGCCGCTGACGGATCTCTGCACGTTGCGCCCCCTCGCCCGCTGGCCTCGGATCTGGACGCCATCGCCTTCCCCAAGCGCGTCGGCGAGCCGCAGCTGCACATGGGCGTGCCCGCGGCCTTCTTGGTCGGTACCCGTGGGTGTTACGGCCACTGCACGTTCTGCTGCATCAACGCCTACATCGACGACGCCGGCGGAGAGCGTTATCGCTCGCGCAGCGCCGACAACATCGCAGACGAGATCGCGCTGGTACGCCGAGAGCGCGGCGCCCGCATGCTGGTGTTTCACGACGACGACTTCTTCACGCGCAACGCCGTCCGCGATCTGGCGCGGGCAAAGAGCTTGCGTGACGCCCTGAAGCAGCGCGGTGTCAACGACGTCGCCCTCGTGCTGAAGGCTCGTCCCGACGATCTCGACGACAACGTGTTCCGCGTGCTCTCCGAGATCGGCATCCTGCGCATCTACATCGGCATCGAGGCCGGCTCGAGCCAGGGACTGAAGACCCTGGGTCGTGGCGTGGACATCGGCGCCAACCAGCGCGCGCTGGACTTCCTGCGGCGCGCCGGCATCTACGCCTGTTTCAACATGCTGATCTTCGATCCAGAGACGCGCATCCGCTCGCTGCGCGAGAGCTTGCAGTTCTTGCGCCTGAACGCCGACGTCCCGATGAACTTCTGCCGCACCGAGATCTACCCGGGCACTCCACTTCACCGGAAGCTCGCCCGCGAGCAGCGGCTCGTGGGTGACGTCTTCGGTTGGGACTACGACATCAGTGATCCGGCCGCGGAGCGTGCGTTTCGCGTGTTTGCGCACGCCTTCCTCGACCGCAATTTCCGCTGCGACGGCCTAATGAACTCCAACCTGTCCCTCGGGTACTACTGGCACTTGTTGCGCCAGTTCTACCCGCGGGCGCAGACCGCGAGGCTGGGCGCGCGCACGCTCGAGACGATCCGGAAGGTGAACTACGACTCCGTCGCCCGCATGCTCGAGATCGTGGACTTTGCGGAGTCCGAGCGCTCACTCGACCCCGCCGCGTTCGAGGACTTCACGAACATCACGCTCGAGGAGGTCAGCGCGGCGAACCGGAAGCTCGAGGACGAGGTCGCGGACACCAGTCACGCGATCTTGACGGCCGCACGGGGAGTCGTGCGCCCGAGACCACGCGTCCGCATCAGCGCCGTCGCGGCCGCAGCCATCGCGCTCTCGCCCTTGGCCTGCGACCCACTCTCTCCGCCTCCACCCGATCCGCTCCCGCCCCCCTACATGCGCGACCAGAACCAGGGCCCGACACTCGCAGACGCGGGCGCGGGTCAGCCGCTCGAGATGGACCCCAAGCCCGACGCCTCGCAGTACGCAGAGCCACCGACGGACCTCCGACCCGACGCGGGCCCGGTGTATCTGCCACCACCGGATCCCCCACCTCCCCCGACCACCAAGCCGCGGCCTCCGCCGCCCCCACCGCCCGATCCTCTGCCGCCGCCGACGATGAAGAAGAAGTAGGTTCAGATCGCCGTTCGGATGACCTGGACCGCCATGCCGACGGTGCAGGCCGCGCCGATCGCGAACACGATCGTACGGAACGGCTGGCGTCCCCAGAGATAGAAGATCGAGTGCAGGACGCGCGCTGCGGTGAACGTCGCAAAGTAGACGAGCGCAGCGTTTTTGTTGGGTGCGACGCCGGCATACAGAAAACCCACCGCGAAGAACGGGATGGCGTTCTCCAGCGCATTCTGGTGCGCGCGCTTCACTCGCTGCACGTCAGGGTGGTCGACATCTGCCTGCTCGGCCTTGTTCAGCTTCGCGTCTTCGGGGTTGACGTAGGCCTTGCGGGCGAAGCGCACTCCTCCCGTCCAACCCGCGAGCACGAGCAGGTGCAGCGCGATCACGCTGCTGAAAATTGCGTAGAGCTTCATCGCCTCGGTAGCGGGCATGGGCACCTCCAAACGCGAAGGCTGCCCGAAGGCCCCGAGCCGGGACAACTTCCCTCGGCCACCAGCGGCCGCGTCCAGGACATTGCGCTCACTTCTCGGCGCACCTGCCGCCAGCGTGATCGGCGCAATCTCGGGTCGTCCCCGAGCCCCCGCCTCGCCTCACTGTGCTTCGGGGCGGTCGACCTCCAACCGAACCCGCGCCCCGCGCAGGTATAGAGCCTTGGTCTTCGGCTCCTCGCTCACGAGCTCGACCGAAATCTCCTGCCGCTCGGTGCCGATTGCCCGATTACCCTTGTCCTTGATCGACACGACCTTGGCTCGCGCGGCCCCCTGCCAGTCGGTGCTGCCCTTGGCCTTGAACTGGAGCGCCACCTCGGTGCCCGTCTCGAGATCGGGGTGAGTGTCACTGGCCGTCGTCAGGAGAGACGTCAGCGTGACTCGCTTGCCGGCGCGGGCGAACAGCGTGGCAAAGACGTGGTGACGGCGCACCACCACCGGCGGCGGGTCGCGATACACCGGCTCGGTCGGTCCAGCGTCCGCATCGTCCCTTGCGACCTCGGCGTCCGGCGCTCTGCCGGAGTCCGCGCTCGCGCCCGCGCTCTTGGCCTGCTTCGAGCGCGGCTTGCTCGCCTTTTGCGCCTCGGCGCCGACCGCGGTCGAGTCCCTGGGCTCTGGCGCGGGTGAACACGCGGCAGTCAGCACGAGCAGCGCGACCGCCCAACGCCTCACTGCTTCGCCTCGAACTCCCGAAAGCGGCGCTCGAGCTCCCACTGCATCGCCGCCTTGGCGCTACCATCGAGGAAACTCTGACAGCTCACCGCGACCGGGCTGTCACCGTAGTAGCTGGTCGCGGTCGGCGCACACGCGACCACCGCATCGAGCAGGTCGAGCGAAACCCACAGGCTCGTGCCGGGCAAGAACGACTTCTCGAGACTGATGCGGGCCATCAGCTTGAGGGTTTTGTAGTCGAGCTTCTGATCTTGGACGGCGCGCAGGTATTCGCCCGCCATGCTCGAGCGTGAGACCCCCTGATCATCGGTCGCGAGGGCGACGGGCACGCCCGCCTTCAGGTAACTCGCGAGCGGGTGGTTGGTGCCGCTCACCTCGAGGATCTGTACGTTGCTGCTCAGGCCGATCTCGACCATCACCCCGAGCTGTTTCAGCTGCGTCAGCAACCCCGTCGGGTCGGTCTCGCCGAGCACGTCGACGCCGTGACCAATGCGCTCGGCGTGGGCGATCTCCACCGCCTTCCTGATGTGGTTGATGGTGGCGATCTTGTAGCTCGTCGGGAGGTACTGCGTGGTGATCTCACCCGCGTGCAGCGTGACGTGGAGCGGGCTCTTGCCGGCGTACTGACCGTTCAGGTAGCCGAGCATCTCCATGTGACGGTCGTAAGCGCTCAGGGCACTGGAACCGTCCTCCGGTCCGACCAGGTTCAACGCCACCAGGCGCGGCTCGGTCTTCGCGGCCTCGAAGGCCGCGACCATCTGGGCGAACACCGCCGGACCGCTGCCGCTCCGGGAGATGTACACCATGTACCGCGAGCCCACGCGGCACGCGCTCGCGGGGTTCGAACCCTTGCAGCCGAGCAGCTGGTCGGCACCGGACTCGGTGTTCTGAATGTCGTTGATGACGGCGGACTTCGCCCCGGCAAAACCGCTGCTCGCGAGCAACGCCGCGTGGAAGGCCGGCAGGTCCGCCGTCGTCAGTGTGCCCCCGGTCCAGACCGAGCTACCGAGATTTCCCGCGGTCGAGTTCGAGTACAACATCGGCTCGATGTAGACCGCGTTCTCGCTATCCGCGCGCTGCTTCACGTCCGCCAGCCCCTTGGCGTGGTGCGCCGCTCCGGAGATGGCGCCGAACTTTCCAAAGGTCGCGAAGAAGTGATCGTGCCCGGTCTCGGCCCCCGCCACGAAGTCCTGCATCGACCAGGCCCTGACCACCTGCAAGAACAGGGCGTCAGCGGCCGTTGGCACTGGCGACGTCGTGGACGTGTTGTTGCACGAGGTCGAGAGCGAGAGCGTGCTGTTCGTGATGCAGTAACCCCCTTCGGTCTTGGCCCAACTCATGTAGGTCTCGGCGTACACCGCGCCGGACATGTGGTTGTGAAGATCTCCGCCTTTGGGCACGGCGGTCAGGAACTGTTTCAGGCCGACGGGATCACCGAGCAACCCGTTCAGCTTGTCCGAGGCGCGCTGCTCGTCGGCGAGCGCACACGCGGCCGCCGTGTCCACGCAGCCGCTGTCGCCTGGACCGGTGTCGGCGCCGCCATCCGAGGTGCTGCCGTCGTCCGGTGCATCGGAGACCGAGCCGTCGTCCGACGCATCATTCGTCCCCGCGTCGGAAGCGTCGTCGGTGTTGCCGTCCGCGCCGGCGTCGGGCTTCAGCAGGCCGCCGCCCCCCCCGTCCTCACCTCCGCAGCCGACCAAGAAGAAGACCGCCATCAGCCCAGCCCAAACGCCCAATCGACTCATGAACTGTTCCTCGGTTCCTGCGGGTTCTCGGAACGATCAGAGTAGCGCGGCCTCGGACCCGGCGATATGCGCCCATGTCCGCAGCGGCCTCAGACGTCGGATTCGGGTTTCTCTGGCGCCACCTTCAGGCGTTTCTCCCTAGCAATCTGCACCATGCCGGCAGGGGCACCTCGCGGTTTCGAGACGTCAGCCACGCGGCAGACGTGCACCTCGACCCGGCTTCTGCTGCGCGCCTTGGAGAACCAGGCAGCAAAGGCTGCGGCGCGCAGCAAGACCTCCCGAGGCACCTCGACGCGTTCGGGGTTGCGAATCACGACGTGACTGCCCGGAGTGCCGCCGCCGACGTGAAGCCACAGGTCGTGGGGCTCCGCGACACGGAACGTCAGCTCGTCGTTCTCGTGCTCGCCGCGTCCAATCAGCACCTCGAAGCCGTCAATCTCGAGGGTGCGGTACGGACGCCCTTTGCTCGACATCGGGGTCAGTGCGAGTGCGAGGCCCAGGCCCCGCGGGGCGACGCGACGCCGCGCGCCACCAGATCTTCCACGGTGTCTCGGAGCGTCTCGCCGGGATCACGAGCGACCCAACCGAGCTCCCGCTCCGCCTTCTCGCTGCTGCAGTACCAGAAGTACTGCGCCATCTCGACGCTCACGTCGTCCACCGGCGGCTCACCGCCGATGGCGCGCACCGCGCGGGAGAACAAACGAGACATGCCGAGGGCCAGAGGGCGCGACGCCGGCAGCTTCAGGCGCGGCGCCGGCACACCGGTCAGGCGCGAGAGGCGCTGGAAGAACGCCGCCAAGGTGAGGTTCTGCGCGTTCAAGAGATAACGCTCGCCTGCCCGCCCGTGCTCGAACGCGAGCAACATGCCGAGCGCTGCATCGCGCGCATCCACGAAGGCGAGCCCTCCGGCGGGGACGGCGGGGACGGCCCGCTCCAGGAACCGCCGCACGTCTCCAGTGGACGACTCGCGCAGATCGCCCGGCCCGAGCAGCAGGCTGGGGTTGACCACCACCACGTCGAAGGTCGGGGGGTGATTCGCCTCGAGGGCCGCCTTTTCCGCGTAGGACTTGCTGCGGTAGTAGGGCCAGGTCGCGATCAGCTCCATCGGCGCGGAGGCCTCTTCGTCCGCGATTTCCTCGGCGTCCTCGCTGACCGCGATGGTGCCGCTGGTGCTGGCGTAGACGACACGACGCACGCCCGCGCGCTCGAGCCCCGCCAGCACCTGGCGGGTCGCCACGACGTTGGCCAGGTGCATCGCTTCGGCATCGGCGGGATCCCGTGACACCTTGCCCGTCGCAACGAAGGCGCCATCCGCGCCGCGGGCGCTCTCCGCCACCGCATCAGCATCACTCACGTCCAGCGCGAGCACGGGCAGCCCATCGACGTCTCCGCCGCCGCGTGACACCGCCACGACCTGGTGTCCACGCGCAACGAGCAGGCGCACCAGATGTGCGCCCAGAAAACCGGTCGCCCCGCCTACCCAGTACTTGCGCGGCTCCTGCTCCACCGGACGCGCGCTCGGTGGTGTCGAGCGTTTGCCGTTGCCGTTCGAGCGACGGCCGCCGTTCCCGTGTTCGCTCATACGTCCCCGCCGGCCGACAGCGTGAGCACACTCGAGAGTTTGTCGCTGGTGTTCTCCAGCTGAAACGCCCGCTGGAACACCATCAATAGCTCGATGTTGTTGCTCTTCACCGCGCCCGAGATGAACTCCTGCGGACTCGGTGTGTACGCCTCGCGCACGATGCGGCGGAACATGCCGGGGGTGGTCTTGAGCACACAGTCGGCGCTCTCGACGGCCTTGCCCACGGTGACCTCGCAGCGGTCGGGCTCGATGCGCAACGTCCAGCGTTCGCTCTCGCCCAGGGAGAAGTAGAAGCTCACCGGCTCCTCGACTGCGTTCGGGACGAAACGTTGGCGGAGCTCGCCGAAGACCGGTGCCAGGGAGTCGTCGACGGGGCCGAGAGCCGCAGCGTCCAGGGATTCTAGCCGAGAAATATCCAGGATCTCTCCGCGCGACAGGGCCACGACCGCTCGCCGTGTCAGCTCCGCGACGACCCGCGACGCCTCACTTGCGTTCATGCCCGCGGTCAGCCGCTCGAGCTCTTTCACCTCGAGCGGCGGCCCGATGCGGGCAACCACGTCGCGACGTCGGAGCACGGTGGCACCCTTGGGCAGCGCGTTGAACGTGCCGCCAAGATAGAGCGGCAGGATGTCCACGCGGTTCTGCAAGGCCAGATATCCAACTGCGCTCTTGAACTCCTTCACGTCGCCGTCGGAGCTGCGGGTGCCCTCGGGGAAGATCAGAACCGTCTTGCCTTGTTCGAGCAGCTCGGCGGCCTGGCGCAGGCTCTGTCGCAGCGAACCGCTGCGGGACATCGGCACCAGGTTGGTCAGGTTCTCGAAGTAGGCCTTGCGCCAGCGGTTGCCCTCGAAGAAATAGTCCTGCGCCGCGAGAGATACGAGCCCCTCGCCATAGCTGCCCAGCGCGTACTTCGCGAGCCCCATGTCGAGGTGGCTGGCGTGGTTCGCCGCGACGAGCACGTTGCGGTTGTGGGGAATGAACGCGCGACCCGCGACCCGTGTCTGCAAGAAGCGATCGTAGAACCCCATCTGCGCTCGCCCCAGCCAGTGCATCGCCGCCTCGCGCAGCGCCGGCGGCAACTCGAGCGGTTCGTCCTCCAGCGTCTCGATGGCCCGCGTGCGCGACACATGGCGCCCCAGCCGGGTCTCGCGCACGAGCGCCTCGGCGTCGCCGATGGTGACACAGGCGTTGAGCCGCTCGGCATCGACGGAGCCGCCGAGCTGCGCCTCGAGCGCGACCAACAGCTCGAGCAACATCAGGGAGTCGAAGCCGAGATCGGCGCGCAGGCCCAGGCTCGGCTCCAGCTCGTTCGGATCTTTGCGCGTGATGACCGCTACCGCAGCGCGCACACTCTGCGCGGGGCCATCCAGGTGGCTCGCACCGGTCATGCGCGGCGGCCGCTCGCTGAGTGGACCCACTCGCTCAATCACGCGCCGGACCTCGTTGCGCTTGACCTTGCGTGTCGTGGTCCGCGGCAGCTTCGTCTCGAGCAGCGTGACGACTGCAGGCCGCTGAGACGGCGGCAGCGCCGAGAGCGCCCGCTCCAAGGATTTCCTCGCGCGCTCTTTGCGCTCGACGCGCGACAGGCTGTCGTCGTCAGCCGGCACGGCGACACACGCAACACGCTCTCCGCCTCGGGGGTCATCGATCCCCACGATGGCGAGCTCGGCGATGTGCTCGATGGCGCCGAGGCGTGCTTCGACGTCGTCCGGGTACACGTTCTCGCCGTTCGCCGCGACGATGACGTCCTTCGCGCGCCCGACGATCACGAGCTGCCCGCGTTTGTCGACCTTGCCGAGGTCGCCGGTGTGCAGCCAACCCTCGGCGTCGATGGTGCGCCGTGTGCTCTCTTCGTCGTCGGAGTAACCGAGCATCACGTTGGGACCGCGGGCGAGCACCTCGCCGACCCCCTCGGCGTTCGGCGCCGCGATCCGGATGTCGACGCCCGGGATGGCCTTGCCGACGTGCCCCGACCGCGACTTCGGCCCCCCGGACGCCACCGTGAGCACCGGGGAAGCCTCGGTCAGGCCGTACCCTTCGGCCAGGTGCAGACCGAGCCCCGCGAACAGGTGGTGTGTCTTTTCGGGCAGCGCAGCGCCGCCACTCACCAGATAACGCAGATGCCCGCCCAGCCCCTCGTGCACGGGCCCAAACAGCAGCTTGCCCGCGTCGATGCCCAGAGACTTGCCCAGTGACCGATTGAGCTCGACGGCAAAGTCGAAGACCTGCGAGGCAAAACGCCCGCGCTCGGCGACCTTGGCGCTCACGCGCCGTTCGAGCATCTCCCACAGCGCTGGCACACCGATCATCGCGGTGATGCGCCCACTCTTCAGACCCAGCTCCAGACGCTCGCCCGTGAGCTCGTCCAGATACACGATCCGCGACCCGCGCGAGAGCGGGAGGAGCATGCCGCAGGTGAGCTCGAAGGTGTGATGCAGCGGCAACACACTCAGCACGCGATCTCCCTTGCCGAGCGGGAACAGCGGCGCGAGCGACGCCACCAGGGCCGTCAGGTTCCCGTGCGAGAGCATCACTCCCTTCGGCACCCCGGTCGTCCCGCTCGTGTAGATCAGCGCCGCGACGTCATCGACAGCCGGCTCGCTGGGATCCGAGAGCGGAGCGCCGTCCTCAGTCGCCTGCCAGAGGTCCAACCAGGATAGCGCCGGGCCATCTGCCGGCAGCACGGGTCGGACCCGCCCGGTCACCGTCTGGTCCGCGAGAAAGACCCTCGCCCCGGAGGCGTTGGCGAGATTCGCGACGACATCCGCCTCGATGCCGGAGTCGACGGGAACGACCGTGGCGCCGCTGTACAGGATGCCGAAGAAGGCGATGGGCCACGCCGGATGATTGGCTCCAGCGAGCAGCACACGTTCGCCCGGGGCCACTCCGGCCTGACGCAGCCGGGCCGCCGTGGCGAGGGCCCGCGCCTGCCACTCGCGGAAGCTGATGCGCGACAGCCCGGTGGCCTCCGTGCGCTGCAGCGCCACCGACAGATCAAAACGATCCGACATGTCGTCGAGCAGGTTGGTGAGCGTCGCGTGGGCAACCGGCGCGCGCCGCGGCCGCCGGATCCGCTCGTCGATCTGGGGAAATACCCACTTTTCAAGGCCCGGAATGTGGACATCGAGGAACCACTGCCGCCAGTCGATGCTCTCCGGCTCCCAGAAGATCTTCTCGCGATCCGCCGGCGAGAGGCGGGCGTAGGCGGCGCGGGTGTTGTCACAACGAAACACGTAGTCGTAGACCGCCGTGAACGGCACGAACGCAGTGAGCACTTCACCCACCTTGCGCTGGCCGTCGGCAAAGCTCTCCAGTGCCTTCGCGGTGGGCTTGAGCAGCGGTGCGGCGGGACCGATGGCGGCCTTCCTCAGCAACCGAGCCGCGACCCCCACACCGTCGGCGATCTTGAGCGGCCCGTAGGCTTCGAATTGTTTCTCTCCGAGCAGCGCGCCCTCGAAATGGGATTGCAGTGCGCTGATGACGGGCCCGCCACGCCCTGTCTTGCGCCAGTAGGTGCGTTTGTACAAACCCGAGAGCTCGAAACAGCGGCGCATCGTGCAAGGGTTCGAGTCACTCGAGCCCAGCTGGTAGACGGCGTGATGGCTGCCATCGAGCAACTCCGCGAGGGCAAGCGTCATGCCGCCGGCGACCATGTCGCAGGGGATGATGTCCAGGTAGTTGTCGCCACCCGGGATCTGCGTCTGTCCCTCGCGCAGCGAGTAGATCAGCGGCGCGCTGGTGTTGATGCCCTCGTTCCAGCTCGGGAACGGGAACCGCACGGTGCTCTCGACAATGGCGGGGCGGACGATGGTGTGAGGCAGCCCGGAGCCAGCGACGATCTGCTCACCGATGGCCTTGGTGTAGGTATAGGTGTTGGGAAAACCCCAAAATTTGGCGCGTTCCATGCCCATTTCGGCCAGGCGCGCTTCGATGAACTTGCGCTTCACGCGCTCGACCTCGTGCTCGAGCGGGCTGCCCCGGGCGGGCTCCCCGCGGGCTTCGAGGTTCTTCTTTGCGTCGTCCAGGAAATGACTCTGACGGAAGGCGTCACTCGCGCGGTGCCGCGCCTGCTCGACGACGTCGAGGCACTCCGCGATCTCGCGATCCGGATCCCAGTGCGCCCGCTCGAGCTCGCCGGCCCGCGGGAACGGGTGTTCGCGTGGGTCGATCTCTTCGATGAAGCCGGTGCGGGAACCGGCCACGAAACACGTGCTGGTGTGCAGGAAGGGCACCTCGCCGAGGTCCCTGGACAGCGCCACCAGGTTCTGCACGCCGAACGCATTCACTTGGAGCGCTTCGTCGAGCGGGGGATCGAAATCCACGACGCCCGATGCGTTGATGACACAGTCCACCGACCCGCGGAGCTCGTCTCGCAGGCTGGCGTCGAGCCCGCAGAAGGGCTGCACCACGTCTCCGGCGACGGGCACGACCTTCTCGCGCATGAACGCCTCGAAGTTGGCTCCGAAGCGCTCGCGGAGCGGCGCCATCAGCTCGCTGCCGACCACATCCTTCCAGAAGCGCTGCTCGGCAGTCTGATTGCCGCGCGGTCGAACCACGAGGTGGATTCGCTCGACCTCGGGGTAGTGGTAGAGCAAGAAGGTCCACCAGACCTTGCCCAAGAACCCGGTACCCCCCACCACGACGAAGTGCCGACCGCCGAGCAAACGCGCCAAATCCAGCGGCGGGCTGTCCGCGCTGACGGGTTTGCGAACGATGGGCGGGTGCTTCGGCATCTAACTTCGGACGGTTCGGGGCCTAAAGGGTCCTTTCGGTCACCCATGCCGGCCCGGGAGTCAAGGCTTGGCGCGCTGCGTCGTCAGGGGGTTCGGGCAAAGGCGGCAGTTAGCGGCGTGCCTCACGTTCCCGCCCTGCTGGGACGTCCGGGGCAAACCTCGCGCTTCAGGGGAAATTCACGCTCGTCTCGCTGCGGCTCTCGGCAAGCTCCCAGAACCGGTCGGCGATGGCGGCCGGCTCGAGCGTGGCCTGCCCGGAGTCGAAGGCAGTGCCTTTCACGGAGCCGATGACGACGACCTCGCCGACGTAGACGCCGTCCGGAGCCAGCTTCTGACTCAAGAGTCCGACCAGCTTGTGCTGCGCTGCCTTTGCGAGTGCGAGCCCCATCGCATTCCATTCGGTCGCCATCGCATCGATCTTCGGATCGAAGAACGCAAACCCGCCGCCGGTAACCAAGATCGCACCCTTGTTGCTGCGAAGATCGGGCAGCACCTCCTGCACCGCGGCGAGGAAACCGTGGGCACTCACGTCGAGCACGGCGCGGAGCTCCTCGGTCTTGGCGGTGGTCAGATCGCCGGCGCCCCCGCCGTAGGCGTTCCAATGCAAGATGCCAATTGGACCGACGGCGGCGCGCACATCACTGATGAGCTGACGCACCGCATCGGGGTCACCGAGGTTGCATGGAAAAGCCTTGGCGGTCACTCCGACTTCGCCCAGCGCCTCCACCGCTGCGGCGAGGCGCCCGGCGTTGCGCGCAACGAGCGCCACCGGATGCCCCTCTCGACCAAACCGCCGTGCCACGGCGTCGGAGATCCCGGGGCCATGGCCACAGACCACGAGAACAGGCTTCATCTCGCACTTGTAGCACACGCCGGCCTCGCGCTCCGGCGCGAAGCGTCACCACGGCTTCTGCACGCGCCCCACGCTGCCGTCGTGCTGAGTACACTGCTTGACCCCTTGGGTGCCGCGATTGAGGAAGTACACGAAGCTGGAGTCTTGGGCGAGCTTGCGGGGGTCGCGCTGCCCTGCCGCCAGCGTCACGACGTTCGAGCCGTCGAGCCGTGCCGCCATCACGGCGCCGTCGGAGAACTCGTTCGGAGTCCCAGCCTCGACCCAGTAGATCCCCTTTGTGTCCACCGCGATGTCGCTGGGTGTCGCTCGGCCGGAGAGCAGCTGAGTCGGCTCGCTCCCGTCGTGCAGCGCACGCATGATGGTGCCGTCCCCGGAGTTGGTCCAGTACACGTGTGTCGCGTCGATCGCGAGCCCCCGCGGGAGACTCTGGGAGCTGGCGACGATCGCAGCGCCGGCGCCGGTGATGTCACTGGCGTAGATTTGCCCCGCGGTGTCACCGGAGCCGCTGATCGAGACGAAGACCTTCATCGCGAGCAACTCGACCGACACCGGAGACTCGAGGGCGTCCAAGATCGCGATACCACCGACCGTGCCACCATCGAGATAACGCCGTCGAACCTGGCCATCGCCCCCGCCATACGTGCCGGCGTTCACCCAGTAGAGCGACGTCTCGTCGAGGGCGAGCGCGCGCGGCAAGACCTGCAAGCTCGCGAAGTTCTCCGGGGTGGTGGAGGCGGCCGGGAGCCGCCAGATCGAGCCGTCGCCGGCCGTCGCGAAAAAGACGTCGTTCGTCGCGGGATCGACCTCGACTGCCGAAGGTGAGCTCTGATCGGTCGCGAGCACTACGATGCAGCTACCTGCGTCGTCGCCGCAGCCCGCCGCCGGCATCGTGGCCACCACACCATTCTTTCCCGAGCTCTGCAGTGAACCTTGATCGACCCAGGTGATGGTACCGCCAACCACTCGCAGATCCGCTGGGCAATCCCTGCCGGCCGCGAGCACCTGAACGCCGCCGGCGCCCGCCCCATCTCCGGTCGCGTCCAGCGCGGCGTCCACGCCGCCGTCGTCTCCCCCCGAGCCTGCCGCCGCGTCGCTCGCGGATTCTCCGACCGGATCACCCGTACACGATGCGGCTCCGAGGGCCAGAACTGCGGCCAATACGCCTCGCACGCCGGTGAGCATAGGTGGGTCTCGGACGCCGCGCCAGGTCGGCATAGTCTCCCGAGCATGAGCGTCGGTGACAAACATGTCGTGGTCTGCGGGCTGGGCCACGTCGGTTACCGTGTGACGCGCTTGTTGCTGCGTCTGGGTGTCAAGGTCAAGACACTGGGACTCGAGGTGCGGGCTGATCGAGCGCGCGCCATCGTCGAGTCCGGCGGTGAAGTCCTGACCGGCGACGCACGCGATGAAGCGGAGCTGAACCGAGCCGGCGTCGCGGACGCGCAGGCGCTCTTGGCGGTGACCGACGGCGATCTCGCCAATCTCGAGATTGCGCTCGATGCTCGCCGACTGCGACCCGATCTGCGACTCGGCGTGCGGGTCTTCGACCGCGACCTCGCCCGTTCCCTCGAAGACAGCCTGGGGCACACCCGGGCAGTCGGCGTTTCGGCGCTGTCCGCGCCCGTGCTCGCGTTTGCTGCCCTGGGCCGTCAGCTCACGGCGGCCATCACCCTGGGCGAAGACGAGGTCCTCGTCGGGGAGCTCGCGCTCGATGCCAGGTCGCCCCTCGTCGACCTCACGCGCGACGAGCTGAGGCAGCGCTACGGCGTGAGTGTGCTCGCGAGCTGTGGCATAAAGCTCGAGGCCGGCGAGCGCGTCACGCTGATTGGCGAGCGTTCCGCGTATGCCTCGCTGCCTGGGCAGGCGGAGCTCGCCGCCGTCACCGCTCGAGCTCGAACCAGCACGGGCGTCGTCGCCACGTTTCGGACCGCATGGAACAACTCACCCCGCGCGCTGCGGAGTGTGTTCTGGGTGCTGGTCGCGCTCGCGCTTTGTAGCGTGCTGGTGTTCCGATTCGGTGTCGAGCCGCCCATCAGCTTGGCCGAGGCGTTCTACTTCACCATCACCACCATCACGACCACCGGTTACGGCGACATCACGCCGCGCACGTCGGGCCCGGCGATGATGGTCTATGCCTCGTTGTTCATGCTGCTCGGCTCGGTGACGATGGCAGTGCTCTATTCGTTCGCGACCAGCTTCGTCGTGAGTGAGCAACTGCGCGCCGAGCTCGGGCGCCCCCCCATGCCACGAGGCGGCCACGTGATCGTCGTCGGACTCGGGAACGTCGGATACCGCACCTGGGGAGAGCTCGGTCGCCTGGGGGTGAACGTCGTGGCGATCGATCTGGACTCCGAAGGGGAGTTCGCCAGCGCTCTCGCAGGACGCGCGCCCTTCGTGACCGGGGACGCACGCATCGAGTCGACGCTCTCGGCCGCCCAGGTCGAGACCGCCGTTGCGATCATAGCCACCACCGGCGACGACGCCGCCAACCTCGGCATCGCGCTCGGAGCGCGCCGGCTCTCACCGAAGCTCCGCACCATCGTGCGGGTGTTCGACGCCGATTTCGCTGGCAAGCTCGAGCAGGGCAAGCTCGTGGACGTAGCCGTCAGCACCTCTCGCGTCGCGGCTCCCACCTTCGCCGCGGCGGCGTTGTTCGACGACGCCGTCGTCGGCCTGGAGGACGATCGCGGGCTGACCGCGCTGTGCTTCGGCGCCCTGCCCCAAGACTGGACCGGCCGCTCCCCGGCCGAAATCGCTGCCAACGTGCCGCTGGTCGAACGAGCGGGTCACGTCTCCGCCTGGGATCCAACCGAACCGCTGCCCGACGGTTGCAATGTGCTCACGGCGCTCAGCCGTCCGCGAGCGAGCGAGCACGCGCCGTAGACTCCGCGATCGCGAGGGCGATGCGTCTAGCCTCGAGCGCGATCTCCCGGAGCATGCCCGTCGGCGAGACGTAGAACCCGCAGAAGTACAGACCGGGCAGGGTCTCGGCACCGCTCTTCGTCGGAACGCCGTCCGGCGAACAGATCTGGTCCGCCGCCGCGAGAAAGTCGCTCAGGGCGGGCCGATAGCCCGTGCCCAGCACGACCGCCGCGAAGGCCTCCTCGCGCCCCCCTTCGAACACGACGCCCGTGCGGGTGAAACGCTGGATGTTCGGGCGCACCTCGATCTCACCTTTCTTGATCAGTGCCACGGTGCCGATGTCCAGCAGCGGGATGCGCCCGTGGCGCTGGATCTGCACATTGGGCCCGTACGGCAGCTTCTTCAGGCCCAGCTTGCGAACATCGCCGATCGTCGCGCGGATCAAGGGCCACGCCATCAAATCGGCGGTCTCGGGAGAGAGAAAGCTCAGGCTGATTCCGACCCCCAGGATCGGTATGCCGAACAGGTCGCGGGGAATGATGTTGACCCCCCCGCGGACCGACAGTGTTGGCCTGGCCCCTCGCTCGTGGAGGTCGATGGCGATTTCGCAGGCGGAGTTCCCGAAACCGACCACCAGCACACGCTCGCCCTTCCAGGCATCTCCGTTCTTGTACTTCGAGCTGTGCAGGAGCTCCCCGCCGTAGTCGTCCTGTCCCGGCCATGACGGGATGAACGGCACCCGGGTGTAGCCCGTGGCGATGACGACGTTCTTCGACAAGTACTCGCCACCCGTCGACTGCGTGAGCCACATTCCGTCGCGCTGCTCGATGCGCCGGACCTCCTGACCAAAGCGCGGAAAGAGATCAAAGCGCTCGGCGTATCCCTCCAGGTATTTCACGACGGCGTCACGGGCTGGATAAGTCTCGATGTCTGCGCCCCACTTCCGATACGGCAACTGCGAGAGCGACTTGGTCGTGTGCAGGTGGAGCCGCTCGTAGTGATTGCGCCACGCCGTCGCGACCTCGGCCTCCTTCTCCAGGATCACGTGCTCGACGCCCGCCTTGGCGAGGCAACAAGCGGTCGAGAGGCCCGCCGCACTCGCGCCGACGACCAGCGTGTCCACGGGCTCCGCCATGCTCGGACCCTAACCCGATCTCGCACCCGGTCGCCGCTTGCTCTGGATTCGCCGCCGCCCTAGGCCAGGGCTCCGTCCGGCTTGCAGTGCGGGTCACTTCGTCGAACAATCCAACGCGATGGGTGGTTTTTTTCGGCTGGGCTGGGCCCTCTCTTTCCTTCTTCTCGTGGCCTGCGGTGGAAGCGAGTTCGGAAGCGACCAGGGGACCGGCGGCAGCGATGCGGGGACCGGCGCGACCGGCGGCAGCGGCGGCACCGGCAACCTGGGCGGCAGCAGCGGCCAGAGCGGCAGCGGCGGCCAGGGCGGAACGGCAGCGCTGGGCGGAACCGGGGGAGCAGTCGACGCTGGCACCGATGTCGGCAGCTACGTCTGCTCGACGACGCTGCACGGCAAGGATTGCATGGCACCCCAGGTCACGACGGGAGACCCCACGTGCGACACCTGCGGGCGCCAGCAATGTTGCACACAGACGAACGCGTGCCTCGCCGACGCGCTCTGCGCCCAGACACTCCGCTGCTACCTGGACAACTGCATCGGAGTGAGCGCGACCGCCTGTGTGCTCTCCGCGTGTCAGGCCTGCATCAGCCCGACGCTGTTCCTCCCGCTCTCGAGCTGCCTGCAGACCAAGTGCTCCGCTTCCTGTCCGACGCTCATCCCCTGACCAGCGTGCGGTTCATGGCAGGCCGCGCACGCAGCGTGCACGGTGGGGAACGCTGGCCGTGTCGAAGGACTCCGTGCCGCTTGCGAAGTCGACGAGCAGTGACTTCGTCGGGTCCGAGCGCCGGGGCGTCGACGTCCAGAGGCCTTGCTCGGGAGTCGGCCACTCGAGACCGGTGATACTGTCCTTGACGACGTTGGCATTGACCGCGTACCCGGGCGTATTGAGCACAGCGAGTGTCCGCCCTCGGTCGACCGCGTTGCAGCAAAAGGCGGCGCAGGCTAGCGTCCCGGCGCGCATGTCGGGGACGGGTGGTGTCGGATTGGCATTTCGAGCCGAGCTGGCCGCGGATCTCCTGCGGCGGCCGAGCTCTGTCGACTTCGTGGAGGTCGTCGCCGAGAGCTGCTTCGTGCAGCCGGCCAC
The DNA here is from genome assembly GCA_016706225.1 of Myxococcales bacterium. Lineage (NCBI taxonomy): Bacteria > Pseudomonadati > Myxococcota > Myxococcia > Myxococcales > Myxococcales bacterium. Next base: position 844,397 of record JADJKB010000021.1, read on the forward strand.
ACGGCGCGAGGCTCGTGCGCTGACCGAGCTCTGGCCGGTCGTGCCTCACGGAGTGAAGCTCTCGCTCGGGGCGGCCGAAGGCATCGAACCGGAGCGTGCCCGCGCCCTGGGCGCCCTCGCTCGGGAGCTCGGCGCGCCCGTGATCAGCGAACACATCGCGTTCGTGCGCAGCGGTGGCCGCGAGATCGGTCACCTGACCGCGCTCCCCTACACACGCACCGCCGTGAGCGTCGTTGCCGGCAACGTCGCCCGCGCCCGGCGTTACCTGCCGGACGTGCCTTTCCTGCTCGAAAACGTGGCGTGGTCGTTCGCGTGGCCCGACCACGAAATGAGCGAGGGTGATTTCTACAGCGAGGTCGCCGCGGCCACCGGCTGCCCACTTCTGCTCGACGTTGGCAACCTGTACGCCAACGCCGTGAACTCGGGTGAAGAGCCGTGGCAGGCGGCCGAACGCTTCCCACTGGAGCAGGTCGGCATGATCCACCTGGCCGGGGGCGTCTCGGAGCACGGATTCTACTTCGACGACCACGCCCACGCGGTACCCGAGCCGGTGTTCTTGCTGCTCGAACGGGTCCTCAACCGGACCGGCGCCGTGCCGATGCTCCTGGAGCGCGACGCTCTGTTTCCCGAGTTCACCGAGCTCACGGGCGAGACCGAGCGCTGTCGCAACATTCAGCGAGGCGCGGCGCCGAAGGCGCAACACAAAGTCGAGCCCACCCCGCTCGTGCTTCCATCGGAGCCGATGCGTGCCGAGCTGGTGGCCGCGCAGAATCGCATTACGTGCGCGCTGACGGACGTGCGTGCACCAAACGCCGCAGACGAGGCCCACTTCGGCGCCGAACCGCTGCGCCGTTCGCGCGAGATCCTGAAACGCAAGCGTGTGGACGAAGCCCTGCCGATCCTCGGGTTTCTCGCGCGCCACAAACCCGAGCTGGAGGTCATCGGCCGCGCGGTCGTCGATGCAACTCCGCGTCAGCCGCGCCTGGCTGCGATCGCCGATGCCTGGGCCATCGCGGAGCGCGCCGTGCAAATACGCTCGCTGGCGGATGACGCGCGCCGCGACTGTTTGATCTTGCGCTCGCGTTTCACGCGCAACCCGACTACCTGCGCCGTCGAGCCGCGACGCGCGCCCTTCGTCGGACAAGAGACCCTCCACGACGGCAGCCGGCTCTTGGCGCTGAAAGCGCCAGGCTCCCGTTCCCGCGTACGCACAATCGAAAGGACCAGGCCGCGACCATGACCGACACTCCGAAGCAGACACCAAAGCTCGCCTCCGACTTACCGGAGACGGTGCGCGACCGGCTCGGCGATCTGGCCAGCACCCTGAAGAGCCAGCTCGGCGACAACCTCGCGGCGCTGCTGGTCTTCGGCAGCGCGGTCCGGGGCGGATTTCGCCCGGGAGTGAGCGACGTCGATCTGATCCTGGTGCTCGCGGATCCGAGCCGCGAGGCCCTGCTGTCCGTCGCCAACACCCTCACCGTCGCGCGCTCGGCGTTCCGCTTCGAAGCGGTGATCCTCGGCGCCGACGAGATCCCGCGCGCCGCCGACGTCTTCCCGCTCTTCTACGACGACATCAAGAGTTGCCACGTCGTCCTCTCCGGCAAGGACCCCTTCGCGGCGCTCGAAATTTCGGACCAGCACCGGCGACTGCGCATCGAGCAAGAGCTCCGAGAATCGCAGATCCGCTTGCGCCGCGCCGTCGTCGATGGACTCGGCGCCGGCCCTCAGCTCGCCGGCGCCGTCGAGCGCAAGGTCAAGCAGCTCCGCGGTCCGCTACACGCCCTCCTGTCGTTGCGCAAGTCGCCGGCCAAGGACGACACCCTGCCAACGCTGCTCGAGAAGGCGGCCGCGGTGTACGACGTCGACACGGCGCCGCTCTCGAGCGTGCGCAAAGACCCGGATGCCGCCCACGATGCCCTGCAAAAACTCCTCGATCACATGATTCGAGAAGTCGATCAGATGGAGAGCTGAGCAATGCACGAGTTGTTCGATTTCTACCCGTTCGACATCCAACCCGGCGGGCCCTTCCTCGATTTTTTCCTGGTGTTCTCGCTGCTGGTCGCCGTCGGCGCACTGGTCGTGCGCTTTCTGGCCGCGCGCATCTTGCTCGACGCGGCCCCACCGCTGGCAACACCAAAGGCGTCGCCAATCATGTGGGCGCAGGCCGCCGGTGCGCCGTACCGCATGGCCGGTGCAATGCCGGCACCGGAACCGACGGTGCGCGGTCTGGCCAAAGGTTTCATCCCCCAGGGCGACGAGCTGTTTGCGGTGGCTTATTTGAAGCGTGGAGTGCCGGGCGTCGCCAACTTGCTCGTGGCCCAGGCCATCGGTGAAGGCTGGCTGACACCGAGCGCGCCGGTCGTCGACGCCTCGGGTGCACAGCAGACGGCGTACGTGTTGAACGACTCGATCACCCCGACCACGCCGCTGCTCAGCTCCTTCAAACAATCGCTGCGCACCGCAGGCAGCCAGCCGACTGCAGCGACGATCACCGCCACGGCCACGGCCGTCGCCACCACCCAGGAGAGTGAGCTGAAGACGCTCCTGGCACGGGGCGGGCTGATCCGTAACGCCGGCCGCATCGCCATGTACGTCCTGGTGATGCTCGTGCCGCTCGCGTTCGTCGAGATCGTGGGCGCAATCCGCGTGCTCTGGCTGATGGAGATCGATCGTCCCTTCTCCAACCTGTTCACCGCCATGATCATCGTGGGCGGCATCGGCCTCGTGCTGGCCTTCGTCGGACGCAAGCGGAGCACGCTGGCAAGACCGTATTTGTCCTGGCTCGATGACGCCACGTTGTCGCTGCGCGCAGACGTGACGGGCGGCCGGCGGTTCAACCCGGCAGATGTGGGCATTGCAGTCGCCGTCGCGGGTGGCGCGGCGCTGGCTGCCGTACCCGCCTTCGCAGCGCTGCAGCCAGTGTTGGCCACCGAGCGCCTGCTGTCACCCGGAGACATCGACACGAGCACCACGGGCGCTGGCTTCTGGGTCGCATCCTCCTCCGGTTCTTCCAGCTGTTCATCGTCGAGTTGTTCGTCGTCGAGCTGCGGCGGCGGTGGCGGCTGTGGCGGCGGTGGTGGCTGCGGCGGCGGTGGTGGCTGCAGCTGAGCGTCCAGTGGAGCGCGCGCCTCCGAGCGTCTTCGAGGTGCTCGATACGCTGGACGGAGCTGTGCGGCTCGAGCGGCCGAGCGCAACCCTGGACGGCTCCATTCCGCTCCGGGCCGCGCAGGCGTGCAGCCCCCTGCTCGACGGAAATCGCGCCGGCTTTCAGCTGCTCTTGCGAGAGCAGCTCTGGCTGACGAAGTCCCTCGGCCGGCCCGGACTGAGCAACCCACCGGAGCGCCTGCTGCGTTTGCTGCGCGGCAGTGTGCCGCGCTTCGTCGCCGAAGGGCTGTTGCCCAAGCACAGCCTCTGGCCGAAACGCATGGAACGGGGACTCGTCTGGCGCGAAGGCCGAGGCCCCCGCGTCGGGTTCTTCACCGGCCTGTTCGTGCGACCAAGACCCGGCTTCTGTCTGCGCATCGGTCACGCGGGCAACCGCAGAAACGTGCTGTTCGACGTGGAGGAGCGCTGGCTCACCGACACCGAGAACTTCGTCCCGCTGGTGCTGTCGCTGACCCCGAGCGAGGCCAACCCCTTCCCACTCCTCGTTCACGGCGAGCTCGCGACGCTCATGCCCTTTGTGTCGTGCGCGCGCCCGCGCGTAGTCGCGCTCGACCAAGCGCTCGACGTGGGTCGAGGCCACCTGGATTTCTTCGATGCCAAGTACTTCGAGCAGAAGAAGAAGGGTTCGACCCAGAAGTACAAACGCATGCGGGCGCAGACGAGTGAGCCCAAACCAGGGGAGAAGGGCGAGCTCCGATGTGTCTCCGCGGGGCCGGAGTGTTTGGTCCAGAGCACGAGCGTCGACCTCTTGACCGCGACGGGCGTCGAACGCGGAAACCCGCCGGTCGCTCGGCTGATCTTCCAGAACGCCGTCGCCTTCACGGCCAAGTTCGACGGACACAACACTCGCGTGGAACCGAATGCTTCCGCGCTCGAGGGCTTCGCCGACCGGACACGCGCGGCCTGGGCCTCCGCCTTCGACGCGGAAACCCTGGAGCGCCATCGCGGCGCAATCTGGTACTTCACCAAATACGTGACGCCGCATCAGGCAGGCGAGCCGCTCTTTTTCGTGAAACCTCCGGCGCTCGTGTCCACCGCGCCGGGTTGGTCGACATTGGTCGAGGGCTTCACTGGCAGCGGCTTCGAGGTGCTTCGCGGCGTGGTTGCCACGGATCAGTTCCACGCGCTGCCTGCCGTATTTCGCCTGAGCACTCCGGGTCGGCGGGTGCGGGTGCGCGCCGGAGCGCCGCTCGCGCAATTCATGCCCTTCCCGCGCTGGCTGCTGGATGCCACGCATGAACGGGTCGAGTGGGGCTACGCTCCGCGCAGCTCATGACGGTCGCGTTCCCGTTTTTCGGCGACCAGCCGAGTCGCGCGCGACTCCAGGAGTCCCTCGTCAGCTCCGGCTACGCCCTCTGCACACCCGACCCGCGTGCGTTCGAGCTGTCCTCCGGCGACCCGTGGGAGGCGGCCGCTTTCTTCCTGGGCGACACGCCGGAGATGGTCGAACGCCAGCCCATCGCCGCCGTGCCCTGGGGACGTTCTTTCGCGTCGACGTCCGGCGAGACACCGCTGCACACCGATAGCCAGCTGCTGTTGGGTGTGCCGCCTCAGCTCCAGTTCATGTTCTGTGTGCACGCCGTCGAAGGCGGCGACACGCTGCTGCTCGATAGCCATGCGCTGCTCGACGATATCGAGCGCGAGGCACCGGAGCTGTTCGCGCAGCTGTTCGACGTGCCGCGGCGCCTGCCTTTCGTGTTCGGCGACGTGCTCGGGCCCACGCTGTCGCTGCGCGGGGCGTCGGTGGTGTTCACCCACTCACCCCGCCCGCGAGCCGACGACACGATCGCCCTCGGCCTGAGGGCGTTCATCGCGCGAACGAGCCTGCTCCGGGTGCACCCTCGAGCTGGAGAGCTGCTCGTGGTCGACAACCACCGCATGCTGCACGGCCGCACGGCATTCAGCGACGAGAGCCGGCAGTTCACGCGCTTGCTGGTCTGGCCCACCCCACGACTACCCTACCGAGGCCGCTGGCTCGAGCGCTTGCGCGCCGCGACTGAACATCAGGCCCTGGTTCTGGCTCGGCTCTCGGCGCCAGCGCAGCGTCGGCTCGGGCTCGAAACGGAAGATGCAACGGGTGCCGCGCGCCTTCGCATCGTGCTCGAGATGCTGCGGGGTGTGCCCCCGGGTGTGCTCGCGCGGCGTTACGACGTTGCCGAGGCCACCCTGTACCTCTGGCGCGACAGCGTCGTCGCAGCCGGACGGACCGCGCTTGTGCGCGCTGACGAAGAAGAGGCGACGTCGGCCCGCGAGTTCGAGTACTACCTCGCGCGGCGGCCCGCCCCACGAGGACCCTGATGCTGGCGCTGCTCTTCGACCCCAAGTTCCGACCGCTCTTGCTGTTCGGAACCGCCTCCAACGTCTACAGCTTCGTGCTGGTGTTGCTGGCGCTCAAGCGTGGCGACTGGCTCACCGACCAACAGTTCTCGCTGACCAAGTTCTACGTGCTCATGGGCTGGGTCCCGCTTTCATTTCTGTCCCTCGCCCTCTTCATCAGTCCTCGCTACCTCGTCCTGTTCGTGGCGGCGGGCCTCCTGGGCATCGTCGGGGAGCTGATCGTATCCGTGGTCTGGCGCGGGTTTTTCAGGGAGCCGATCTGGACCTACAGTTATCATTCGGTGCTGTCCGGCTACACGAGCACCATCAACTTCCTGCCCTGGGCCGTCGGCGCGCTGCTGTTCTGTGAGACCCGGCGTGTGCTGCGCGGCTCCGTGGAGCCGGCGCTCTCACTCGATCGCCCGGTGATGGTCTGCGCCGCAGCCCTCACGCTCGGCATCGCTCTGGCCTGGCCGCTCCGCCGACTCACCAGCGCCCGGCATGGACGCTTCTCGAAGACCGCGTTCGCGGTCTTCTGCTTGCCCATCGCCCTAGCGGCCGGCGCGCTCTCGGCCTGGGTGAGCCTGCACTACCTCGGCATCATGGCCGCGTTCGCGCTGGTCGGTTTCGTGACGGAATACACCTACGGGCGCGGCATGAGCCTGTTCTTCGAGCGCGGTCTGTGGACCTACAACCACTGGAAGATCGATCACGGGCACACGAGCTTCGTGACGTTGCCGCTGTGGGCGCTCGGTGGCCTCTACTTTCACTTCATCGCAGGCTACGTCGGACTCTGACCGCGAAGCGCGCGACCGCGCTCACGGAGACAACAGGAACGGCGCCGTCGCCGCAAACAAGACGGTGAGTGTCACACATGCCGCCGCGACTGCGGACACCAGCAGCGCCCGCCTGGAGACGGCAGCTCGGGGCGTCTCCTCGATGGGCGGGGCCATACACCGCCCGAGCGCGCTCGCCGGTAGCAGGCGCCGCTCGAGAGGGAATACCAGCGTGGACTCCAGCGACGGCAGTCCGAGCTGAGCTTTGCGCGCAGGAAGCTCGGGGAAGGACTCGCGCACGGAGTCGAGCACCGGCACCACGCGCAAGCGCGTCTGGGCCTCCGACGCGAGCGGTTCGGCGAAGTCCGCCGCCTCGGTTGCCCGCACACCACTCCGCTCGGCGCGCCAGACCCGGGTTGCCTCCAGGTCGCTGGCAAGTGGCGGTTCGCTCTTGACCCAAGTGGGCGCGGCCTCATCGACCTCCCAAACGGCTCCGCCGATCACCGGTGCTGCAGTCATGTTCGTGGCTCCTGAATTCCTGTGGTGATTCCCGTTCTACGCACACACACCTACATGCAGCTCACGTGCCATCCCAGAAGTGCGAAAGTTCGACTGGGCGCAGCTGCGCCTCGGCAACGGCCTGCCCTGCGATTTCAGCCTGCGCGGGCCAGATCGGCGATCGGCGGTGTCAACAGACAGGGCTCGACAGCGCACCGCACCCGCACCAGCGCCAACGCCGTCTGCCAACCCACGGTTGCTTCGACCCCAACCGTCGACGGCAACACGGGCCTGACTACTTGCAAGCCTTCACGCAGTCGTCGAACGCCGCCTGGCACTTCGTCGGATCGGCGAAGCTTGGAAAGCCGCCGTCCTTCACGCTCGGCGTGAGACAGGCCTGCATCACGCCCTGACACTTCGCCGCGCAGTTGGCGCCCTTGGACGAGCCGCTGTCCGCGGCCGTGGCGCCCGCGTCACTCGGAGCGCTCGCGTCCGCCGTGGCCTTGGCCCCCGCGTCGGTCTGCTGCACCGTCGGCTGTTTGGTGGTGCCGGGAGCGGTCCCGGGGTCGTCTTTCGCCGGTTCGGCGCTGGGAGCGGGTTCCGCCGCGGCGGTGGGAGTCGGCGCAGGTTCGACGGTCGGCTCCATGCCCGCGTCGGTGGGCTCTTCTTTCTTGAACATCTTGCAAGCAAGGAGAGCAGACAGGACCACAATCAACACAGCAGAGGCACGAAGGCGCATGGGGGCGCGAGTATACGGTAAGCAGTCGCCGGACTGCGAGCCCGGCAAACTACGTCCACGAAACCCCGCTCAGCGCAGCAGCCCGAGGGGCGAAGGAGTGTAGTCGGGCGTGACGAGCGCCGCGTGCGGTGCGCCAAGGTGCCCTGTCGAGAGCTCCGCCAACACGTCGCGATAGTCGGTGGTCACCGCCAGGTCGCGCTTTTCGTGGCGCGACCCTTCGGCAAGACCAGGCCACTTGCCGTACACCTTGCCACCGCGCACCGGACCGCCCATCACGAGCATGGCCGAGCCGTGACCGTGATCGGTTCCCCCGGTACCATTCTCGGCCACCGTCCGACCGAACTCCGTCATGACGAGCACCACGACGTCTGCAAACCGCTCCCCGAGATCGGCGCGGAACTGAGCCAGACCCTTGCCGAGCCCGTCGAACAAACGCGGCAGTCTCCCGCTCTCGGAGTTGCCCTGTCCTTGGTGGGTGTCCCAGCCTCCAACGTCGATCCACGCGACCTCGAGCCCGACATCCGCGCGGATCAAGGCCGCGACCTCCGCGAGCGGTCGCGCCCCTTGGGGGTAGGTGCTCGCGTCGACGCTGCGATCGATGTCGCGAAGCCTGCGCGCGACGTCGAGGGCATTGTGCCCGGCGCGCGTGACCGGGTCGTCATTGTCGGCGTAGAGCGCCTCGAACCCGCGCGTCAGGCGCTCGTCCAGTTTCTTCGGCGCACGCAGCGCAAAACGATCGATGCGCTTCGCGCTCACGACGTCCAGATTGCCGCGCAGCGCGAGCGGTCGTTTGCTCGACAAGGCAACGACTCCGAGCGGAGCCCGGGCGCGACCGGTGCTCACGAGCGCGCGACCGAGCCAACCGTCGCGGACCGAACGCGCGCCGGGCATCGCGGTCTCGGCGTAGTCCTGCGCCTCGAAGTGTGAACGAGTCCCGTGCGGCGAACCGACCGCATGCACCAGCGCAAGCTCCCCGGCGCGGTAGGCGGGCACGAGCGGAGCGAGCCGCGGGTGCAGCCCGAAGTACCCATCCAGATCGATGGCGCCGCCGGTCTTTCCGGGCGCAGCGATGGCGATACCTCGGCGCGCCGAGTAATAACCCGCATCGCCGTGCGGGACTCCGAGGCTCAGCCCATCGAGCCCACCGCGCAGAAAAGCCACGACCAAGACCCGCTGGCGCTTCGCCGCAGGCGGGGCCTCCGCGAGCGCCACGCCGGGCCAGAGTGCGGCAAGACCCAAGCTCGAGGCCGAGAGCAGCAAAGAACGACGACCCATCTTCGACATTTTCGACCTCACTGACGCTGGTATTCCGGACTCCCGACGAGCAGAGCAACAACGATGGCGCGACGCGCTTCGGGATCATCGAGCCCCGCGACCGCGTTCTTCAGGGTTGCGACGGTGCGTTCACGAACCGGAGCTCCGAGCAAGAGCGCGCTGGCCCTCGGGACGAGCTCGTCGCCCTTTGCCGAGAGCACCTTCTCCAGATCCAGCTCGACGCCGGGCAACCGGCCCGCACCAAGCAGCGACGCATAGCTCATGCGCGACAAGAGCCCGCTCGTGTCCGCCCACTCGGACTCGGACTCGGGGTGACCGGTCGGCACACTCTCGAGCAAGACCGGCTCTCCCATGCGCTCGAGCACCTTGGCCAGCCCGAGCGAGCCGTCCGGGCGTGCTCCGAGCGCACGCGCCGAGCTCACCACGAGCTCCAACGGGGTCTTCAGCTTCTTGTTCTGCACACTCGTCTGCCAGAAGCTGTCGTGAAGCGCGATCGTGCGGAGCACACGTGCGATCTCGCCGTTCGACTCGCGATAGCTCCTCGTCGCGGCCTCCACACAGGCGGGCGGAGGCTCATCCGCCACGAAGCGAGCGCACAGCTTCGTGGCAATGTGCCGGGCCGTTGCCGGGTGTCTGGCCAGGAGCGAAAGCGCCCGCAGGCCCTCTTCTTCGCCGCCGCCGCCCGCGAAGTGCTGCCCGAGCAGCTCCTTCTCGCTGCCGTCGTGGGCACCAGGGCGGAACATGAAACCGAAGCCTCCTTCCTTCGGACGCCGCACGCTGAACCCCGTCAAGATCCGCGCGAGGGCGTCCACGTCGCCCTGTTTGTAGCCGCCGTCGACCCCCAGGGTGTGGAGCTCGAGCAGCTCCCGCGCGTAGTTCTCGTTCAGTCCACCGCGCGGCTCACCGCTCGCGTTCTCGCGGGGCGCGCGGCTCCGGGCGTTGTCCAGATACAGCAGCATCGCCGGGTGCCGCGCCGTCGCGACCAAGAGTTCTTCGAAGCGACCGAGCGCGTGCGGCCGGAGCGTGCGCTCGATGAAGTCCCCGGCAAAGATCCGCACCAACCCCTTGCGGCCGAAGACGTTGAAGTGATTCGTCCAGAAGTCGACCATCACCTCCTCGAGCTGCCGTTCACTCTGGATGTGACGCGTCAGCTCGGTGAGGGCGATGCGGGCCAGCTGATCCTTGGCGCGGTCCTTGATCTCTTTTCGGATCTCGCCGTCTCGCATGGCACCGTCCTGCCAGTCGCCGCCCAACCAGCGAGCTACCAGCGCCTCGGGCGCCTCCATCGCGGACCGGTAGGGGGTGAGCGCCTGCTCCAGGGCCGGATCGGGCGCCCGTGGTCCGAGCTGCGCGTCGAGCCAGGCGACCGCCCCAAGCTTCACGACCTGTTCGACCTCACCGGGCTTCGGCCCGAACGCAAAACGATTGAGCAGGTGGCGGCCCTCTCCCGCGCTCAGCTGGCGTTCCACGGCGGGTTTCGCCACGACGGGCCGAAGCATCGCCACCGGCGGCGTGCGCGCGCAGGCGCCCACCAGCGCAAACACAGACCCGACGAGCAGCGAACGCCCCAATTTGTGCATGCCCCGCCGATGCCGGGGCTCGGGCGGTCGTTAAACGAAAAATCCTGGAGCCGTCACAGGGAGACGTCCGCCATGACGATGGGCGGCACGTGCAAACAGGCGATGTCCAAGCTCTTATTGTCCTCGCCCCGAGCCCGGTACAGGGCCTCGTCCATGCTCGAAGCGGTCTCGTAGCCGAGTAGCTTTGGGATGTACTCGTTGTCGGCGCCGACCACGATCACCCGGCCGATGTGCTGACGCCCGTTTTCGCCCCAGTACCACATGAAAAAGGCGTGGGCCGGGTGGTAGGCGTGGCCGGTGCGGTACATCTGGATGAATGCCGGGTCTTCCGCGAACTTCTTCTCGAAGCGTTTGTGGAGCTCCACCGCGTCGCGCGTCTCCGGCAGGAGTCGGTGCACGAAGTCGATGTACGGCGCGTGCTGCTCGTGATCGAACTTGTCGGTGCACGGATGCGTGATGATGAGCGTGCCGCCCTTCTTCAAGAGCGGCGCCCCCCGATAGAAGTTGAACAGGTACCCCTGCGCCTGCACGCTGACCAGCAGCGGATTCAGGAAGGCGTGCACGTTGTACGGGCCAATGTACGGGATCCCGCAGACCAGGACGTCGGCCTGCCCTTGCACCGGCACCAGGTACTGTTCGTAACAGCGCTCGAGGGTCTTCTCGTGGACCGCCTCGGTCTCACCCGCCCAGACGCCGGTCACACCATACGGCGCCGGGAAACGATCGAAGATGGCCTGGCGCGCCGCCTGCGGCAGGCGCCCGGTGGTCGCGACCAGGCCCTTGAGCATGGCGCGCTCACGCCCGTCGAGGTCGTCCTCGTTCTTGGCCAAGAACTCGAGCGGGCGGTCGAACATCCGGTTGTTGATGGTGGTCTCGACGGTGAACACGTTCAGCTTGGTGTTGGCTAGCCGCCCCATGCGCGTGACGCGCGTCGCAAGCTCACTCTTCTTCGGATCCATGTAGCTGTCGCAGCTACGAATGGTCTCCGGGTTGTGGTGCGACGCCAGGCTGCGATAGGTGGTGAGCCCACACATCAGCGACTTGTGCCCGCCGTCCATCGGCACGAAGTTCAGGTTCACGTACACGATCAGGTCGCTCTCGACGGCGCGGCGGTTCATCTCGATGACCTCGCCGTGTTCGGTGGTCGCGACCTCCACCATGGTGTCTTTGTCTTCGGCGTCGTGGTTGTAGAGGCGGTCCGGCCAGTAGGCTTCGAACACACGGTCGCCGACCATGTGCCGCACCTCGTTAGCCTTCATTTTCCGGTGAATGCCGGTGGCAACGATGATTTCGATGTCGTCGACGCCGTGATCGGCGCACAGGGCGAGCACGATCTCGAGCACCCGCTCGCGCACGTCGGGACGGCGCATGGGCGGCAGGGGCAACGAGATGTCATCGACGGCGATGGTGAGCTTCATGCCGGGCCGCAGCTTGGCGTAGAGCGGATCGGAGCCGAGGGGGTGGTTGATGGCGTAACGGATCGCGGCGTCCACGTCCCGGAGCGGGCTGATGGGCGGCTTCGGGTAGATACAGCGGGTGCCCTTGGGCAGATCCGCCTCGACCAACTTGTCTCCGGCGAACAGCACGCGGGGCGCGCTGTCTTTTTCCAGGGTCACCAGGCAGGGGTGATTCATGACGAAACTCTCAGGTCGAAGCTCGGCCAGCTGTAGGCTTTGGCCAGAAGCTTGAGCCGCGGATCGGGGTTCACCGCGGCGGGGTGTCCGACCACGCTCAACATGGGCAGGTCGGAGTAGCTGTCGCTGAAGGCGTAGCAGTCGTCGAGATCGTGGCCGTGACGGCGGGCGTGCTCGCGGATCAAGCGGGCCTTCTCGGGGCCCGCGACCACGGGCTTTTCGAGCTTTCCCGTCGCGTAGCCCTCCTTCATCTCGAGGCGGTTGGCGATCACCTCGTGCGCGCCCAGGTGATCGGCCAGGCGTTTGGCGATGAAGTCGAGCGCTCCGGAGATCAGGACGACGACGTGACCACTGTCGACGTTCTGGCGCACGAGATCGCGGGCCGCCGGGAACACGGAGGGGCGCAGCACCTTCTCGAAGACCTCCTCCGCCAGGAGCACCAGGCGATCCTCACTCATGCCCTCGTACGAGCTGTAGAGCAGCTCGTTGAAGGTGCGCCGATCCGCCATCTCGGCGACGCCCATGGCGGGCGCCTTGAACAGCGCACGCCCGAAGCGCAGCGCCGTCTGGACCGGGGTGCCCTGGTTCAAGAGGTAGAACAAGGTCGGGTGCACGAGGTTCGTGCTGACCAGTGTTCCGTCGACGTCGAAATAACTTGCGGCCAAGGGGCGCGAAAGCTTCCGCGACGCGGCTTCGCTGTCAAGCGCAGCGACTTGCGACGCGGCGCCTGAGCCGCGCTCAGCGCTGTGCGACCGTGCGATTCTCGGTCGATTCGGCCAGCTCGAGCTCCGAAGCGCTACGCCGTTGTTCAGGGCAGCGCGTCCGGCAGTCCAAAGCGTTCCAGCTGCGTCGCGTCGAGGAATGCGTCGACGGCGATGAGCTCGCCGCTCTCGACTTCGAGCACGTGCAGCGAGTGGCCGCGCAACACACCATCCTCTGCCGCGACGTAGAGCGCCACGGCGGGCGCGCCATTGGCCACGGTGAGCAAGACGCGTCGCTCGCCCAGCGTCCTCACCATGAGCTCGAAGAAGCGACCGATGTCGTCCCGACCCTGGTACCAGGTGGGGATGGGCGGCATGCGCATGACCGCGTTCTCGTGCAGCACTCGAACCAGCGCCGCACCGTCACCGCTCTCCCAGGCACGCACGTACGCGGCCAGCGTGCGTTGGACATCTGCGTCTGTGGTCGGGTCGGGGCCACGCTGATTCACACCTGCGCGTCGCTGCTCGGCCGTGGCCCGGGCGCGCTGCAGCGCGCTGTTCACGGCAGCGACAGTCACATCGAGCAGCTCGGCGACGTCCGCTGCGGAGAAGCCGAGCACGTCGCGGGCGAGGAGGACCGCGCGCTGGAGCGGCGGCAGCTCTTGCAGGGCAACCAGGAACGCGATGCCCACGCTCTCGCGCGCGGTGTACTGCGCGTCGGGTCCGGGAGCTTCGACCTGCCAGAGTGTCTCGGGACACGGCTCGAGCCAGATGGGCTCGAAGCGCGGCGCCGCCAGCGGCGCGAGCGGGGTCGAAGCGGCCTCGACCTGTGACGGAACCGTGCGCGCTCGCCGCTCTTTCACGAAGTCGAGGCAGCTGTGAGTCGCGATCTTGTAGAGCCAGGTGCGCAGCGACGCCCGCCCCTCGAAGCCTTCGATGCCACGCCAGGCGCGGAGCAGGCATTCTTGCAGGGCGTCGTCGGCGTCGGTCATCGAGGCTGTCATGCGGTAGCAGTGGGCTCGGAGCTCGGCCTGGTAGGGCGCGACGAGCTCGCGAAAGCCCGCCGCGTCGCCCGCCTGCGCGGCCCGCTTCACGTGGGTCACTTCATCGGCGCTCACGGGTCGAGCATACGACAGGTCCATTTCTCACCGCGTCACTCGAGCGCATCTCCCGTCATGCTGCGGTAATCAGCGCGTAGCCGAGGTAAAGGAGCATGCCGAGCTGAACCAGCGCGCCGATCCCAAAACTGGCCGTGCGCCACGGCTGAGCGCTGGTCACATAGGCGACGCTGTGGCTGAGGCGGGCGAAGACAAAGACGCCGAAGATCGCAACCGCCAGGCCGAACGAGATCGAAGTCAGGGTCAACAGGTAGCCGGTGATCAGGAACAGCGGGATGTTCTCCAGCGCGTTGCGGTGGGCCCGCCGGTAGCGCGCGGTCTTTTCGTTGCCGGCCTCGAACACGACCGTGGCCTGCTTGTTCAGCTTCTTGTCCTCCGGGTTCACCACCTCGACGGCGGTGGCTCGGGTCAGGGCCGTGTTGTTGGCCAGTACCAGGAGGTTCAGCCCCAGTACGACGGCGGAGCTCAGGTAGGCTTGAAACACGTGGTTTTCGCTGATCGGGTTCATGACTTCTCCGGGTTCTCTGCGGCGCCAGTTGCCGCTCGGAGATACAGACTGGTCCCCCGACCAAAACTCATCGGTCGCGGAGAAAAAAGACGAAGCCAGTCCGAAATCCAGGGAAAAGCCGAGCCCGTGGCAGTGCCGTGTCTACCGCTTCGTGAAGCGCGCCATCCAATACGCCACACGAAAGTCCACACCCGACAGCAGCTCCGAGCCGTCCGACGGCGAGTCGACCGCGTAGGGGTTGCTCCGCCAGTGGTAGTTGCTCGGCGGGCGAGTCCGCATGGGCAGCGGCTCCGCGGCTACCAGTTCGTCCCCACGGCCCACGTATCCGAGCAGCACCAGCGCGCTGCCGTCGTCGGCCACACACTTTCCTGCAGCAATTTCCCCGGCGTCGCAGTTCACGCGGACGGGGGCGAAGTACGGGGGCGGCTCGAATTCCGCCAGGGACTGCAGCGCGCGAGCGAGGGCAGCCTGGTCCACGGCAGCGCTCGGTCCCGCGAAGGCACTCGTGCCAGAGACGGCCGCCACGTAGCCGAGATCGAAGAAACTCTGCTTCTGCTCGAGCGGCTGTCGGGTCTGGCCGGGGCGGTCGTACAGGGCAACTTGGACCGCCTCCCGTGCGACGGAGCGCACGTCTTCGTCGCACAAGTAGCGGACGGCGAGCCAGCCGCCCAAGAACGCCATGTTGTACGACGAGTAGTTCGACTTCACCCCGAGGTCGACGCCCAGCATGTTGTCCCGCGCGATCGTGTGCAGAGCGCGCTCGCGGATCAGGTTCTTCTCCAGATACGCGTTCAGCGTTGGGTCCTCGGAGACATATGCCAGCGCCGCGACGCTGCCGAGGGCAAGCAGACCGTTGAAGCCATTCTGCGCGCCATCGACGTACAGTCGATCGATGGAGTTCTCGTTCAGGATACCGTGATAGGTGCGGCGACCGTCCGGGTCTTTGAGCTCCAGGTCGTATCCTTGCGCGCCCACTTCCATCAGGGCCCGCCCGATGGCGCTGGCGTCGGCTTGCAGTCGCGCCTTCTTGTCCTTGGCGAAGGCCGGGTCGTCGTGGATGGCCTCCCAGGCGGACGCGTAGCCGAACACCCAACCGGAGAACATGTCCCGACTGCACGAGTCCTCCCAGATCGTGTCCGGGTATGTTCCGCCGGAGTTGTCCGCACGCCAGGTTCCATTGTCCTTTTCGATGGGCAGCGCTGCGCCGTTTTCGTCGAACAGTGGAGTGGTCTCGACCCCGGCGCTCCCCGCCAGCTCCTTCTGCATGAAACCCCGAGCAACTCCGCCCGGGATCCCGGTGATGGCCGTCACCTTGTGGAGTACCTCGAGATCCGCGGCCAGGTACTGCCGCGCCCGTTCGATGTCCGCACACTCGGCGCCCTGGTCTCGGAGTGTCGCGTAGCGAAATGCGTCCGCGGCGATGCCCGCGCCGGCGTACATGCCGGCTGTCTTGCCGAACCCGTCGACGACACTGGGCACGGAGCGGCCCGCAAACGCCTCGAAGTCCCAGCCGTGACCCGCCACGAAGTCCGCGATGAGCTTGCGTTCCTCGACGCGCGTGACGGCCACCGACAGATCCGCCGTCACGTCCGTGCCGTAGGCGTTGAGACCGTGGAACTGTCGCTCGAGCCGCGTGGCGTGCTCCGCCAGCGCCGCGTCGAACGGCAACTCACCGGGCCCCGCAGCCAGGCCACGCCACTCGTAGCTGTTCTTGCCACAGGCCACCGTCTTTGCTCCCAGCGTTCTGCAACGAAAGGCAGCCTCGGTGGGGTCTGCTTCACCCGTACAAGCGGGGCCGACGATGGCCGCGAGGACAAGGGCCACGGAGCGCTCGTAGTTCACAGAACCAATTTCCCACGAACGGCAAACGCGAGGAACCGCGCCTGAAAGCTGAGCGTACAACCTCGACAAACGCGAGGTTTCACCGCCCACAAATCCAGAGCCAGATGCCGGACGCGCCCGGGAGCGCCCAGCGTGTGAGACACCGGTCGGCTACCCAGTGCGCCGGGCGCGGCACCCAGGATCACGAGTGAACGAGCTCGATCTCCATATGCAGCTCCCGCGCCCCACCCGGCGGGACCACGAGCATGTCCGGCTCGCGGTTGAGGGCGTCGGCGCCGGCGCTCCACGGCTCCAGGCACACGAAGTCCTTCCCGGCTAGCGTCCAGATCACCCAGCGCTGATACTCGCGCGAGCCACGCACCTCGATGCGGCTGCCATCGGCCAGCTGGAGCGAGGCTTCGTTGCCGCCATGATCGTGAAGGTGCAAGTCCACCTCCGGGGCACCGAGGGCGATCGGCCCAGCGAGCTTCATCTCCAGCTTGGACACGTTGTCGAACGCAGTGGTGGCCCGCGTCGGCACTGAGCAGAGCGGCTTGTCGGCGTCGGCGACCTGGAAGTATGGGTGGAAGCCCATCGCAAACGGCAGCGCTTCGGCATCGGTGTTCTCGAGCCGCTGCTCGATGCGCAGACAGGCTCCGCTGAGGACGTAGCGGTGGCGCAGGACGAAACTCCAGGGATAGGCTGCGAGCGTCGCGTCATCCGACCGCAGCTCGATGGTCACCTCGGATTCGCGCTGGTCGAGCACCCGCCACGGGCGGTTTCTGGCGATTCCATGTTGTCTCATTGCGCCCGACCGCCCATGCCATGTGAAGCGATCCCCGGTCAGCGGCCCCGGGCTCGGGAACAACACCGGCACACCGCCGCGCACGTTCTTGCGCGGATCGAGCAGGGTGCTCTCGTCCATGAACAGGACGGGGCGTCCCGCGACCTCGAAGCGCGTGACCAGGCCGCCGCGCTCCGGCGCCAGCCAGGCCCGCGAGTCGCCGGCCCCGAAGCTTACGATCTCGAGCGCCATCTCGGGTCGTATCCTAGAACACCGATCAGCTTCGTGTTCTAGGACCTTTACGTTGGGGCTGCGCCCCAAACCCCCGGCCTTCGGCCGTGCGCGCTCCGCGCGCGAGCGCCGAACACCTTGCAAGTCCCGGAAAACAAACGACGTTCAACCTGTTCGGCGCTCTAGCGCAGGTTCGCACCCCCATCGCCGACGAAGACCGCACGGACGTGACGCGGCGAGACGCCAAGTTGCAATTAAAGAGGGAAGGGCGCTACTGCGCGAGAAACAGGCTGCCGGTGATCTGCGTGAAGTTGATGCTGGGCAGCAGCAACAGCGCGGGTTGGTCCGGGCGCGCGGCGATGGGGTGCCAGAAGGTCCCCAGGGTCGGTGTGCCCGCGTTGATGTCGTGCGGACTGCCCAGGCGTTTTCCCTCGGCGTCCAGGAGCTGCACGAACGCATCTTCGGTCTTCCAGGCGTGGAAGCTCAGGGCGAACGTCTGGGTGGACGCTGACCAGGCGAGCCGGGGCGCGCCGGCGCCCTCGCTGGGGTCCGCCAGCAGGAGGCCGTTCCCGAGCACCTGGCCGTCGAAATCGATCCAGCTGCCGAATATCTTCTCCTCCCGCATCCACACCACGAACCACGCCTGTTTGCACGGCTGCCAAGCAACAGCCGCCGGGTCGTAGACGTGGTCGCCGTAGCGCGCGAGCTCGATCGGCCCGCCGATGGGCTGACCGGCTCCATCCACGACTCGTGCCCGATATCCTGAGTCCAGCTGCGGCGTGAGCTCATAGTCGCCCCAGGCGACCAGGAAACGACCCTTTCCTCCCGACCCGGCGGTGACAGCCCCAACCTGCCACAGGCTCGAGCCGCCGAGGCGCACCTCGGGGCCGACCGTGCCGTCCGCTTTCACCGTGCGCCCGAACACCCGCCTGCCGTCCGGTGTCGTCTTCTCTTCGCGATCGTCGGACCAGCTGACGAAGAACGCTTTGGCGCCCGAGTCCCACGCACCACTCGGCGTGAACTCGTGTTGACCGGGAAGCTGAGTGATGGAGAAACTAGGACCGTCCTCGGTGATTTCTCCGCCGCTCCCGAGCTTCAGGAACTGACCCATCACCTCCCGTGCAGCGTCGCCGGTCTGACGGGTGTCCTCGAGCAACGCGAGGATCCTCGGATTGTCGCCCTCGGAGCGCACGATCTCGCGTTCGAGGGAGTCGGTGGTGGGCAATGCGGGGTCGGCCAGCTCGAGCTCGGGCCCAGCCTCCAACGTGCTGCCGTTCCAGCGCACCGTCATGGCTCGAGTACGGAATCCACCGCTCGCATTCACCGAGCCGAACAGCACCACGTAGCGTTCGCTGGGTGGATCCCAGAGCAAGACCGATGCGCGCAGATTACCTTGCGCCAGCGCCTGCCCCAGCACCTTCGCTGCGTACGTGCCCGGCGGCGGGGTCGAACAGCTCGAGCCGCCCGCGCCGCCGGTATCACTGCCGCCGCTTCCACCCGCTATGCCTCCGCTCGCTCCGGTCCCGCCCCCCGAGCTCACGCCGCCGCTGTTCGACGCGACCCCCGCTTCGTTACTGCCACAGGCGGAGCCCAGCAATGGCAGAGCAACGGCGAAGGCCAAACGACGCATCGCGGAAGAATACGGGATGATCTCGGGGTGTCGAGCGGTAGCTGAACACCGGCGCGAACCCGCGGTGTCCGAAAACTGGTCCGCGCAAATCAAGCCGCATCCCGGCGGTAGTAGCGGAGCGTTCCGAGCCGCTCCCGACATCAAATCGTCCCCGCGTCGTTCGAGTTTGCGGGCGGTGGGGTTGCGGTTGAAGCCCTCGACCCGATCGCAATTCGCAGCCTGCGCGCTTCGGAGCGATTGAGCTCGCTTGCCAGATGCCAACCCCGGGTTTCCCGGCAACTGCGGGTTGGCACCCCGACATCGCAAGCACGGCGTTTCCCCGGGCAATCCGCGAGTGGTGTCTCCGCGGCGCGACGGCATCCCCCTTGCTCCGTGCTCAGGCGTGAATCCGAGCTCGTCGACGCGCCGTGGTCTTTGCTCCATCAGCGTTGGAACATTCCTGATTTGCGCGACGGCAGCCTGCGGCGCGCCGAGCCCGGACCCGACATCGACGGACGGGCCGCCCGGCGAACAGGTCGCCCAGAGCTCGCAGGCGATCCTTAGTAGCGACGTGATCGCGCGGGCACAGTCGTGGGTCGACGCCCAGGTTCCGTATTGCCAGGCCGCCAACCACGGTTGGGACGCGGCCTGCGGCCAGACCTGCAACCGCACCGGGGCCGCGGCGAACCCGGCCTGGGATCCCTACCGCAGTGATTGTTCCGGGTTCGTGTCGTGGGCTTGGGGTCTGCCGCCGCCCGGCCTGGTTGTCACCGGCTTGGCCAAGCCGTCGGTCAGCGCGGCAATCAACGCGGTCGACCTGCAGCCGGGTGACGCGCTCTACGCCAGCGACCACTCGCACACCTTCTTGTTCGCGGGTTGGGCCACCCCCCACTCGAAGATGCACATCATGGCCGAAAGCGACTGCGGCAAGGTCGCAGAAGCCAAGGACTACAGCGTCTCCTCGATCAGCGGCAGCACCGTCCACTTCTCGTGGGGCACGTACACCGCGGCTCGCTACAACTCGATCAGCTTCGCGCCCCCGTCGTGCGATCGCAGCGACGGCAAATTCACGTTCAGTTGCGACGGAGCGGAGCCGAACCTGCACTGCGTCAACGTCGATGAACCGGCCGACCCCGACGCCTGGAGCGACAACTACTTCTGCAGCGCCAAGGACCTCGGGATGCAGTGGTCGAGCTCGGGCCCGATCGCCGGCATGGATTGCACCAACGTGTACGAAGCCGCAGATCCCGAAGCCGCGGCCTGGAGCGACGACTACCTGTGCGTTCCACCGCAGAGCCCGGTCGCACTGAGTTATTCCAGCGCCGGACCCCTGGCGGGCAAGAGCTGCGTGCAGTGGAACGAGCCCGCGGATCTCGGCCAATCGTGGAGCGACAACTACCTCTGCTCGGAGCCCGTCTACACGTTCTCTGCGGGCGGCTTCAGCTTCGGCAGCGCGGGACCCTTCGACGGCAAGAGCTGCGTCAACCTCGACGAGCCGGCCGACCCCGACACCTGGAGCGACAATTACTTCTGCTCCGACGCCGACCTCGGCATGCAGTGGTCGCACGCGGGGCCGATCGACGGCATGGATTGCACGAACGTGACCGAGTCCGCCGACGAGCAGGCGGACGCCTGGAGCGACAATTACCTGTGTCTGCCCAAGGCCTCCGGCTACCAATTCAGCTGGAGCTCTGCGGGCCCGATCGTCGGCAAGAGCTGCGTGCGCTGGTTCGACCACGCGGAAAAATCCGACACCTGGCTCGACAACTGGCTGTGCGTCGAGCAGCTGGCGCCCCCGACTCCACCGGGGAGCGGAGGCAGCGGCCCGCTCTTGGGCGAGCCCGTCGCATTCGGCGGCGCGGCGAGCACGTCGTCGCACCAAAACGCGCCGGTGCACGCCGGTCTCGACACCGGGTGCGCGCTCGGACCACGGCCGGGGCAAACTCCCTGGGCGGTCCTCCTGGCCCTCTCCGCGCTCGCGCTGCGGCGGCGACGCGACTAGCGGGTGGTCGGAGAGCGCGGGCCTCACCGCCTGGCTTGCCCGAGGCGCGTCACTCCTCGACGGTCGCGGTGAACATCTCTGAAATCTTGGCGCGCCCCAGTGGGCTTCGAGGAAGGTTCTCCAGGACGTTCACTTGCCGCGCTCCGGAGCTGGCTCGATGCCATGGTCGGCCAGGATGTGCTTGGTGCTGCTTCGCCCGAGCTCGTGTCCCAGGTTTCGCATTGCTCCCCGAATCGCACCATCGCCGAAGAATACGCTCATTTCCGGCCGGCGACCGCTCGATTCCCGGTCGCTTCGGGCAGCTCGAGCTCGGAGCTGATGCGCGCGAGCGCACGTCTGGCTTCCGCGCGCACGTCGCGGCCGAGCTCGCGGCCGAGGCGCTCGCGGGTGTCGGACTTGAGCCGCGCCGCGATCGGCGCGGACGTGACGTCGTTCTTCACCACCATCAGGCTCTGGCACAAGGCCGCCCCCGACTTGGCGTCGTGTACCGCAAACCAAGCGACCAGCGTGCCGGGCATCCACTCCCAGCGACTGCGATCCATTCGGAACACTCGCTCCGCCCCGTAGTGCTCGGTGATGTGGAATACACCAACGAAGCGCCGCTTGGCGAGGCTCTCGACTTCGTCGGTGAGCGCTGCGCTGGGCGTCTGCCCGGGCGCTGCGAGGGCCAGGTCGTCGCGCAGCGCGTGGAGCTTGGGTTGGGTCAACGCGTCCGTCAGATCGAGGGCAAGCAGTCGCTTTTTTTCGAAGCGCGCATCGTGGACCGCGAGCACCAGCGTGCGCGCGTCGGCGGGGAGCCCGGCAAAACGCTCAGCGTCACACTTCTCGTCCCGGGTCGCGCGAAAGGCCGACCAGTCCTTGTTGATCCACGCGCTGAGGGTCTCCGTCAGCTTCGGGTCCGTGGTCTTCACCGGGCTTGGCGCGGGCGCGAGCTCGGCGGGCGGAGGCGGCGCGCGCCGTTCGTCACACCCGACGAGCGAGAGCAGACCAGAGCTCAGCCAGAGCACGAGACCAAAACGAGGCACACCTGGGTTCAAGCAAAGCTGAGGCGCCTGGGCCAAGAATCGGGCGCGGGCCAAGAATCGGGCACCGGCAGATGGGGCGTGGGCGAAGCGGACCTGAGGGCCTAAATGACCGATCGCAATTCGCGTAGCGATTTGCGATCGGCTGCGTCAGGCCGCCCGCCGCAGCGCGAGGCCGCGAGTGTGGCGACGGTTGAAGTCATTGAGGAAGCGTCGGACATGGCGCATCAACTCGGGAAGTGTGACGCAGCGATGGTTCCTGGTGACATTGGCGTGGAGGTCGAGCCAAACGCGCTCGATGCGGTTGGCGTCCGGGCAGTAGGGAGGCAGGAAGTGTAGCTGGATCTTGTCGGCGAAGTGAGCGAGGACCTCGCGTGTGACCTTGCTGCTGTGGATGACGTAGTTGTCGACGATGAGGTGGATGGTGCGGGCTTGCGGGTTCTGCTCCACCAAGCGCCAGAGGAGCTTGCAGAAAAGCCAGCTCGCCTTGCTCTCGGCGTCGACCCAGACGAGCTGGCCGGTTCGGGCGTCGAGAGCGCCGGCGATGTAGGCCTTATGGTTCTTGCCCGGCGTGACCACCCGGCGTTGGACCCCGGGGAGCATCCAGTCGCGGCCGATTTTCGGGTTGAGGTGGATGTCGACCTCATCGCAGTAGAAGACGGGCTGCCGGGCAGATGCGGTCTCCGCCAGGCGCCGAAGCGCGCGAAGGCGGTGCTCGCGCTTGGCCTTGCGCCAGGGGCAGAGCACGATGGGCTTTGGGGCGCCGAGTCGCGCCCCGATCGCGCGCAGTGCGCGGCCCATGGTGCAAACGGCAATGCGGCCGAAGCCGCGCCGCTCCAACTCGAGACAGAGCAGCTCGCGGGTCCAGCTGGGACGTTCCCAGCCAAGTCGAGGGGAACGCGCTCGAGCACCCGCCAGAGCTCGTCGCGGAAGTCAGCATCGACCTTGGGCGCCCCGTTTCCCTTTGCGCTGGTCGTAGAGGCCGAAGATGCCCTGCTCGGAGAATCGATTCGCGGCCTTGACGACGGTCGAAACGGCAAGGTCGAGCGCACGAGCAACCGCGACGGTGCGCTGACCGCAGAGCAGCTTGTAAACGGCCTGAAATCGCAGGGGCTGTGGCGGGGTCGCCACTGCTGCGCCCGATGTGTAGCAATCGTCGTCGTTCGTGTCGCGGCAAACGCGGTAAGATGCCCACGGGAACCTCCGATGTTGGTTGTCTTGCAACTCCGTCATCGTCGATGGTTCCCAACTTTTCAATCCATCCCACGACGTTTTCCCCCCTGAGGCCGCGCAGCGGCCGATTTGGGGGGGAAGCCCGCGCGCAGGCGCAGCCGAGCACGGGCGTGGGGGGGCAACTTCAACTCCTAACAGCCGTCCGCGATCGACAATCGCGACCGGTCATTTAGACTGCCACGCGATGCACGTCGTTGATTCCGAGACCGAGCTTCGCACGGTTGCCGCGAGCTTGGCTGAGGCCCAAACGCTCTATCTGGACACCGAGTTCGACTCGACTCGCGACGGAAAGACGCTGTGTCTGTTGCAGCTCTCCGGCGGCGAGCAAGTTCACCTGATCGACACACTTCGGCTTTCGTCCCTCGAACCACTCCGCGGTGTGCTCGCAGATCCCGCGCGGGCGTGGGTGCTGCACGCCGGCTCGCAGGACGTAGAGCTGTTGGCGCTGCGCTTCGACCTGAAGGCACCACCGAGAGTCTTCGACACGCAGGTGGCCTGGGCGCTGACGAGCGTCGAGCACAGCGTCTCACTCTCGTACCTCAAATTTCGCCTGCTCGACCTGCGCAGTGGCAAGTCGCACCAGGCAGACGACTGGAAGCGTCGCCCCCTGCCCGCCGCGCAGCTCGCCTACGCGGCCGCCGACATCGAGGAGCTGCCTGCGCTCCACAACGCACTCTGCGACCGCCTGCGCGAAAGATCACGCGGGGAGCTGGTGTTCGAGGCCAGTCGCGAGCTCATCTGGCCAGTCCGGGACGAACCCGAGCCGATGTCGCTCGAGAGCTTCCGCAACGCCTGGCAACTCGACGCGCGCAGTCAGGCCGCACTGCGGTATCTGGTCGACTGGTACAACAACCTGTCACCCCGCGATCAAGGCTTCGCGCCCGAAGCAAAGACTCTGCTCGCCATCGCGGGCCGACTGCCCGGGTCCCTCGATGATCTCGCGCGCATCAAGGGCGTGAACCGGCGCTTCGCCGACCATCATGGCGCCGACCTGGTCAAAGGCACGCGCAGCGCCGCCGCGAGCGCCGACACTGCGGGCTTCGTGCCCATCGATCCGCCGCCCTACGCCACCGAACGGGAAATCTTGCTCGACGGCTGGCTCTCGCTGGCGCGTGCACAGCTCTCGACGGACCTCTGTGTTGCGCCGGAGCTGGTGTTCCCGGGGCGGCTGATGCGCCGGCTGAAGGCGCGCGTGGTCGAGACCGGCGAGCTGGCGAGCGCGGGCGAGCTGTTCGAGGGATGGCGGCGACAGCTGCTCGCCGATGCGTTCGCCGAGTTCGCCGCGTTCGCCGTGAGACACGGGCGGTGACGGCGGCGCGCACGACGACGGATGAGCCAACGAGTTCAACAGCGGGCTGATCGCTGGCGTTGCGGTCGTCGGCGCGCACGCTGCGGCCTTGACAAGCTCAAGGTCAAGGTCAGGGCGTGCAGGTGGCGAGCGATGACGTACCGAAGGAACAATCCGAGGTGACTCCACCCAGCATCTCGAGCTGCGTCGGAGAACAGCCCTGCAGATTGGCCGAGTAAAAGGTCCCCGTATTGTTCGCACAAGGTCCGAGCGCAGATCCCGTGAGGGGCTTGCCGGCACAGCCGCTGGCGGAGAACAAAAGGCACTTGTAGGTCGCTGGCGCGCAGTATTGCACTTGACCGCCCGCGATAACGAGCGAGGCACAGGGATCCGCACCCGTCCCACCCATGCCACCGCCTCCACCACCAAAAACACCGCCGGCGCCGCCGGTCAGTGCGCCGCCCGTACCCCCGCTCGCCCCGACTCCGCCGGTTGCGGCTCCGCCGGCCCCGCCACCGCCACCCAGCGCCGCGCCAAATCCACCGCCACCCGGCGCCGAGCCGCTTGTACCCCCCACGCCGCCGCTGGCACCCCCTCCATTCCCCGCGCTGCCCCCGGGACCCATCCCGCCGGTCCCCGTCGCGCCTCCGCCCGCAGAGCTGCCTCCGGTCCCGCCACCGCTCCCATGGTTATTCGTCGTCGAGCTACACGCGAAGCAGACGACCGAGCACCCGAGCGCGACGGCGATCCTCATTGCCACACGAATTTCCGCCGGTTCTACGGGCGGGGCAACTCGATTTCACAAGTTCAACAAATAAGCGGCGATCAGCGGGAACACGATCGTTGCGTCGCTCTCGATGACAAAGCGCGGGGTGTCGACCTCCAGCTTGCCCCAGCTGATCTTCTCGTTCGGCACGGCGCCGCTGTAGCTGCCGTACGACGTCGTCGAGTCGCTGATCTGACAGAAGTAACCCCAGTAGGGGCACTTCTCCTGCAGGTCCTGGTGGATCAGCGGCACGACGCAGATCGGGAAGTCGCCGGCGATGCCGCCGCCGATCTGGAAAAATCCGATGCTGGCGCGGGCGCTCTCCTCCCGGTACCAGTCGATCAGCGTGCGCATCTGCTCCAGGCCGCTCTTGATGGTGATCGCACTCTTGAGGTCGCCCCGCACCACCGACGCCACGAACATGTTGCCGAGCGTCGAGTCCTCGTAACCCGGGACCCAGATCGGCAGGTTCTTCTCACAGGCGGCCAGGAGCCAGCTGTCCTTCGGGTCGATCTCGAAGTCCGGCTCCAGCTTCTTGCTGCGAAGCAGCCGGTAGAAGAACTCGTGGGGAAACAGCCGCTCCCCCTTCTTGTCGGACTCGCTCCACAGCTCGAGCATGTGTCGCTCGATCTTGCGCATCGCCTCACCCTCGGGGATGCAGGTGTCCGTCACGCGATTCAGGCCCTGGTCCTCGAGCGCCTTCTCGTCTGCGGCGCTGAGCATCCGGTAGTTCGGGATGCGCTTGTAGCTGTTGTGCGCGACCAAGTTGAAGACGTCTTCCTCGAGGTTGGCGCCGGTGCACACGATGGCGTGGACCTTTCCTTTGCGGATCAGCTCCGCGACCGAAATTCCGAGCTCCGCCGTGCTCATGGCCCCCGCGAGCGTGAGCAGCATCTTGCCGCCCTTGCCCAGGTGTTCTTCCCAGGCGCGGGCGGCGTCGATCACGACGGCCGCGTTGAAGTGACGGTAGTTGTGGACGATGAAATCGCGTACGGCTCCCATGACCCTAGGAGGAACAGCAAAGCTCGCGCGGCCTGTCAAGCGGAGTGGGCGACGAGAGCCCGACGGAGCCGTGCATCTGCCCGCTTTCCGCCCACATCGCGGCCGCGTCGCGGGCCGCGGAATCTTTCGAACAGCAAGCAGCTGGCAGCGAGAAACACTCGCGTATTTTTCAGAACGCGATGTCGAAGTTGACGTTCACGACGCCTACCGCCTGTTTGTACTTGCCGCCCGCATCCGGGTTCGGGACGGCCTTGCTGGGCTCGGTGAGTGTGCTCTTGCCGGTGGTATCCCGCGGCAAGTAGATGATCTGGGTATACGAGAGCGAGCCGAAAATCTTCTCGGCCAGCTGGTAACGCCCCCCCGCCGAGACCGAGATGGAGTTCCAGTCGGGCAGCGCCGGCTCGAGAGTGCTGTCGGGCACAGCGTTCGATGCGTAACCCGCGCCACCGTAGACCTCGAGGGGCTTGGTCACCCATTTGCTCACGCCCGCGCGCACCCCGAAGGTGTCCTTCCAGCTGCGGTCTTGATCGAGCAAATACTGGTCATTCTCCGTGTTTTTCACGACGTGGCGATCGAGCACACTCCAGCGCGTGTAGTCCCCGAACAATCGCAGCTCCAGATCATCGGCGGGCCGGTACCGGCCGCCCAGACGGATCACGTCGGGGATCTCGTGCTCGAGCGTGGCCTTCACGTCGCTCTCGCTATAGGTACCGTTGGCGTTCACCAGCAACGTCCGCTGGCTACCCTTCAGCTTCTTCATGCCGGTGAGGTTGGGGCGCGACTGATACGATGCTCCGACCCAGAGCTGTTTCGGCATGGCCTCGTACATGGCCCCGACACCGAGACTCCAGTCCACACCCGTCGTGTGCAGGTACGCGCGCCCCTCGGTGTCCGGATCGTTGCCGCCCGAAGTGGTCTTTGCGCGGATCGTGTCGACGGTGCTCAAGATCAGGTTGCCCGACACGCCAATCGACAGACGCGCGGGCACGATGTGGTACGCCGCGGCGAGCGTGATGAACGAAGAGCGTATGATGCCCTCCATCACGTACCAGCGGTTCACGCCATCGTAGGGTCCCGCATAGCTCGGGTCGTCCTTGAAGTCGTCGTTCTTGTCCCACACACTCTGACCGCCGTACGGCACGTAGAAGCCCGCGCCGAGCGCGAGATCCCCGAGCTTCGTGGTCACGCCGATCATGGGCGACGCAAGCACGTTGAAGAGCTTGCCCGTGCCGTCGTTGGCGCCGGGTATCGTGCCGTCGTCGGTGCCGGTGAGCTCGTGGTTGTAGCTGGTCTTGCGCCACGCCAAGGAGACATCGGCGAAGACGTGAGTGTCCTCGCTCATGCCGATCCCCGCGGGGTTGTAGAAAATGGCGGTGGCGTTGGTCGTGGTTGGGTGACCGTGCTCACCGCCGAAGCGGGCCACGGAAATTCCCGCCGCGCGGGCGTCACGCGACCCCACCAGGCACAACGCCAACGTCCCTCCCAGAACCAAGCCGAGCCGTGCGGGCCTCATGCGGGGGTTCTACACCAGCTGTGAGGGTCGAGGCGACCCGATACCACCCATCGCGGACCCAAAACCCTTTCCGACGCTTGACGCCCCCGAGGTTCGGCTCGTATGGAAAGGGGGCTCGGGGGGACCGCCAAGGCGGTCAGTCAGCTCGAGCGACCGTCCCGAACCTTTCAGAGCCCACGATGCCGTCCAAGCGCACGCTCCTGGCACTGTCGTTGCCACTATTCCTGGTCACCGGCTGCCCGGACGCCGAGGGCCAATACGACGAGTTCAAGGATCGCTTCACCGAACTGCATCCCGGGAGTGGTGGCGCTTCTGGCGCGGCGGGCGCCGCAGGCTCCCCGGGAGACGCGTCGGTGTGTACCGCACCGGCGCCGGGGGAGATCGACGGCGAGTATCTCTTCACGCTGGCTGCCGTCCTCGACAGCTCGAAGCCAATCCTTTTTCTGGCCAAGGTCACGACCGAAGACAAGGGCGGGGCCACGGCCATGCGCTGGAACCTGCAGGGTCTCTTGTGGAGTGATCGAAAGACGCTCGTTGGCACTCCTTTCGACATTCCGGCGGCGGGCGACAGCTTCGCGCTGGGGGCCGACGGGACATTCGACGCGAAGCTCCCTCCGCTCAGCGTGGTCGGCGAGGCCAACCCATTCTCGCACTCGCCCATCACCGCCGAGGTGACACTCAAAGGGAAGTTCTGCGGGGCGCAGACCGTCTTCTGCGGTATCGCCGAGGGTGACGTGACCAAGCCGGTCCCAATCCCGCTCGGAGGTTCGACCTGGACCCTCGAGAAGGCTCCAGCCGGAGCGTTTCCCGAACCACCGAAGCTCAATTGCAAGAGTCAGCTCGCAACCCCGCTCTGTTGTGTCGACGTCCCCGCGACCTGCGGCGACGAGGCCGCCGCGGTGACGGCGCACTGCGCTGACCCGAAGGCTTGCTGCAAGCCAAACGCCGCGAAGTGCACCGACGTTCTGGGTTGTTAGTCCCCGCAGTCTGAGCCCGCGGATTCACGCTGAAAGCGCACCTGCGCCAGCGCTGACGCGGTGCGCCCTCGTGGCCAGACGCAAACAATCCGCCGAGCTTCCCCGCATTTCCTCACATTGACGTACAGATTTCGCGTGTGCGTCCCCGGACTCTGAGTCATGGTTCCGGAGCCCAACGGGCCGTCGGGTGAGTAGTGGCGCTCACCCGCGTGAAGCAGGACGGACAGGATGCGGACATCTTCTTGGACGCTCGCGATCGTGCTGACCGCGACAGGATGTAGCTCGGCCGGCAGCGGCAACGCCGGCCTCGGTGGTGCGGCGGGTGCACAGGCGGGCGGAACGAACGCGGGCGGCGCAGGCGGTAACGTCGGCGGCGCCGGCGGCAACTTCGGCGGCGCACCGAGCGGCGGTGCCGCGGGGTTCGGCAACACCGGCAACACCGGTGGAGTCGCGGGCACACCCGGCGGTGGCGGCGCACCCGGCGGTGGCGGCGCACCCAGCGGTGGCGGCGCACCGGGTGGTGGTGGCGCCCCGAGCGGCGGCGGAACCGGCGGCGGCGGTCCGACCTGCGCAGGTCATTGCGGGAGCACGACCGCGGTGCCGGGCAGCAACCCACAATGTTATTGCGACACCGACTGCGTCACCTACGGCGACTGCTGCGCCGACTACGGCGCGATCTGCAGCGGCGGGTCCGGTGGAACGGGCGGGGCGGGCGGCGCCGGCGGCTCGGGCGGAGTCGGAGGCGTCGGCGGCTCGGGGGGCGGCGGCGGCACGGCGACCGCGCTCGATCTGCGCGCTGATGTGAACCGCGACGGTGTCGTCGACACCGCGGGCACGAGCGACGAGACCGGAGAAGACAGCTGGGACGCCACACACGGCGCGATCTTCTTGCCGAACATCGACGACGACGACGGCAATTGCCCGAAGGGCGTCTCGGACGCGCAGCTCGCGGCCTGTAGCGATGCGACCAACACCGTCATCGACGGCGCATACGACATCGACGATCTGGCTCGCCTGCGCACGGTGCCCTGGCCGAGTGCGCCGGCCAACGCGGCCGCCACGATCAGCGTGAATCAGCCCAGTAAAGTCCGGCTTTTCAAGAACAGCGGCGGGAGCTTCACAGCGATCTCGAGCGGCGCGTCCCTCACTTCTGCGGAGCTCAAGGCCGGCGTCGAGTTCGGCCTCGAAGGGCTCGACATCCGGCGTGATACCAGCTGGGACGGCTACCTGAACGTCACGGTCAGCATGACGGGGGGCGGCTCGGGCAGCGACACGGTGCGCATGCGCATGTCACCCGTGATGCTCAACCACCACGTTCAAGATGCAACGAACATCTACGTGACGTCGTTCAACTCGTCGTCGTCGTCGGCATTCCGCACCGACATGTCCGCCGCGTGTTCGTCCGCAGGCACCGCCTACACCGAGCTCGGCAACCTCAACGACCAGTGGACGCAAGACTTCTTCGAGACTGGGTACATGAGCATGCCCGCCGCGGGTGGCTCGCAAAAGACCATCCGGGTCTACTTTCGCTCCGCAAACTACACGAGCAGTGGCCTGCGTCAGGCAGGCAAGGTCGTGTACGAGTACTTCCGCGGCAAGGACAAGGCCGGCATCACCCAGTACGACCCGAACCATCCGAACGGGGCCGACTCACTCAACTCGTTTGGCAACACCGAGACGGTTCCGCCCTATTCGTACGGCGGCAAGAGTTACCCGCTCGGCCGCATCCTGCGAGGCAGCGTCTCGAACTTCTATCCGGACCAGTCCTTCGAGGCCATGCTGACGGCCCAGGGCACACAGCCGCAAATCTTCCTCGATACCTCGTGGCTCGCCGTGGGCCACGTCGACGAGACCCTCTCGTTCGTGAAAGTCAACAGCCCGCGGGGCTGGGTGATGCTCGCCAATGACGCGGCCCTCGCGAAATCGATGCTGCAGAACGCCCAGACCCAAGGCTACGGGAGCACACCGATGTTTGTCGGCAAGACTTGGTCGGGCGGTGCCTCCGCTCAGGTCAGCATCAGCGCCGTGCTCGCGGACGCCGCGGTCATGGGTCCCTCGAACGAGGCAATCACCGAGGTGAACGGGCAAATTGCGACGCTCAAGGCGGAGACCGGCATCACCGACGCGGAGATCGTCAAGATCCCGTTCTTGCACTGGAAGACCGGCGGTTACTCCGTCGCTTATCAGCCTGGCACGGTCAACCTGACCTACGTGGGCCCCAAGACGGTGGCTGTCCCGAAGCCCTTCGGTCCCAAGATCAACGGCATCGACATCTTCGAAGACCAGATGGTCAAGGCGCTCGCGCCCTACGGCATCACGGTCAAGTTCGTCGAAGACTGGGACCTCTACCACCGGCTGCTCGGTGAGGTTCACTGTGGAAGCAACGCGGATCGTGCCGTGACCGTGAAGTGGTGGGAGACCGGAAAATGAAGACCCAGAAGCGAATCGTCAGCCTCGCCCTCGCGGGGTTCCTGCTCTTCACACTCAGCGGAACTGCGCTGGCCGATGGCATCGGCGTTGAGTCCCGACACCTCAAGGCCAAGGACCGAACGGCACTGAAGACCGAGGTCAAGAAGGCGCGGGCGAAGAACCAGGCCATCTTCGCCAAGGTCGCCGAGGCACCCAAGCTCGCCATCGAGGCCGATCAGATGAAGCGCGGGCGGGTCGCCAGCATCACCCTGCCGCTGCGCGCGCTCGGGAGTGAGGCGCTCTTCCCGATGCTGGAGATGCTCGCGCTCGATGGACCGACGCGCGGCAAGCTGAGTGAAAGCACCTGGACGACCCTGCGGGTCGGGCTGATCGAGGCGGTGGGGCTCGTCCGCGACCCGCGCGCCACACCGGTGCTCGGTGCGATCCTGGATCGGGAGTCCGACTTCGAGATCGTGCGGGCCTCGGCTGAGGCTCTCGGCCGCATCGGTGACGACGCCTCCACCAAGAAGCTGTCGCGCATGGCCCTCGCCGCGGGCCCCAAACAGGCCGCGGTGGTCGCGGCCCTGGGCGAGTGCCGTCGCACCGCCGCTGCCGCCGCCCTCGCGAAGCTCAGCGTGACGCGGGACGAGGCCCAGCTGCTCGTGGTGGTGAAGAGCCTCGGCACCGTCGGCAACGCCTGGGCCTGGGAGACGGCAGAGATCTCGAAGACCGGCGAAGGGGCCCAAGTCCGGGCCATCGCGGCGCGGGCCCTGATTCAGGTGTTCGTCAACAACACCGGCTATCTGCGCAGCAAGGCAGAGCGCGCCCTGCTGGTGGTCGCCGCACCGACGACGCCGAGCTTGATCGCTGCGGCCAAACAGAACGCGAATACCGACCAGGCTCGCGCGCTGGACAGCCTGGCTACCAAGATCGCACAAAACCCGGCCAAGTGAGCCGTGCTCACCGCCCCGGCGAAACGACGCCGGGGTGGAAACGGCGGGGGTCAGTTCTTGCGTTCGAGCCGGTACAGTCGCTTGCCTTCGCGATCGCGAGGGCCGGTGACCGTCAGCATGTCCAAGCGGATCTCGCGGATGCGCCCGGGGCCATCGATGTCGCGGATCTTCAAGCGCTCGTCGTCGCCCATCAAGACCTCGCACAGGCCGAAGGAGAAGTGCTGCACGAGATCTCCCGGCTCAGGGACGATGGGCTCGTGCTCGGCTTCCGCGGCGCGGCGAACCGCGGCGCTGGCGAGGGCCGCTTTGGCCCAATCACTCTGCGCCGGGGCGACGGGCGGAGGGTCTTTGGGTTGCACCGCCGCGGGTGTGACCTTTGCAGGCACAGCGGCGGGGGTCGGAGTCGGTGCGGCGTTCGGCTTGGGCGCGGGTATTTCTGGCATGACTTTTTCAGTGGCTTCACACGGGACAATGAACACGGTCACGCCGTCGGACTGGGCCCGCACCAGTTGTCCGGCCCAAACTTCGGCCCCCGCCTCGGAAGCGCGGGAGAGTGTCACCATGTACGGACCGCCTGCGGGGCCCGCGAGGGCAACCAGCGCAAGACGGCCGCGGGGCGCGCGCACCGGATCGGCACCGTCACCGACTAGCCGGAGCTCGACGGCTTCGACCACCCCCGTGGCCTGAACCCAGCCATCCAATCCGCGGCATGCGTCGGTCAGTGAATTGACGATATCTTCTCCGCGACCGATCGACACGATGCGGGGCGACGCCATGTGGCCGGCTTCATGGCTCTGGAGGCGTTTGGCGTCAACGAAATCGCGCCGGACCTCAGACGTATCGCGAAAGCGCACGGCGAACTCCACCAACATACCCGTCTCCGAACAGGTTCACGTGCACGAGCAGCGGGTAGAGTTGATAGAGCGCCTGTCGGTCCGTGTGCCCAGGCTCGAGCGGAAAAGCTTCGGCATATGCGGCGAACACTCGGCCTCCGAAGCCGCCAAACAAGGCCATCATTGCCAGATCGACCTCGCGGTGCCCCGCGTACGCCGCAGGGTCGATCAGACAGGGAGCTCCACTCTCGGTCACATGGGCGTTGCCACCCCAGAGGTCACCGTGCAGGCGCGCCGGCGGTTCGTCCGGGCCAACGAGCTCCGGCAACCGCGCGTACAGGCGCTCGAAGGCCGCCAAGGTCTCGCGCCCCAAGGGTTGCCGAGCTTGGTCGACCATCGGACGCAAGCGTCGCTCGGCATAGAACGTCGCCCAGTCGGGGAGCGGACGATTGTCTTGGGGCAGCCGCCCGATGAAGTTGTCGCGATCGAGCCCGAACTCCCGTGCGCCGTGTGCGTGGAGGCGCGCGAGTCCACGTCCGAGCTCCTCGTCGTGGTCGGCGCGGGGTCGACCGGGTTCGAGCAGCTCGAGCACCAAGAAGCTCGCGCCGATCGCGATCACCTGGGGCAGTGCCAGCGCCTCGGCTTCCGCCAGCCACGCGAGGCCGTGGGCCTCCGCTTCGAACATGCCCGGCGGGGTCGCAGCGTTGTGTTTGACGAACACCCGCCGACCATCGGCGAGATCGACCGCGTGAGCCTGATTGATGTCGCCGCCACTGATGGGGGAAACACCGGTGACACGACTGTGCAGGGTCTCTTCGAGCTCTGACCGAAGGGCCGCCCGCATCACAGACCATATCGCTCGCGCAAGAACGCGATCAGCCCGCGGCAGGCTGCCTCACACTGGTCCAAGACCTCGTCGAAGCCTTCCTGGCCGCCGTAGTATGGGTCGGGCACGCTGGCGTCTCGCGGGGCCTTGGGATCGAAAGAGCGAAGCCTTCGCAGTTTGTCCGCGTGCTCCGCCGGCGCCCCCGCTTGCAGGTCGTCGAAGTTATCGCAGTCCATCGCCAGGACGAGATCGAATCGCTGCCAGTCCGCACGCCGGAACTGGCGCCCGCGTCCGCCCACCTCGATGCCGCGCGCGCGGGCCGCGAGCACCGCGCGCCGGTCAGGCGGATCTCCGGTGTGGTAAGCGGCGGTCCCCGCACTGTCGACCTCGACGTGGGCGGCTAGGCCCTCGACCTCGAGCAGGTGACGCATCGTCCCCTCTGCCGTCGGGCTGCGACAGATGTTGCCAAGGCAAACGAAGCACACACTCACTTTGGGCATGGCTGCGGAGCGACCTTATACGAGATCCCACCCGGCTGGCGCCGTCTTCGCCGCTCCGCTAGGCTCCGCCCCAGCTGACGGAGATGCCATGCGTTTGTCGATCCAATGTGTCGTGGTCCTATCGCTCGCGCTCGGCGCCAGCGGCTGCCGGAAGATCGAAGAGAAGATGGCCGAGAAGGCCGCCGAGAAAGCCACTGGCGGACAGGTCGACATCGACTCGAAGACGGGCAAGGTGAAGCTGAAACAAAAGGGCCCGGACGGCAAAGAGTCCGAGGTCCAGCTGGGTGAGGGCAGCTCCATTCCGGCGGACTTCCCCAAGGCCGTCCCGGTCTACCCCGGCGCGAAGGTCATGAGCTCGGTGTCGGTCTCCCAGGGAGAGAGCCACATGCTCACCCTGAGCACCACGGACACCACCGGCGCCGTGCTCGAGTACTACAAGAAGAACATGACGGGGTTCAAGGTCGACGCGGAGCTCGCGAGCGGGGACACCACCATCCTCAACCTGTCGAACGACCAGCTCGCGGTGAGCGTCACCGCGACCAAGAGCTCGGACGACGGCACGACGTTGATCAACGTGACCGCAAGCGCGAAGAAATCGTGAGCTCGCGGCCGAAGCTCCTCGGCACGACGCTGCTCTCTGGCGCACTCCTGTGTGGCGCGCTCCTGGCCTGCAAATCCAAGTCGAAGATCGCGGGCAGCGTCTCGTTCAACGGCGCGCCGTTCGCTGCCACCGACTGCCAGGTTTCCGAGGCGACCATGACGAGCGGGGGCGCGGCCGTCACGACCCACACCGTCACGATCGTCGATGCGGCGAAGCGTCGGCTCTCGTTCAGCGACAGCGGCGGCATGCGCGTCAACTACACGACCGGAAGTCTGTTCGACAATATCGGCTCCGGCTGTGGAAAGATGACCTTCGTTGGTAGCGTGAAGTCCGGCGGCGTCAGCGGACACGTCGAAGCCGACTGCACGGGCAGCGGTCACACCGTGCGCGCGGCCTTCGACTTCGCGGACTGCGGCCAGTACGGCTTCGGCCCCTGAAGCTCAGAGCGCAGGCTGCCTGCCCATCTCGCGGAGCAAGTGATCGGCGCCGTCGACCGCGTCCATCACCCAGAGCATGTAACGAACGTCGACGTGGATGCTGCGGGTGATCTCCGGC
Organism: Myxococcales bacterium; assembly: GCA_016706225.1. Lineage (NCBI taxonomy): Bacteria > Pseudomonadati > Myxococcota > Myxococcia > Myxococcales > Myxococcales bacterium. The sequence goes on from JADJKB010000021.1 coordinate 879,632, forward strand.
ATGAACACCCAGTCGCTGGCCATGGCCTCGTAGTTGCCGTCGAAGGCCAGCCCCACCAGCTCACCGCGGGCGTTCAGCGTGGGCGAGCCGCTATTGCCCCCGGTGATGTCGAGGTCCGCCAGGAAATCTACCGGCAGGCCGCCGACCCGTGAGTCCGCGTACGGACCGTGTTTGCCCGCCCGCGCCAGCTCGAGCAGGCGAGGGGGAGCGTCGAACGGCTCCTCGGTAGTTGCCTTGGCGACGAGCTCCTTCAGCGTCGTGAACGGCGTGTAAATGGGCGCGCCCTGCGTCGGTCGGTAGCCGCGCACCGTGCCGTAGGTCACCCGCAGGGTGCCGTTGGCGTCCGGCGCAATGGGCGTCTTGGAGTGCTCCCGGAGCGCTGCGACGTAGAGCGGGCGAATCAACGAGAGCGCCCCAGTCTCGGCGTCGTTGTGATCATCCCGCTCCTTGAACAGCGGGCGGAGCGCCACGGCCAGGCGCACGATCGGGTCCCGACTGGCCACGAGCTCGGCGAGCTTGGCGCTCTTCAGCAGCTTCACTCGCGTTTTTGCGTCCTCGAGCTTCGTCTCCTTGTAGAGGCGTGTGGCCGCGAACTGAATGTTCTTCTCGGTCGGAGCTGCCTTGCCCAAGAAGATCGGGAGGAGCCGCTTTTTGGCGTTGTCATCAGCTTGTCTTTCGACGCGCGCGAGCGCCAGCTCGAGTTCGGCGACGTCGAGCTTCCGCGAGTAGCGCTTCTCCAATGCTTGCTGCTCTTGTTCCAGCCGCGCCCAGTTTCGCGCTTGGTAGTCGAGCTTGCGCTTGGCATCCGCCTTGGGCCGCTCCTCGGCCATGCGCACGATGGTGTGCGCCGCGCCGAGCAGGCTCACCATGCGTTCGAGCTCGCTCAGCGCGTACGAGAGCTCGCGGTACTTCCTGCGTTCGGCGAAGTGCTGCTCGAGCCGCGGCAAGACCTCTCCGAAGCGCTTCTGCCGCTCGGGCTCGGCCGCGATCCAGGTCTTCAGCTCCGCCTCGCGCTTCTTGCGCAGCTCCGCGGCTCCGCCCTTGGTGAGCCCCTCCAGCGAGCCCTTGGTGTAGGTGAGGGCGTTGGCGAGCCCTCGCTCCAGGGGTCGCGCCTTGATGGCAGCGTCCGCGTCTTCCTTGCCCACGCGTTCGATCAGCGCCAGGTAGTCCTCGAACAACCGCATGCGCTTCGGGTAGTACCAGTCGACTGCCTCACTCGTTTCTTCGGCGGTGCTGAGGCGCATGGTCCGCCCGGGATAACCCGCCACGAACACCAGATCACCGGCGCCCAGGCCGCGCTCGGCCAGGCGCAGGTGCATGCTCGGCTGATACGCCACGTTGTCCGGCGAGTAGTCGGCGGGTTTGCCGTCCTTGCCCACGTACGCCCGCAGGAACGCAAAATCACCACCGTGTCGCGGCCAGCGCCAATTGTCGATCTCCCCGCCGAAGTTACCCACGCTCTCTTTGGGCGCGTAGACCAGGCGGACGTCCTTGATCTCGAGCTTCTCGATCAGAAGGTACTGTCCGCCGCCGAAGTAACTCGCAACGTCACAACGCACACTCGGCTGCTGCTCGCACTTTGCGATCAACTCCTTTTCTCGAGTCTCCAGGCTCTCCTGTCGGGCTTTGTCGTCCTTGATCTGCTCGAGGCCTGCGCGCATGAAGTCCGAGACGTCGCTGAACGAGCGAGTCACGTACACTCGCGCGGTGGGTCCGCTCCACTTCTCGTCCGTACGAGTCTTGGCCAGATAACCGTTCTTCAGCAGGTTCTCCGCCGGCGTCGAGTTGTACCCCAGCGCACCCGTCGCGCAGTGGTGGTTGGTGACGATCAGCCCCTCCGGCGAGACGAAGCTCGCGGAACATCCGCCCAAGCTGACGACGGCGCCGAGCGGATACGCCATGGGGTCGACCAACTTTTTGGGGTCGAGCGCGAGCCCGAGCTTCTTCAGCGTGTCGAGCTGGGATTCGAGCTGCTTCGGCAGCCACATGCCCCCCAGGTTCTCGAAGCTCGGGTGCGCGACGGGCGACAGGCCTGGTGCCGGCTCGCTCGATGCAGCCGAGGGCGGAGCGGGCGGCGGTGCGACGGCGGGTTTGTCGGTACAGCTCGCCAGGATGAACAGGGAGAAAAACGCGGAAGTGGATGAGCGACGCCCCATGCGCATCGCATAACACGGGCGCCGGAGCGAGGCAGCTGGCGCCCGCGGAGGCTCCCGCGCACAAAACCTCGGCTGGGTGTGTCGCAGGCCGGGGCGTCACGCGAGGAGCCGTGAGTTTTTTCGGTCACGCCGCGGAACAATCTGCAATAGCGTTCGCCCACCATGGCAGACCTCAAAGGCAAGACGCTCTTCATCACCGGCGCGAGCCGCGGAATCGGCAAGGCCATTGCGCTCCGAGCCGCCCGAGACGGCGCGAACATCACCGTGGTCGCAAAGACGGCGGAGGCCCACCCGAAGCTGCCCGGAACCGTCTTTAGCGCGGTCGAAGAGATCGAGGCGGCCGGCGGCAAGGGCCTGGCGTGTGTCACCGACATCCGCTTCGAGGACCAGGTCGCCGAGGCCGTGAAGCGCACGGTCGACGCCTTCGGCGGCATCGACATCTTGGTCAACAACGCCAGCGCCATCAGCCTGACCGGCACGCTCGACACGCCGATGAAGCGCTACGATCTGATGCACCAGATCAACACCCGCGGCACCTTTCTGTGCTCCCAGGCGTGTATCCCCCAGCTCAAGCTCGCCAAGAACCCGCACATCCTGAACCTGTCGCCCCCGCTCAACATGGAGGCGCGCTGGTTCGGCCCCCACGTTGCTTACACGATGGCGAAGTTCGGCATGAGCATGTGTGTGCTCGGCATGGCGGAGGAGTTTGCGAGTGATGGGATCGCCGTCAACGCACTCTGGCCTCGCACCGCCATTGCGACTGCGGCGGTGCAGAACCTGCTCGGCGGCGAGACGAGCATGGAGCGCTGCCGCAAACCGGAAATCATGTCGGATGCGGCGTACTTCATCCTGACGCGACCCAGCCGGGAGTTCACCGGTCGTTTTGCCATCGACGAAGATCTGCTGCGGGCCGCCGGGGTCACGGACTTCGACCAGTACGCGAATACACCGGGAGCCGACCTGCTCCCGGACTTCTTCGTCTGAGGGCGCAACCTCCGAGTCCGCCACGCGCCCCACCGGGTCTTGCAACGGGCGTCCCTGGCACGCCCGTGACTCGAATGTCAGCGGGGCTGCCTCCGTCAAACCTCGATCGCCGGCGGTCCGCGAGGGATTCGGCGGTGGCACGCGCATTGCTGTAGGCTGGAACTTCGGTCTCCGAGGTTGGATGGTCCTCGGAGGCAAAAAGCCGGAGGCCAGATATGCGCTCTTGGATTCGCGTGGGTGTGGCGTTGGGATTCGTGGTGGCGGCGTCGGGCTCGGCGCGTGACGCGACGGCTTGTGGTGGGACGTTCTGTGATCAGGCGCCGGCGGGGCAACCGCCGATGCCAGTCGACCAGACCGGCGAAAACGTGCTGTTCGTGATGCAGAACGGCTTCGTCGAGGCCCACATCCAGATCCAGTACCAGGGCGACCCCGCGCGGTTTGCCTGGCTCATCCCGGTGCCGGTCAAACCCGAGCTGTCGGTGGGCTCGCAGGTGCTGTTCACGAACCTGCTGAACGGCACGGTCCCGTCGTTCACGACCACGACCACGTTCCAGTTTTGCTCAGGCGACGACTCGACCTCACAAGGCTCCGGTTTTGGGTGCAGCTCATCGTCGAGCGACAGCGCGGGCGGCAGTTACGGCCCGACGGGAGCGGGAGGCAGCGGCTCCCAGAACAACACCCCGACCGTCATCGGCCGGCAAGCCGTGGGCAATTTCGAGAGCCTGATCCTCCAGCCAACGGACGCCAAGGGCATGCTCGACTGGCTGGTGCAGAACAACTACGACGCCGACCAAGCCGACGCCGAGCCAATCCTGAAGGACTACATCGACCGCGGCTACGTGTTCGTGGCGCTGAAGCTCCAGGCCGACGCCGGCGTGGACGAGATCCATCCGATCGTCGTTCGCTACCCGGGCGACGAGCCGTGTGTGCCGCTGAAGCTCACGCGCATTGCCGCCGTCGAAGACATGACGGTCCGCACCTTCTTTTTGGGAGCAGACCGCGTCGTGCCGAGCGGTGGCTACAAACACGTGACACTGAACAGTGCGCGTCTGGACTGGACAGGCCTCGGACAAAACTACAGCCTAGCCATCGCCCGGGCGGTGGACAGCCCGGCGGCCAACGGGCGCGCTTTCATCACCGAGTACGCAGGTCCGAGCACGGCGGTCAGCCCCGCCGGCATCTCACAGACCAACTGGGATGGTACAGCCTTCAAGGCCATCGACCCCTACGAGGTCATGAACCAGCTCGAAGCCTGGAACCTCGCGAGCTGCCAGTCGGCTGCAAACTGCCAGTCGAGCAACCCGCTGGTGTTCCCGTTGCTGGCCGACTACCTGCCCCCGCCCGACGGGGTAACGGCGGCCGCGTACTACTCCTGCATGACGTGTTACCCGAACGCGGATCTGACGCTCTGGAACGGCGACGCTTTTGCGGCGGACTTCGACGAGCTGATCGCAAAACCCGCGCAGCACGCGACTTCGGTTCTGCAGAACAACCTCTACCTGACCCGCATGGTCACGCGCATCTCTCCGGCGGAGATGACGGAAGACCCCATGTTCCGCGTGACCCCGATGGCGCTGCCGGACGTCTCGAACCAGCTCTCGGCGACGCGCACCAATCAGTGCGACGGCACGCTGATGACCACCACCTCGGACGGGCGGAACGTGGCCGGCACGACGGCGCCCGGCGACCTGCCGGCGGACGTGCCGTGGGCGAGCAAGATCGAAGAGTTCACCCTCGCGGGCGAGTACGTGCTCCTGGTGGACAACGAAGAGAAGATCGGGGCGGCGCTGGCTGACTACAACCACTCCAGCGCACCCGGCTCGTCGACCACACCGGGCCAGGCGAGCGGTCTGGGGAACGACACGAATGGCGCCTGCGGGTGTGCGGTTCCGGCACGCCGCGCGAGCCATGGCATCCTCCTCGGGCTCTTCGGCGTGCTCGGTTTGTGGCGACGAGCGGCAAAGAGGCGCGGGCGGCCGGCTTCGCGCAAGTAGGAACGCGGCTCGATGATCCGCGCCGCCCGAAAAGTTCGGTGGCGCCGAGTGTGTGGCTCACGTGTTAGGCTTGGCGGTTGGTGCTTTCGTTCGCCCGACTCAGCCCCGCGCTTGCTCTCGCCATCGTCGTCGGTGGATGCGGGGGTGAAGAGTTCACTGCGAACGGCGGAAGTGGCGGCGCGTCGAGCGGGGGAGCGGCAGCGAGCGGGAGCAGTGGCGGGGCAGCCGGCTCGGGCGGTGGAGCCGCGGGGGCCGGTGCAGGCGGGCAGAGCGGCGGCGGAACATCCGGGGGCGGGAGCGGCGGCGGTGGCGGCGGCGGAGCCAGCGGCGGGGGTGGTGGAGGCGGAGCCGCGGGGGCCGGTGCAGGCGGGCAGAGCGGCGGCGGAGCGGGCACTGGCGGCGGAGCGGGCGCGGGCGGCACCGGGGGCGGAGCGGGCGTGACGAGCACCTGCCCGTCCGGCGGGCTCGAAGACTTCCAGGACTCCTTCTCGTCACCGCTCAATCTCTCGATCTGGGGCAAGTACGCCTACAACGCCGGCAGCATCGACGCCGCCGGGGGAGTGCTCATCGCCAAACCCGGGATGAACGCCGGGAACTACGTCGGGATCAGCTCGAACCAGACCTTCACCCTCGACGGCTGCATGATGTGGGTCGAGGTGAAACAGGTCGTGAAGGGCGCCCAGCAAGGGGACACCTATTTCATGGCAACGGTGAGCGGCTCGATGGACGCAGAAATGATGACCCAACCGGAGTCGACCTCACCGACGGGCCTCGAGATGCGGTTCAGCGTGGAAGAAAACTCCAACGAGGACACCACCGGCATCCACTACAGCCCGGTGGAGCACCGCTGGTGGCGCATGCGTTTCCCGAAGGATGAGATCCGATTCGACACGAGCCCGGACGGCAAGACGTGGACGGAGCGGCGGATGGTAAAACGACCCAGCGGCATGACAACGGTCAACTTCGAGCTCGGTGCGGGCACTTTTGGGCCGAACGGCTCACAGCCGATCGCGACGTTCGACAACGTCAACACGCCGCCCCCCTGAACGAAGATGCAAGAAAGGCGACGAGCCCTGGGCCCGTCGCCTTCTTTGCTCGCGCAACTCGCGTTGCCGCTCACGTCATCGCGAACTTCATCGCCGCGCCCGCGGCCTCCATGGCGTTGCCGTAAGCCTTGGCGCCGGTCATGTCGTTGACCTTCGTCCACTGCTCGGCAATGGCCTCGGGCGTGACTTTGTCGACGGCGATCCCGATGCCTTCCGCCTCCATGACGGCGACGCGGGAGAAGTATCCGCCGCCCACGGCATAGACCTGCGCGCTGTCCTCGCACTTGTCCGAGACGAGGTACGCAACCAGCGCCGACACGTACTCCGGCGCGAGCTTCTCGAGCACGTTCGGCGGCATGATGGTCTCGGTCATACGGCTCTTGGCGATGGGCGCGATGGCGTTGACCTTGATGTTGTACTTGGCGCCTTCGTGCGCCAGCGTCTTGGTCAAGCCGACGATACCCAGCTTGGCAGCGCTGTAGTTCGCCTGGCCGAAGTTGCCGTAGAGGCCGGCGGCGCTGGTGGTGTTGACGACCCGGCCATAGTTGTTCTCGCGGAGCAAGGTCCAGGCCGTCTTGCACACGTATATGGACCTGGTCAGGTGAACGGAGAGGACCTTCTCCCAGTCCTCGTCGGTCATCTTCATGAACGAGACGTCGCGCAAGATGCCGGCGTTGTTGATCACGATGTCGAGCTTGCCGAAGGCCTCTTTGGCCTTGGCAACGATCTTCTGGGCGCCATCCCAGGTGTTGACGCTGTCGTAGTTGGCGACGGCCTCGCCACCGGCGGCCTTGATCTCTGCGACGACCTTGTCGGCCGCGGAGTTGCCGCCGCCGCCGGTGCCATCCATCGATCCACCGAGATCGTTGACGACGACCTTGGCTCCGCGTTTGGCGAGCAAGAGCGCGTGGGCGCGCCCCAATCCACCGCCGGCACCTGTGACGATTGCGACTCGATTGTCGAAACGAAGCTCGGACATGTTGCCTCCTCGAGGGCTCTCTGTTCCCGCACTGCCGAAGACGGCGCTCGGGGCTTCGGGGCGCGGAGGCGTCCCAAAGGCGAGGCCAAGCTAGAGCAGTTTCGGGCTCAATGGAACCACCGGCTCACTCAAGAGCTGTCCAAGAATTGGACAGCCCTTTCACTTTGTCATCGGGGAGGCACGCGCCTCCCCGCCCCAACGAAGTGAATTCGTTGGGGCCCCACCCCACGCGGGCCGGCCTCGCCGGCTTGCGCCTGGCCAATTTTTGGACAGCTCTTCACTCGTACGTGATGGCACAAATCTCCAAGTCCACCTCACCCGCCGGCCGCCGCACCGTTACGATATCTCCCACTTTGCGCTTCATCAGCGCCGTGCCGAGCGGGCTCCTGAAGCTGATGGTCCCCGCCCCGGGGTCGACCTCGTCGGGGCCCACGATGCGGTAGCGTTTGTGCTGCCCTTCTTCGTCGACGACCTCGACCGTCGCCCCGAAGAACACCACCTGAGCTGCACCCTCGTCCCGCTTGACCACCACGGCCGATTCGAGGCGCTTGGTCAGGAACCGGATGCGTCGATCGATCTCCCGGAGCCGCTTCTTGCCGTAAATGTACTCGGCGTTCTCCGACCGGTCGCCCTGTGCCGCTGCGTCCGAGACCTCTTGGACCACCCGCGGTCGTTCGACATGCAAGAGCTGGTGTAGCTCCACTTGCAGCTTTTTGGCGCCCTCCGGCGTCAGGTAGGTGCTCATCGTTTCGGGCAGGACAATAGCTCGGAATCGAAGCGATTCGGGGCTACAACCGTCGAACTTCGCATGAACAAGAAGCGCTTTGTCGCCGGCGTCGGCGGGCTCGCCGCGGCTCTCGCCGCCGCGCTCGCGGTGTTCGCGCTGTTCTTCGCGCGCCCGATGGCGTTGCGGATGGCCGTCGAGCGCGCCGCGGAGCACGGCGTCGTCCTCGAACCCAAGCAGGCCTCGCTCCACTTCGGCTCGGTCACGCTGACCGGCTCCAAGTTCTCACTCGCGGGCCTGCCCGCCATCCACGGCAATATCCGCGAGCTCGACGTGTCGCTGCGCTGGACGCAGCCGGTCGGGCTCAAGCTCACCGGCGTCGACGTAGAGGCCAGCGGCTCGGCGGCAACCCTGGCGCTCGGTGTCAGCGAGTGGGCCAAGCGTTACCCGCAGACATTGCGCATGCCAACCGAGGCTCGAGAGGCGTCCCTCGTCTGGCGCAAGGCCACGGACGCGGAGCCGTGGCTCACGCTCTCGGGCGGTACGGCCACGCGCTCCGGCGCGATGACCCAGGTCAGCACCGAGAAGAGCGTGCTCGGTGTGTGCCCCGAGCTTGACGAGGGCGCGACGAGCTGTCCCGATCTGGGAAAACTCGGCGCGGCATGGACCAGTGACGAGGCCCAGGTCGTGATCGGCTTCGGAGTCGAGGACCCGAACCGGGCGCCGGTGCGGTTCGAGATCAAACACGCGTTGGCCGAACCCACTGCGGACATCACCCTCTCGCCGGTCGCCCTCGAGCGCCTCGCCGGGCCGTTCGGCGTGAAGCTCCCAGTGAAGAACGTCACCGCCAGTGGCACCGTGCACCTGGTCATGCCCAAGGGTCTCGACGGCGGCGCTGTGACCGGCACCCTCGACGCTTCACTGAAGGGTTACATCCCGCCCCACCCGCGAGAGCTCGACGGTTTCGTGTTTGGGGACACCACCACCCTCTCCGCCAAGCTGCGTGTGGACGAAGCCCGTGAGCGCGCCGACCTGTCTGACGTCAAGGTCACCGCCGGCGCATTCAAGCTCGCAGGTACGGGCAGCGTGGCGCGACAAGACGACCATGGCGCGCTCGAGCTCGAGCTGAAAGGCAGCTTGCCTTGCTCCGCGTTGGCCGGAGCCGCCGCCGACAGTTACCTGGGGCGCGCGCTGGGGGGGCTGGCCGGGGATCTGGCGCGGCAGCTCATCAAGGGCAGTGTTGCCATCAAGGTCGGGATCTCGGCCCGCTCGGACGATCTGGAGCACGCAAAGGTCACGAAGGCCGTCGGGGTCGGTTGCGGGCTCAAGCCACTCAAGATCGGCGACCTCGACATCGGCGAGATCCTGGGCAAACTGCCGCCGCTGCCGAGCTCGTTGCCGCCACTGCCCAGCGGTCTTCCGGCGTTGCCGAAGATCGAATTCAAGGTCGACCCACCCAAGCCCGCGCCCAAACCCGTCGCACCCAAGCCCGACACCCCCAAGTCGAACTCCCCCTGACTCGACCCCGCAGTGCGCGCCGATGTTCGGAGCTGGAAACGAAATCGGCTCCTGTCCGCTCAGCGCCCGAGCGTCGCCAGCGTGGCAATGGCCAACCGCGTTCGCTCCTTCGCTTCACTCTCCAGCTCGTGGATTCGCACGCGCGTGCGTTTTGCCTGGTCCTCGGCGGCGAGCAGCCGCTTGGCAATGTCCTCGGAGCCCCGGGTCCGCCCGAGCGCTCGCGCGTGCTCGCGCAGGCGCACGATGTCCGCTTCGAGCTCCAGTCGCTCGGCCCTGCGTTTTCCCAGCGCGCCCCGTCGCACCTCCGCTTCGAGCATCAGCTCTGCAGCCCGCTTGACCACGTTGGCCTGCCGTGCGGGCACCGACGCCGCCAGCCGCTGCAGCTTGCGCGAGTCGATGCGCCGCGGATCGAGCCGCCGACTCAGCCCCTCGTCGACCTCCAGCTTCTTCTCGAGCTTCGCCCGCGGCCCGATCTTGAAGACCGCCGACGCGGCCCCCGCGTTCGAGTCCCAGGTCAGCTCATCGGCGCCGGTGACCTTGGCGTTGTTGACGTATCCGAGCTTCAAGAACACGTCGCGCCCCGAACCGCTGCGGTTCTCCAGCGCGTAGCTCACCACGTGGTGCCGCACGAAGTGTTCGACGAACTGCCCTCGGTCGAAGGCGAGCAAGCGGGTCTTGTCCTTGAAGTCCGCCGCAGCCTGGCTGAGCTCCACGTCCAGGTCGACACCGAACGTGATCACCTGCGTCTCTTTGGGCTTCATGCGCGCGAGCGCCGCTTCACCCGAGAAACCACCGTCGGAGAACACCGCCAGCGTGCCCGGCGGCAAAGTCTGATTGCCCTGATGGGTCAGGTGCACCGCGCTTCGAGCGCTCTCCCCCGCGGCAGAGAAGAACGCGATCCGACGCGCCGCGATCCCGTCGCCCAGGAAGGGCATGAGCGCCGAGCCGTGGGCCCGGAGATCGACCGGTTGTTTCAGCGTGTAGCGAAACATGGCGCCTGCCTCGACGCCCTCCGCCGGTGCGACGCCCGCCAGATTACCCACCGACAGCATGGAGCTCGCGCTGGCCGCGCCGACGCTGCCAGTGCCGCCGCCGTGTCCCAAGGTGCCGATGCTGCCGAGCCCAATGCCTTCGCCGCGACCTCCGCCGCCCTCACCAATCCCCGCGAGCCCGAGCCCTCCGGCTCCGAAGCTCTCACCGGTCCACATCGAGTCTGGCGTCTGATCCATCAACTGCGGCACCGTAGCGAGCTCGTTCTCCGGCGTGACGAGCTCGCGGCGCGCGTAGCGCGGCGCTGCCAGAGGAAACAGGAAGCTGTCTGGTCGGCCATTCACCAGATCGATCTGCACACTCTTCCACTCTTCGTCGGTGTCGTTGTGCAAGAGCGCCCAACCTTGCAGCTTGCTCGTGTCGCCGGCCTTGTCGGCGAGCACCAGGCGATATGTGACGCGCCAGACCGGGGTCTCCGCGACGTAGCCGAGTGACACACTCTTGGCGCCAGAGGCTCTCACTCGCAGTTCCTTCATGACGCGCGCGCTGCGGTCGCCAAGCGCGTCGAGCGCCGAGCCGAGTCGCGCGGCGTACGCCGGATCCGTGGGCCGCACGGAGGTGAGCTCCGCAACCTTGATGCGCCGCAGCTCCCCGGCCTTGGTGAAGAGCACCACCACGGGTTGTTTCTGCATCGCGCAGCTCGGCTCACCGGCTTTTGCACCGGCCACCGGCACACACTCTTCGAGGTCACTCGTCGCCGAGTCCGAGAGCTCCACCACCTTGCCCGTCAGCGAGAGCGAGCCGGCCTTGAGCTGGACCTCGGCGCCCTTCAAGCTCTTCAACATCGCGTGCAGAGTGAGCGGCGCCTCCTCCGCGCCGAGTCCCGCCATCGAGCGGGCCATGCCGCGACTGATGCTGCTGCCGAACTCGACCCCAGCCACACTGCCGCCCTTCGGATCGTCTGTCAGGACCACGAGCGTCTTCAGTGCGTCGTCGAGGTGTCCCGCGGGCACCGGCAGCGCCGCAGGGCGTCCATTCATGCTCCCCGTTCGCTCGAAATAACCGACGCCGGTCTCGTACAGGCGCACCCGCTTGAGGGGCAACGTGGCGGGCTCCGCCAGCGCAACCTGCGCGGCTCCGAGCACCAAACAAGCAGAAATGAAAGCAGAACGCGGCCTCAGCATGCGTCTCCTCCTGACGGGTTCGAAAAGGAGCCGACGCTCCGAATGGAACCCCAGACACCGCTTCGAGCCGAGGGTTCCGGGCCGCACCAATGAAACGAGCGCGCCGTGCTCCGCGACCCGGCAATCGAAGCCAGAAGAGCGGCGAAGAGCGCCCACATCCCCGCGCCTGCGCGGCGCGGACTTCGACGGGCGTCTGTGACCAAGGTTGGCGGCGGGTGGCCCGCGCGCAGTGCTTGCGCGGTGCGGTTCGGAGCAAGGCACAGGCACGAATGAAACGCGCGGGCGCGACGACGAGAGCGGCTCGCCCCGTCGTGGCGCTCTGGTATACAAACCTAGAAATGAGCGACTCCCTCGATGATCTCGGCGGCGCGAAGGTGATCCAGACCCGCAAAGCCGGCGTCTGGCTCTTGCATAACCCCTCGACGAACCAGGGCACGGCGTACGGCCGCGCTCAGCGGGACGACCTCCGCGTGAGAGGCATGGTCCCGTACAAAGTCACGAGCCTCGAAGAGCAAGCGGAGCTCGCGATCGCGCAGATCCGCGCCAAGACTTCGCCGCTGGAGCAGTACATCGGGCTCGCCAGCCTTCAAGATCGCAACGAGGTGCTCTTTTATCGCGTGCTGGTCGACCACGTCGCTGAGCTGATGCCCATCGTCTACACCCCCACGGTGGGTGAGGCGTGCCAAAAATTCAGCCACATCTACCGCAGCGCGCGCGGCCTCTGGATCACCCCCGACGACGTCGACGAGATCCCGCGGGTGCTCCGGAACTCACCGTTCAAAGACATCCGATTGATCGTCGCCACCGACAACGAGCGCATTCTGGGGCTCGGCGACCAAGGCTGCGGCGGCATGGGAAACCCCATCGGCAAGCTCGCACTCTACGTCGCCGGCACCGTCATCCATCCTTCCAAGTGCCTACCCGTGAGTCTCGACGTCGGCACGGACAACGCGACCCTCCGCGGCGACCCGCTCTACCTCGGCTACCCCAAAAAACGCCTGCGTGGCCCGGAGTACGACGACTTCATCGAGGCCTTCGTGCGGGCAGTGCGCGAGGTCTTTCCGCGCGCCATCTTGCAGTGGGAAGACTTCCACAAGGATCGCGCGTTCACGCTGCTCGAGCGCTACCGGCACCGCATCGTCTCCTTCAACGACGACATTCAAGGCACCGCCAGCGTGACGGTGGCTGGCATCCTGGCCTCCCTGCGCATCACGAAACAGCGCATGGCCGCTCAACGAGTGGTCTTCATGGGGGCGGGCGCCGCATGCACGGGTATCGCACGGCTGTGCGCCCTGGCGATGCGCGCCGACGGCGCGGACGACGCGACGATTCGCCGGGCGCTGGTCGCCTTCGACAGCGGAGGCCTGCTGCACGACGGGCGCAACATCGACGAACCGCACAAACACGAGCTGGCGATATCTCGTGAAGCACTCCTGAGCCACGGGCTCGACCCGAGCACCGAGCTTTCACCCGTCGATGTCATCCAGAAGCTGAGGCCGACGATCTTGGTGGGCGCCTCCGCCCGCGCCGGCACGTTCACCCGCGAGATGCTCGAGGCGATGGCAGCGCACGTCGAGCGGCCGCTGGTCTTGCCACTGAGCAACCCCACCAGCAAGGCGGAGTGTACGCCGACGCAAGCCCTGGAATGGACGAGCGGCCGCGCGATCGTGGCCACCGGCAGCCCCTTCGACGACGTGGAGAGCGGTGGGCGCCGTCACGTGGTCGGCCAGGCCAACAACGTCTTCATCTTCCCGGGGGTCGGTCTCGGCGCCGCCATCGCCGAGGCCCGGGAGGTGACGACCGAGATGTTCCACATCGCTTCTGCCACCCTGGCGCGCTCGGTGACCGAGGAGCGCCTCGCCCAGAACGCGATCTTCCCCCACCAGAGCGAGCTGCGCCGGGTCAGCTTCGAGATCGCGTGCGCCGTCGTGCGTTACGCGAGCGACAACAACCTCGGCCGGCGCATCCATCCGGAGGACGTCGAGGCCACGGTGCGTCGGGTGGTGTGGGATCCGGGCTACGCGCCCGTCGTCCACTCCGACGACGCGCCGCTGAGCCGCGTGTACTGAGCCGCCTCGATTAGCGCCCTGCGAACGCAAAGGGAGGCGCTCGTTTCGCCGCGCCGCGCCCCATGACCGGCCGCTCACCCACGGACCAATCCGGCAGCAATCACCTCCGCCGCACAACATTGGGCTGGCGGCGAGGGGCCTCGCGGCGTATCCGGTTCGCCGCCCGAGCCATTCTCGCCAATGTCCCACGTCAATCACAAACTATCCGGTTCCATCGAGGGGGCCCTTGCGGGGGGTGGTGATCCCGCAACCTCGCCGCTCTACGTCTTCGGCCCGTACCTGAACCTGCTGGTCGCGTCGGGAGTGGCCTCGGTGGTCTTCGGGTCAGCCATCTGGTTGGCCGTGCTGACCGTCGTGACCGTGTCGCTCATGTATCGGCTGGTCATGCGCTGGGTCACCGATGGCAGCGGTGGCAGCGGCTTGAACGAGGAAGAGTTCGGCAGCTGGGCCGTGCTCATCAACGCCGGCATCACCATCATCGAGTACACGCTGACCTTCCTGGTGAGCATCGCGGCGCTGGTCACGTTCCTGGCCGACCGCTTCCCGGTCTTCAACACCTCCGTCTTCGGGCTGCCCGCACGAACGGTCGCCGCAATCGTCGCGACGTTGTTGATCGGTTTTGCGGTGAACCTGGGTCCGAAGGTCGCCGCGCGCACGTTCGGACCGGCCACAGCCGCCATCCTGGTGCTCTTGTGGGCGATGATCATCGCAACGATTGCCAGGTTCGGGATCCGCCTCCCGACCCTGGACTGGGCGGCCTTTGCTCCGGCAAATATCCACATCACTCTGGGTGGGTACGCGCGGATCCTGGCCCTGATGACCGGGATCGAGATCTTCGCCAATCTGGTCGCGGCCTACGAGGGGCCGGCCAAGGAGCGTTCGCGCAAGGCCTTCGGCAGCCTGCTCATCATCATGGGCACGACCTCGTTGACGATGCTGGTGGTGGGGCCCGCCATCTTCGAGCTTGCCGATCCCTCGAAACACGAGGTGTCCGTCTTCACCCAGACGATGGACAAACTCCTGCCCGCACCGCTGCCCTACATCGGCACGCTGATCGGCGTCGCGGTGCTCCTGTCCGCCGCGGCCGCAGCCGCCCAGGGCATCCAGAACCTGAGTCTCGGGCTGCGCTTCCGGCACTACATTCCGGCCTGGCTCGGCTCCAAGAACCGCTACGGCGTCGCCGCTGCGCCCGTCTGGTTGCAGGTCGGCCTGTGCCTCGTGTGCTTCGTGCTGTTCGGCACTCACGAGGAGACCTACCTCGCCCTCTACGCCGCCGGCGTGTTCATCCTGCTCAGCCTGACGGGCTGGGCTGCGGTCAAGCGCCTGGTCCGAGAAAATCGCATCAAGCTCACTCTGCCCGGCGCCGCGGCCATTGGCGGCACCGGGCTCGCCGCGCTCATGACCACCGGCGCGACTCTGGTGATCTTCGAAGAACGCTTCATGGACGGCGCCTGGATGTACGTGGTGCTCGTGCCGATCTTCTACGTCGTGCTCGGCCGTTTTCGGAAGCGGCTCGGCGCGCCGCTCAAGGTCGAAGAGCGCTTCGGACAGGTCATCGCCGCGAGCAACCTCTCTCCCGCCGCGGGTGAAGCGCTCTATCCGGGTGTCACCTACGAGAACATCCTGGTTCCGCTCGATCTGACCCCGTCCGCGGAGCTGAGCCTGGCGCAAGCCCAGACGATGGCCCGCAACTACACTGGCAAGATCCGCTTGATGTACGTCGTGCCGCCCGACGCGGCGAACGTCGGCGAGAATCAGCGCGCCGCAGAGGAATACCTGGGAGACGTCGCCGAGGATCTCGGCATGGGCGGCTACAACTCCGAGCAGGTGATTCGGGCCGGAGTGCCGGCGGAGCAGATCGGCATCGATGCCGCTTCGGGTCAGGTCGATCTGGTCGTCATGAGCATCCACGCCCGCGCGATGGTTCGACGCTGGGTGCTGCCCAGCGTCACGACCGCTGTGATCCATCAGACCACCGCGCCGGTGCTGGTCATCCGTCCCACGGACGAGTGGGGGAGCACACGGACCCGTTTCCGCCACCTCCTGGTAGCGCTGGACGGTTCGGCGGTGTCAGAAGAGGTCTTGCCGCATGTTCACGCCATCGCCTCGGGCTTTGGCAGTGCGGTGACCCTCCTGACGGTGGTCGAAGGCTCGGAGTCGGACAACTTCATCGACACCATCACCAAGTACCTATCCGGTGTGTGTGACGGGCTTTCGTTGAAGGGTGTCACAGCGCACCCATGCGTCGCCCACGCCTCGCCAACTCAGGCAATCCTGGATACCGCGGCCGAAAAGCAATGTGATCTGATCATGATGGTCACTCACGGCCGTGGCGGGGTCGAACGCTTGCAGAAGGTCAAGGTGGGCAGCGTCGCGGAAGCCGTGCTGCAGAAGGCGCCGTGTCCGGTCTTTCTCGTCTCCGCTGGAGCGGGACCGTTGGTCCGCACGAAAGATAGCAGCGAGGCCGCGTAGCGCGACCCGCCCCACACCGCGTTCGGCTGCTCGGGCCCGCTGGGCGGCGCACCGGCGCTGGTGGTGCGTGCGCGCCAACAAAGACGATTGGTTCCCGACGTTTGGCAGGCAGGGCCGCGCGGATCGTCTCAGCTGACGAACCCCAAACAAGGGCAGGCCACCATGTCACAGATCAAATTGTTCGGTTTCGCTCCCAGCACCTACGTCCGTACGGCCCGCATGACGTGCGCCGAGGTCGGAGAAACGCACGATCTCCAACCGCTGGAGTTCAAACAGCCGTCCCATCTGGCGCTGCACCCGTTTGGCAAGATGCCAGTGCTCGAGCACGAAGGCCTGGTGCTGTTCGAGACGCTCGCCATCACCAGCTACCTCGACGACACCTTCGGCAACGGACAACTGCAGCCGAAAGACGCAAAACAGCGAGCCAAGATGCTGCAGTGGGTCAGCGCTTGCATAGACTACATCTACCCGGACGTCGTGACCCCGTTTCACGAGACCGCCAGCGGCGAGCTCCGAGAAAAGGCCCGCGCTCACTTGAGCGCCATGGACAAAGCCCTCGACCAGTCGGCCTTTCTGGCCGGCGACACGCTCAGCTTGGCCGATCTCTTTGCCTATCCAATGGTCGAATACTGCGCGGCGAAGGCCGGCGCCGAGGTGGGACAAGGCATGGACAATCTCGCCCGTTGGCGCGCTGCGATTGCGAAACGCGAGAGCGCGCGGGAGACTTCGGCGTGATGAATGCCGCGAGCAATCCCATCGACCAAGAATTGCTCGGCGCTGCGCAGCGTGGGGACCGACGTGCCTTCGACCGTTTGTTCGCGGAGCACGTCCCCAAGCTGCGCGGCGTAGTTCGGCGTTTGGTCGGCCATCCCGACCACGTCGACGACCTCTCTCAGCAGGCGCTGCTGAAGGCGTACGAGAACATCTCCGGTTTCCGCGGCGAAGCCGCGCCGAGCACCTGGTTGTGTTCCATCGGCACCCGCCTGGCGCTCGACCACCTACGCGCGCGCAAACGCTGGCGTGAGAAAGCCCAGGTCATCTTCGCCAGCCGCTGCCTGGAGGACGAAACCATGGGCGGCGAAGTGGGCCAGGCCCTGGGCAGTCCCGCTTACTCGTACGACGTACGGGAGCACATTGCATATTGCTTCACCTGCGTGGGACGCACGCTCGAGCCGGAAGCTCAAGCCGCCCTGGTCCTGCGCGACGTCATGGACCTCTCCAACGACGAAGCGGCGAAGGCGCTGGAGATCAGCACCTCGGTGCTCCGGCATCACCTGGCGTCGGCTCGTGAGCAAATGCAGCACAGCTACGAAGGCCTGTGTGCGCTCGTGAACAAACAGGGCGCATGTTGGCAGTGCGCGGGGCTGCGCGAGGTCTCGCCGCCAGGCAAACAAGGCGAGCCTGCACCGGACACTCTGCTCTGGCCACGCCGACTCGAGATCGTTCGCGAGGCAGCCTTGGGCACCGGCATGACCGCCGCGCTCCACGAGGTCTTCTTTCGCCGCACGGAGGAGCAGGAAGAAGCGCGCATGGGTGACGAATCTGCGAGCACCAACTGCGGTCGCCCGAACAGCGGGTAGGACTCGCTGGCAGCGCCGGCGACGCGGGCGCGAAAAGCAGAGCCCTGGCGCCGCCCGCCACCGCTTCGGCCCTTCCCCAGCCGCCGCCACCACGGCATGCTGCCGGTCATGGCAGTCGTCACCGTGGTCGGGGCGGGCATGATGGGCACCGCCCTTTGTTTGCCGCTCTTCGACGCGGGGCACGACGTACGATTGGTCGGTACGCACCTCGATCGCGAGATCATCGAGAGCCTGCGGGCACGGGGCCACCACCCGAAGCTCGCATTCGACGTGCCTCGGGCGATCCGCCCATTCTTTCTGGAAGAGCTCGCCGAAGCCCTGCGCGACGTGGACATCATTGGTGTCGGGGTCAGCTCGGCGGGCGTGCGCTGGGCGGGGGACCAGCTCGCTCCCTTCGTGCGGGCAGAGGTCCCGGTCGTGATGATCAGCAAAGGCCTCGAGTGGTCGGGCAGCTCCCTCGATGTTCTGCCCGACGTGCTCGAGGGCTGCTTGGCACCGGAACTGCGCGGCAAGATCAGCCCGGCGGCCATTGCAGGGCCATGCATCGCCGGAGAGCTGGCTCGGCGCGTCGAGACCTGCGTCGTCGTGACCGGGCGCGACCGCGCAAAGCTCGACCGGCTCTGCCAAGCGCTGACCACGCCGTACTACCACCCGTTCGCCAGCTCCGACGTCATCGGCGTCGAGGTCTCCGCAGCGCTCAAGAACGCATACGCGATGGGCATCGCCTTCGCGCTCGGGATCCACGAGCGGAACGGCGGCGCGGCTGGCAGCATCGCGCTCCACAACTACGAAGCCGCGGTCTTTGCCCAGGCGGTCGGCGAGATGCGATGCGTAATCCGGGCGCTGTCGGGTGATCCGGACACCGCCTCGGGACTGGCGGGTGTAGGGGATCTCGATGTCACCACCAACGGGGGACGCACGGGACGCTTCGGCAAGCTGCTGGGCGCCGGCCTCTCGGTTGCGGAAGCCGTCGACCGCATGCAGGGCGCGACGCTGGAGTGCCTCGACATTTTGAAATCGATGCGCGCCGCGCTGCCCATGCTGCGAAGTCGAGGCTCGCTGCATGTCGACAGCGTGCCCCTGCTCGAGCACATGGCAGAGGTCGCCCTAGACGGGCGCCCGGTCGACATGCCGTTCGCCCGTTTCTTCAGGAGCTGAGCCGATGTTGGTTCTTGGCATCGACTCCAGCACCACGGCCACCAAGGCCATCGCCTGGGATCCACACGGCACAGCGGTAGCAGAGGGGCGTTCTGCCTTCGAGCTCTCGAACCCCGACGTGAACGCCTGGGAGCAAGATGCCGAGTCCTGGTGGTCCGCCGCGCGCCTCGCGATTGCGGAGTGTGTGCGAGGGCTGGGCCCGCGAGCCCGTGAGATCGCTGCCCTCTCCATCGCACACCAACGCGAGACCTTCGTGCTCACCGATGACGATGGCAAACCGCTGTGCCCCGCCATCGTCTGGATGGACAGCCGCGGCGGCGACCAGGTGACGCGAGCCGTCGAACGCTTCGGGGCGAGCCGTCTGCACGAGCTCTCCGGCAAACCGCCGTGTATCACGCCATCGGTCTACAAACTGATGGCGCTCTTCGGGCGTCGCCCGGACCTCGCGAAGGCTCGGCCCAGAGTGCTCGACGTGCACGCCTTTCTCGCCTGGCGCCTCACCGGTCGTTGCGCCACGTCGCTTGCTTCCGCCGATCCGCTCGGTCTGGTCGACATGCAAGCCCGCAGCTGGTCCGACGAGCTGCTTGCGCTCGCGGATCTGGCCAAAGCGCAGCTGCCCGAGCTGGTGGAGCCCGGCGCGGAGCTCGGTCACCTCGACGCTCAGATCGCCGCGACCATCGGCCTCCGCGCCGGTCTGCCGGTCATCGCCGGTGCCGGGGATGGGCAGGCCGCCGGGCTCGGCGCGGGGATCTCCGGGCCGGGCCGCGCGTACCTGAACCTGGGCACCGCCATCGTCTCGGGCCTCTTGTCGAACGACTACCGCATCAACAACGCGTTTCGTACGCTCTACGCGGCCTCGCCGGGCACGTTCTTCCTGGAGACCGATCTCAAGGGCGGAACCTTCATCTTGAACTGGCTCGCGGAGAAGCTGCTGGGCGCGCGCGACACCGGCGAGGCGCTAGGCAAGCTGGAGGCAGAGGCCACCGAACTTCGCGCCGGCTCTGACGGTCTGATGTTGGTTCCTTACTGGAACGGCGTGATGAATCCGTACTGGGACGACGACGCCACCGGGATCATGGTGGGGTTGACCGGCCGCCACGGTGCGGCGCACGTGTATCGTGGCGTTCTCGAAGGGATCGCGTTCGAGCAACGCCTGCACACTCGCGCCGTCGAGACCGCCCTCGAGAGCCCCGTCGAAGAGCTGATCGTGATGGGCGGCGGCTCGAGGAGCGAGCTGTGGTGCCAGATCATCTCGGACGTGCTCGAGACCCGAGTGTTGCGCGCACGGACCGCCGAGGCCACGGCGCTCGGAGCTGGGATCTTGGCCGCGGTCGGCGCGGGGCTGCACGCAGATCTCGAGACCGCCACCCGTCACATGACTGGTACTGCCGAGCGCTTCAGCCCCGGCCCGAACAGCGCGCGCTACGGTGAGCTCTATCGGGAGGTGTACGAGAAACTCTACCCCTCACTCCGCGGCCCTCTCGAGCGGCTCTCAGAGCTGACCCGCGGCGCCTGAGCCAGGGGCGCCTGAGCCAGGTCTAGAGTGCCGAACAGGTTGAAGTTCGTTTGTTTTCCGGGACTTGCAAGGTGTTCGGCGCTCGCGCGCGGAGCGCGCACGGCCGAAGGCCGGGGGTTTGGGGCGCAGCCCCAACGTAAAGGTCCTAGAACACGAGCAGCGCAAGCTGATCGGTGTTCTAGGGCCCCTAAACCGGAGCGGCAGTAGGCAGCGAGCAATCTTCTGAGCCGGTCTTGACACACTTCGACAAACGTCGTATTGATGTCGGCGTGTCACGGGATGGAGACGTCAAGCGGCTGAGCCGAGCGTTCAAGGCGCTCAGCAATCCCAATCGGCTGCAGCTGTTCCTCAACTTGCTCGAAGAGAGCCGGCTCGATCTCGCCAAGGGCCGGGTGCATGACTGTTTCCTGGCCGGCGTGCTGAACAACCTCAACATCGGTGCTCCGACGGTAAGCCACCACGTCAAAGAGCTGGAAGACGCCGGGCTCATCGAGACCTCCCGGGATGGCAAGCAGCTGGTCTGCACCATCCGCCCGGACGCCATGGCCTCCTTGCGCGCGATCTTCGAAGCCGGCCGCTGAGCGCCCTTTTTTTGCCCTAAAACTTCGACAGTTGTCGAACTATATGGAGAACTGAAATGCAAACTGCTGAACGCCAAGTGATTGCCATCGAGAAGTTCGGTCCCGCCAAGTCCCTCGCCCTCCGGCAGAGGCCCCGGGAAGAGGTCGGCGACGACGACGTTGCCATCGCGGTGAAGTACTCGGGCATCAACTTCGCCGACATCCAGATGCGGCTCGGGTTCTACCCGGACGCACCGAAGCGGCCCTTCGTGCCCGGCTACGAGGTGAGCGGCACTGTCGAGCAGGTCGGGAAGAACGTGGCGCGCTTCAAGGTCGGCGACCCCGTCGTGGCGGGGACCTATTTCGGCGGCTACGCCTCGCAGGTCAGTGTGCCGGCCATTCAGGCTTTTCCGTTGCCCCAGAGCACCGGTTTGGCCGAGGCCGCCGCGCTCCCGGTGAGCTTCTTCACGGCCGAGCTGGCGCTGTTCGAGATGGGACGCGTTCGCGCCGGCGACCGCGTGCTGATCGAGTGTGCGACCGGCGGCGTGGGCACGCTGGCGGTGCAGATGGCGCTCCGCGCCGGCGCCGAGGTCGTCGGGCTGACGACGACGGCGGCAAAAAAGCAATACATCGCCGCGCTCGGCGCAACCCCCTACACCCGCGACGAGTTTTTCGCCGATCCGAGCATCAACGGCTTCGACTTCATCCTGCAAGCCTCGGGGGGCAAGGACATCAAGAGGCAGCTGCCGCGCCTGGGTCTCACCGGCCGTATGGTGTGCATGGGGTTGAACTCCGGCGTGAACGACGGCAAGCGAGATTTCGTGCGCATCGCCCGGGCCGTGCTCTCGACGCCGCGGCTCTCGGTGCTCGATCTGTTGAACCACAACCAGGGAGTCTTTGGCCTGAATGCGCTGCACGTGCTGCGCGATCCCAAGTGGGTGGAGAAACTGACGGCGAAGCTCGAGCGTGTCACCGACATGCAGCTCGCGCCCCACGTCGGCAAAGTGTTCCCCGCCAACGAGGCGGCGGCCGCACATCGCTACCTCGAGACGCGGCAGGCCACAGGTAAGGTCTTGCTCGAGTGGTGAGCGGCGAGCTCAGCTCTTGCCGGGGGGCGGCTCGGCGTAGGGCCCAGGTTTCTTTTCAGGTTCGAGCGGACCCTCGGGGTGCGGGTTCGGCATGGAGAGACAGACCTGAGGTTCGGGCTCGGGGCCCGCGTCGCTCTCCGGCTCGGGCGGCGGAATGGGCGACAGGCACACCTGGGGTTCCGGCTCGACCGAGAGGCACGGCTGAGGCTGCGACAAACAAGGCTGGGGCTCCCCGCCGTCGGGCGGACGGCAGCCATCTGCCGCGAGCACGGTCAACGCCGCCGCCATCAGCTTCGCGCGTCGGGCCAGGATCCGCTGGCGATCGTCGTTGCTCATCCTTGCCCGAGGATACACGCCCGTGGACCTCGCGGGAATGCGGCGCCTCGCGGCCGGGTTCTGAGCCACATGCCGAGCTCACCGCGAGACCCCCAGGGCCCACGGGGCTGGGTTTTCATGGCGGTCGCGTGTGCGGGTGTGCTCGTCGCACGTTCGTCCCTCGCTGACCACTATCGAGTGCCGACCGGTTCGATGCGCCCCAACGTGGTCGAGGGCGACCGCATCATCGTCGACAAACTCGCCTACGGCCTGCGAGTACCGTTCACCCACCTGCGCGTCGGCAGTCACGACGGACCGGCCCGCGGCGACGTAGTCGTGCTCGACTCGCCGGAAGATGGGCGCGTGCTCCTGAAACGCGTCGCGGCCGTTCCAGGCGACCGAGTGGCGGTGCGCCACGGCGAGGTTCTGCTGGACGGTTTGCCCGCGCGGCACACGTACACGCTAGCGCTGGACCACGACGGCGGTCCCGATCTGGACGACACGACCGTGCCAGACGACCTCTACCTGGTGCTCGGAGACAATCGGGGCAATAGCCACGACGGCCGTGCCTTCGGCCTCGTATCGCGCGACGCGATCCTGGGGCGAGCTCTCGCCGTTTGTCTGCGAGACGGCGGCTGGTTCTGGCAGCCGCTGTGAACGCCGCCGCGCGGGCCGCCGGTAGCGCGGTCCTCAGCCCCAGCCTCGCAGCCGGCTCTCCTCCTTGCGGTAGAGCTCGATGGCCTCTTCGATGATGCGCTCGGCCTCGATGCGGCCGACGGGATCTTCCGCCACGATGTCTTTTCTCGCCTCGAGTGATTTGTAGTCCAGGAAAAATCGCTGGATCTCCCGGGCCAGGTGCCGAGGCAGCTCTTCGATTTCCTTGTAGTCGTTGAACGCTGGGTCGTGCAGGTGCACGGCGATGATCTTGTCGTCGGCCTTCCCACCATCGACCATGCGCACCAGCCCAATGGGCCGAGCCACCATGATGCACATCGGTTCGACCGACTCGCTGCACAAGACCAAGATGTCGAGTGGATCCCCGTCGCCGCAGTAGGTTCGAGGGATGAAACCGTAGTTCGCAGGGTAGTGGACCGAGCTGTGCAAGATCCGATCG
The DNA here is from genome assembly GCA_016706225.1 of Myxococcales bacterium. NCBI lineage: Bacteria > Pseudomonadati > Myxococcota > Myxococcia > Myxococcales > Myxococcales bacterium. Next base: position 903,079 of record JADJKB010000021.1, read on the forward strand.
ACCCGCAAGAGCCCGGTGGGTTTGTCGAGCTCGTATTTGACCTTCGAGCCTCGCGGGATCTCGATCAGCGCGTTGACGGCGTCGGCGGGCGACGGCGAGCGGCTCGGGAGCTCGTGCCAGGAATGAACCATACCCGGCAGTCTATCCGCCCGAAGGCACGGCGAGCCCTCATTTCGTCAGTGTGTACTTGATCGAATAACTGATGACCGTTGGGCCCTTCTTCGGTTTGTCGAACTCGACCTGCTCGAAGACCTTGACCACACAGTCGCGAAAACCGTTGCCTTTCATGGCCGTGCGCGGCTGTTTCACCGCCGCATGGCCGCCGTCGCGACCGATGTGCAGATCCACACCGAAGGTTCCACCTTTCACCGGATCGTCCACCTTCACGTAGCAGGAGCGAAAGGCGCCGAATTGGTTCTCGAGCGCCCGCAAGAACGGCGCCTTCGACGCGTCGTCGTTTGGGCCACCCCCGATGTGGAGGCCGACGTTCTCCACCTTGACCTCCGGCAAGGCGGCACCAGGCGGCGGAGGCGCGTCGACGACGGCAGGCGGAGCGCTGGCTGTCGGGGCGGCTGCCGGAGCTGGCGGTGGCACGGAGACCGGTGCGCTCGTCGCTGGAGGTGCGCTCGCCCCTTGCGCAGTGCCCTCGCCTTCGTCGGCGCGGCACACAGACTCCTTGGCCGTCTTTGCCTCGCACGGCGGACAGGAACCACAGCCTGAGATCAGGAGGCACGAACCCAATGGCAGCGCCAGGCGACGCAGATCGAACATGCGCCGCTGATAACGCCGGCGCGGGCGGCGACCAAGCCCGAAGCGTTCAGCGGGCCGCGGCCCCGGGATTTGCGGACTCTTCTCGCAACCGCGAGCTAACCGCCCACAGGTACTCAGCCATGGCCGAGGCATCGTCGTCGGTGAGCTGCACGCCTTGGGTCTGACGCATCTCGGCGATCTCGTCGGCCCACTGCGCCGGCGGCACTTCGTCCGGGGACTTCAGGGTGTGGCAGCCGGCACAGGTCTGCACGTACAACGAGCGCCCCTTCGCCAGTCGCTCACCCGTGGCGCCGGGGAACTGCCCTCGAGCCCGCTCGACGTCGCTGGCATTCGCCGCGGGCAGACCTGCGGCGCAGCCAGCGAGCGCCGCAGCCATGACGATGAACGCGAAGAACCGTTTGTTCACAGATCCATTCCGAACAGGACGCGCACGTTGACCCGTTCGTGGTGCTCGAGATCGAGCGCCCCGTCGTCCTTTTCTTTCGCCTCCTCGCCTTTGATGGCAAAGACTTGAGGCTGAACCGTCAACGCGGTCCACCAGGCTTTCTGGGCGTAAGCAATGGACGGGCCGAGATAAAAAGCCGTGCTCTCGTACTCCTTCGCCTTCTCGAGCTCCGTCTTGGTGCGCAGCTCGACGCCGAGCACCACGTTCGGGGTCACGAAGTATCCGACACCGAGATCCGTCTCGACGGCGATTTCACGCTCAGACTCGCCTTTGGTCTCGAACTTCCACTCATGCTCACCCACGGCATTGAAGGCAACCAGGAGGTCTCCCATGCGTTTGTCGACGATCAGCTTGAGCTCGACCTCCGCTTCGGCGGGCGCCGCCGTCCACTCGAAATAGAGGGCGGAGCCGATCGGGTCGGCAAACGAGTCGCTGAGCTTGTACTTCCACTCGTTGGAGATACCGCCGAACTCGAACCCAGACGCTCGGGTGGTCTGGCCGGTGGTGGCGTCCGTCTGATCCGCGGCGAGCGCGGTCATGTTCCAGTACCAGGCCATCTGCAAGTTTGGGACTACCCCGAACTCGAACTCCAGGCGCTGGTCGAAGCGATTGTAGAATTGGTCTCGGCCGGCCCGCCAGGTCGTCCAGGGTTCGAGCTCGACGCTGCCGGGGTTCAGCACGTTGGACTCGTGGGTGAAGGCAAAACGTCGCTCGGATGCGCCGGCGTCCCTGGGCGAGAGAGTGGTGAAAAGGACGGAAGCGCCGAGCACGATGGCAAGGGATCGAAGGCGAAACGAGACGGCTGACATGCGGGTTTGCTCCTTCAGACGGGCTCACTCTGCCTTATTGAAAATGATTGTCAATGTCATTTTCAATAGGACCTACCGCCGGAAGATGATCCCGGGTAGCCGTCCCTTCAGATCGGGGCGCCGAACGGGTATGCGGAGGGCACCCATGCAGGCGCGCGCGGTCTCGGCTCTGGTCTTGCTCTTGGCGGTGGGCTGCGAGCGAAAACCACAAAAGCCGCCGCCGCCGGCGAGCTCCACGCCCGCAACTTCCGGCAGCGCAGCGACCTCGGCTTCACCGCCTACCGCGAGCGCACGCAGCGTCGAGCGAGACGAGCTCATCGATGCCGGGAGTGCCACGGATGCCGGCGCGAACGCCGCCATCGAGCTGTTCGACATCGGTCCGGCAGGGCCGGCGACCGCCACGAGTCGAGGCGTCGTGCTGCTCACCCGCGACGACCAGCTGAGTGTCACGGCGTTGCCGAGCACCGTAAAAGGCGCTCCGGCTCCGGTGAGCCTCGATGCAGGTCAGTTCGCAGCCTTCGCTCGCGGCCCGGCCGTGCTGGGGGAGCATGCATTCTGGATTTCCAAGGGGCGACTGGTCCGAGCCAAGCTCTCGGGCGGCAGGGTTGATGTACTCAGCGAGGACGCGCGGGACGGCACTCGCGTGTCGGCCGCGTCGTTCGGCGGCAAGGCGGTGGTCGCGTACATCACACGCCCCGCGAGCGCCGACGGAGATGCCGCCGCGCGCCTCTGGGTGGACGGCGGGGATCCGTTGCGCCTCTCGCCGGAGGGAGCAGCCGCCAGCAGCGTGACGCTCGCCGAGACCTCGCGAGGTGTGATGGCCTTCACCCTCGAAGGGCGCACCGCGATGACGCCGGTACACGCTCGGCTCCTGCTCGAGAAGGGCGGCAAGACGGCCCTCGATGAAGATGTCGTCGTGTGGGTGGGGGGCTCGGCACAAACCTCGACGGAAATCGTCGCGGCCGAGAGCGCAGCCGGCGAGGTCTGGGGATTCGTGGCGATCGAACGGGACGTGTCGCGCTTTGGCCTCGCGGCGCTTGCTGTGGGTGAGCGACCGAAGATGGGGGTGCCCATCACCTGGCGCATCTACCCAAATGGCCTCGATCCTGCGCCAATCTCGGTGGTGCGGGCGTGCGGCGACAGCTGGCTCGCTTACGTCAGCCCTTCGGAAGCCAAACCCGGCGCACCGCAGGAGCTGCACCTGTCGAGCCTGGCGCTCGATGGCCTCGGGCCATCTCGAGTGCTCGCGCGCGCCAAAGCTTTCGCCAACACTTCCCTCGCCGCAACGCCCGAAGGCATCGTCGCTGCCTACACGGCGGACCATCGCACCTGGGCTGCACGCGTGCGCTGCGCAGCCAAGAAGTGAAGCTCCCACGCGGCGCAGCGGCGCGAACGGACGCGCCCGAGTCCGGCCGGGACATCGCGTCGCGGCACCATCGGCCAGACTTGTCGTCTTTTTCACTTCCTGTGAGTCCCGCCAAATTGACAGATCAAGTGTGGGCGAAGACCGAGACACTGGCCTAGACTCGCGCCCCTGATGCTGGACCAGATTCGCTCCCCCGCAAACCCGACCAAGCCGGTGATCCCCGACTGCAAGACGCTGCCGGAATTGTTCCTCGGCCGCGTCGACCGTTCGCCTCATGCGACCACTTGGCGACGCAAGGTCGATGGGGCCTGGGTCTCCTCGACCTGGCGGGACTTCTACGAGTCGGCTGCCGCGCTCGCGGCTTGGCTCATGGACGCGGGGCTCGCGCCCGGTGACAAGATCACCGTCGTCGGCAGCACCCGACCCGAGTGGTGCATAGCGGACATCGGCGGCCTGCTTGCCGGCGCGGTCACCGTCGGTGCCTACCCCACGCTCACCGCGGAGCAGCTCGGTTACATCTTGGAGAACTCGGACTCGCGGTTTGTGATCGTCGAGGACGGAGAGCAGCTCGATAAGGTCATCGCCGCGAAACCCGGCCTGCCAAAGCTCGAGCGCGCGTTGGTATGGGAGACGCGCGGCATCGAAGACCAGCTGAAGAACGAGAGCTGGATTACTCCGTTCGCGGACGCGCTCACCAAGGTGCCGGAGCGCCAGCGAGTCGAGGCGAGGGTCCGCCAGATCGATCCCAAATCGACGGCCATCATCGTCTACACCAGCGGCACGACCGGCCCCCCCAAGGGGGCGATGATCTCCCACGAGAACATCGTCACGCTGCTTGGTAGCTCGACCATCATGGAGTTCGACGAGAACGACTGCGGATTGAGCTTCCTCCCCATGGCCCACGTCGCAGAACGCGTGCTGGCGTTCTACGGTCGCATCAACCACGGCATCGCCACGGCCTACGCCAGCAGCGTGCCGGCGGTGCTCGAAGAGGTGAAGGAGGTGCAACCCACCATCTTCGGCAGTGTGCCGCGCATCTTCGAGAAGGCCTACGCTCGGATTCAGAGCGAAGTGCAGAAAGCTCCGCCGGGAAAACAGAAGGCTTTTCGCTGGGCCGAGGGGGTCGGGCATGAAGTCGTCGCGCTCTGGCAAGCAGGCAAACCCATCCCGCTCGGTCTGCGCATGAAACACGCTCTCGCGGACCGGCTGGTGTTCTCGAAGCTGCGCGCGGTCTTCGGCGGTCGGGTCCGATACTACGTCACGGGTGCCGCCCCCATTCCGCGCAAGATGTTGGAGTTCTTCTGGGCCGCAGGCTTCCCGATCTTCGAGGTCTACGGCATGACCGAATCGACGGTGGTCACCCACGTCAACCGACCTGGCGCCGTGCGCCTGGGTTCGGTGGGCAAACCCCTCGCCTTCGTCGAGGACAAGCTGGCCGAAGACGGCGAGATCTTGATCCGCGGCAAGACGGTGTTCCAAGGTTATTACAAGGCGCCGGAGGCCACGGCCGAGACCGTCGATGCGGAGGGCTGGTTGCACACCGGCGACGTCGGCAAGCGCGACGATGCCGGCTACCTCTACATCGTCGATCGCAAGAAGCACATCATCATCACCGCCGGCGGCAAGAACATCACGCCTGCCAACATCGAGAACGAGATCAAGCACCAAGACCCGCTGATCAGCCACGTCCACGCCCATGGTGACACCCGCGCGTACGTCACTGCCATCGTCTCGGTGAGCCCCATCGAGGCCATCGAGTGGGCAAAGAGCAACGGGCTGGCCAGCGAGGAGGCCGAGCTCGAGCGGATGAAGCTCGCATTGATGCAGAACCCTCTGGCTCTGCCCGACGGCCTGAACGAGCTGATGCAGAAGGTCACCTCACAGCCCGGACTCCGCCAGCGCATCGCCGAGGCCGTGCACCGCGGGAATCAGAAGCTCTCGCGCGTGGAGCAGGTGAAGCGTGTGTACTTGCTGGAGCGCGAGTTCTCTCTGGACGAAGACGAGATCACACCGACGCTGAAGGTCAAGCGCAAGAACGTGGAAAAGAAGTTTGCGTCCACCTTCGACAAACTATACGAAAACGCGCAATTCGACATCGTCGTCATCGACAAGTAGCGCTCCCAGTGACCCGAAAAAAACAACCCAGCTCGAGCCGCAAGGCCTCGAAAAAAACTCGCAAGAAGCCGGCCAAGAAGCCCGCGTTGACGGCCAAGAACGCCGACCGGCACGTGCTCTACCAGCTCAGCGTGCAAGACGCGGAGGTCGAGGTCGATTTCCTGGATCACGTCTATCGCTCGCTGCTCGGACGCCGCCCGCAGAGCCTGTTGGAGGATTTCTGCGGCTCCGCGCTGTTGTGTGCGGAGTGGGTTCGGCGCGGGGAGTCGCGTAAGGCCACTGGCGTCGACATCGACCCGAAAGTGCTGGCCTGGGGCAAACGACACAACGTCGCGGGCCTCGGCGAGTCGGCAAGCCGCCTGTCCTTGTTGCGGCAGGACGTTCGGAGCCCCGTGCGGGCCAAGTTCGACGTCGTGTGTGCCTTCAACTTCAGTTACTGGGTCTTCCGCACGCGCGACGAGATGCGCGCCTACTTCGCCCATGTCCGCACGTTGCTGGCCAAAGATTCGTTCTTCGCCCTCGACGCCTACGGCGGCTGGGAGGCGATCGAGCCAATGGAAGAGCGCCGCCGTATCAAGGGTGGGTTCACCTACGTCTGGGACCAAAATGGCTTCGACCCGATCACTCACGAGGTCGTCAACTACATCCACTTCGAGTTCAAGAACGGCAGCCGCCTGAACAAGGCGTTCAGCTATCACTGGCGGTTCTGGACGCTCCCAGAGCTGCAAGAGTTGCTCGCCGAGGCAGGCTTCTCGGACGTGCAGGTGTACTGGGACTGCTCGAAGAAACCGATGGACGCCGAGGTGTTTCGGCCGCGCCTGCGCGCCCACAACCAGCCCGGCTGGCTCGCGTACATTGTCGCGCGCCGCTGAGCTCTGCTGAGCGCCTCCGCTCGCGCCGCCTGGCCCCTCCCCCTTCCACGCCCGCACAACGGCGCACCCGCTCGGTGCTCCGAGCGGAGAACCGCCGTGCGGCCGCAGGGCGCTCTCGACGTGCTCAGCCAGGCTTGCCTGCCTAGGGTCGATGGCGTATCGCAGCTGCGCGGCTCGAGCCGGAGCGCACCCGCTAGAGGGACGCCATCGGCCACCAACTAGGAGAGAACCATGGGCAGGAAAGTCTACGTCGTGGGCGTGGGAATGACGAAGTTCGAGAAGCCGGGCTCCAAGGAGTGGGACTACCCGGACATGGTCAAGGAGGCCGGCGAGAAGGCACTAGCCGACGCTGGCATTCCCTACACGAAGATCCAGCAAGCCGCGGCCGGCTACGTCTACGGTGAGAGCACCAGTGGGGAGCGCGCCCTGTACGGGCTCGGTCTCACCGGCATCCCCATCTACAACGTCAACAACAACTGCTCCACCGGCTCCACGGCGCTGTTTCTGGCCAAACAGCTGATCGAAGGCGGGCTGGCTGACTGCGTGATGGCCGCCGGCTTCGAGAAGATGGAGAAGGGCTCCCTCGGCGCAAAGTTCATGGACCGGGTGAACCCCATGGACAAACACATGATGCTGATGATGGAGCTGCGAGAGTTCGCGCCGGCTCCGCCGGCAGCGCAGCTGTTCGGCAACGCCGGCCGGGAGCACATGGAGAAGTACGGAACGAAACCCGAGCAGTTCGCCAAGGTGGGCTGGAAGAACCACAAACACTCGGTGAACAACCCGTACTCGCAGTTCCAGGACGAGTACTCGCTCGAAGACATCCTGAACGCCAAGGAGGTCTACGCGCCGCTGACGAAGCTTCAGTGTTGCCCCACCTCGGATGGCGCCGGCGTGGCCATCTTGGCCAGCGCGGAGTTCGTCAAGGCGAACGGTCTGGAGAAGCAGGCGATCGAGATCGCCGGCATGTCGATGGTGACCGATCTGAAGAGCACCTTCGATGAGCGTAGCTGCATCAAGATCGTCGGCTCCGACATGACGCGCAAAGCAGCCCAAACCGCCTACGAGGCGTCGGGCGTGGGTCCCGAGCAGGTCGACGTGATCGAGCTGCATGATTGTTTCAGCACCAACGAGCTGCTCACCTACGAAGCGCTCGGTTTGTGCGAGGCCGGCAAGGGCGGCGAACTGATCGACTCGGGCGCGGTGACCTATGGCGGAAAATGGGTGGTCAATCCGTCGGGCGGTCTAATTTCGAAGGGCCACCCGCTCGGGGCCACGGGCCTCGCCCAGTGTGCCGAGCTCAACTGGCAGCTCCGGGGCCTGTCCGAAAAGCGCCAGGTCAAGGACGCCAAAATCGCGCTGCAACACAACCTCGGCCTCGGTGGCGCGGCCGTGGTGACGGTTTACCGCCGACCCGACGCCATCAACTGATGGCGCGGACCAGGGGCACGACGTGCGCGTGCGCAGTTCTCTAGCAGATTGAGTGTAAGGCCCTCGGGGCTCGACCGTTTTCTACGATCGCGCCCGCGGGGGCCTCGCACATTTCGGGCGCGGGACGGCGGGAAACGGCCGGTTCTCCGACCAACTCGCCGCATGCCACCCATCGATTCCGTCCGTCGATCGTCTCACTTTGGTACCCTCCCCTGACTCTGCCTCCGGCTCGGGTGAAATGATGTCGATCTTCCATCGCGCTGCTCTCTCAGGACTCCTCACGCTCGGACTGATGGGTTGTGCCGCGAGCAAGGCGCAGGAGCCCGCGAGCCCCGAGCCCGGCGGAATGCCAATGCAACAGCCAGGTTATGGGCAACAACCCATGCCCGCCCCGGGGGCGGCGCCGACCGGGACCTCGAGCGCAGCGCCCAACGCAGGCGGTCTCGACCGCGACCAGCCACGTGCGGAGGACGAGAACCAGTTCACGAGCCTCGCGGAGGCCGAGGCGGCACTCGACAGAGCCCGAGCCGAGCTGGGGCCAGCTACCCCGCCCACCCCGGGCGCCAGAGCGAAGACCAGCGAGACCGCCAACAAGAAACCCGCGAAGCCGGCGCCCAGCGGCGGCGAAGCCGAGCCACTCGCCGCTGGTACCGATCGCTGTGTCTCGGCTTGCAAGGCCTTTGCATCGCTCAAGCGCGCCGGTAGCGCGGTGTGCCGCTTGGCTGGTGAAACGAACGAGCGCTGCAAGCGCGCCCGCGGAATCGTACAAGAGAGCGAGACCAAGGTGGCCGTGTGCAAGTGCGCGCCCGACGGAGAATGACCTGAGATGCGCTCTTCAATCGCAGTATCGCTCGTGCTCGCTTGTACCCTCGCGGGCTGCAAGAAGGACGCGGCCCCGGCGGCCAGCGAGGCGCCGCCGCCGGCCCCGCAATCGGTGGCATCTCCGGTGGAACAACCGCCCGCGGCCACCCCGACACCGGAGCCCGAAGCGAAGCCGACACCGGGTCCAGGCCTCGCGCCCGAAGCCGCGAAGGACGAGGACGACAGCCGGCGCAATCTGCTCCGGGACCCGAGCACCCTCGCCGAAGCCGAAACGCAGCTGACCCAAGCGCGAGCCGACCTCGACAAGTCGTTGGGCAAGGCTGGCGACAAGGCCGGCAAGGGCGCCGAGCGCCTGGCTCAGGGTGACGCCCGCTGCCCCGATGCGTGCAAGGCCATGACCTCGCTCCGCCGCGCCGCCGCTGCCGTCTGCAGGCTCGCGGGTGATTCGGCCGACCGCTGCACGCGCGCCAAGAACATCGTGAAGGAAAGCGAGGCCAAGTTGGCCGTCTGCAAGTGCGACCCCGACAAGGAATGACCCAAGCTCCTCGCCTCGCCGCGGTTTGAAGCACGGGAGGCACAAATATGACTCGGATCGGGATTTCCGCGGCCCTCGGCCTGACCCTTCTGGCCATCACCGGAGTCGCCAGCGCTGACGTTCAGAGCGCCGTGCGCACAGACGATGGGGATCGTTACATCTTCGACGACGAGCTCCTGAACTCCGACGTCGGGTTTCCAGCGGGAGCGCGCATCACGGTCAGGCCCCTCGCGGGTCGCGTCTTGCTCATCCGACCGCGAACCTCGTTCGTCCGCGAGATGTTCAAGTCGGTCGAGAAGATGTGAGCTCGGCTCCGGGCTTGGCGCCGCGCGAGACGCTGAACACCGGGTCTGGCAAGCTCACGAGTGAGCGCCCATGGACTCCACACCGCCGGTCGGCCGGCTCGCACCGAGCCCCACGGGGCTGCTCCACCTCGGGCACGCGCGCTCGTTTCTGCTCGCCTGGTGGAGCGTCCGCGCCCGCGGCGGGCGCATCGTTCTGCGTATGGAGGATCTCGACGGTCCTCGAGCCCGCTCGGAGATGATCGACGCCGCGCTCGTGGATCTGACCTGGCTCGGCCTGGATTGGGACGGACCAATGCTGCTGCAGAGCTCCGGCCTCGAGCGGTTGCGCGCCGAGGCCGGTCGACTCAGCGACCTCGGCGCGGCCTACCCGTGCATCTGCTCGAGAGCCGACGTTCGAGCTGCGCTGAGCGCGCCCCACGAGGGGGACGTGGAGGTGCGCTATCCGGGAACCTGCCGCGATCGCTTCGGATCCCGCGAAGACGCACGAAAGCTGACCGGCAAGGACGCCAGCCTGCGCTTCCGGGTGCCGGACGGCGAGACTTTGGTCAAGGACGAGCTCCGAGGCGAGCAGAGCTTCGATGTCGGCGGCACGGTCGGCGACTTCATGGTCATGCGGCGCGATGGCACCCCGGCGTACCAGCTGGCCGTGGTGGTCGATGACGCGGCTCAAGGGGTGACGGAGGTGCTTCGCGGCGACGACCTCTTGCCGAGCGCGGCGCGCCAGATCTTGCTTCAGCGGGCCCTTGGACTCACCTCCCCGCGCTGGCTCCACGTGCCGCTCGTGGTCGACGCCTCCGGCCGACGTTTCGCCAAACGTGCCGATGATCTCAGCCTGGCTGAGCTGCGGGAGCGCGGGGTCGATCCGCGCCGCATCGTCGCCTGGGCAGCCGGGGTTTCGGGGCTCGACGGCGACGAGCGAATGACACCGGAGCAATGCCTGAAGGACTTCTCCCTCGCGCGCTTGCCGCGGGACCCGGTGCGGCTCACGGCCGCAGAGCTTGCTATGCTGAAAACCGCGCCATGAACCCGCATACCCGTCGTAGATTTCTGGCGCTCTCCGGGCTCTTCCCCCTGGTGCTCTCCGGAGTTGCCGGCGCGGAGGAGGACGGCGGTCGCACCGTGTACGTGCAGGCTCTGGGTAAGGCCCTCCCGGAGGCCGACGTGGCCATGGTGGTCGAGGCGCTCCGGGCGTTTTACGCGGTCGAGGTCAAGACCCTGCCGCGGGTCGATCTGCCAAAGAGCGCGTACTACCCGAAGCGCGCGCGCTATCGCGCGGAGAAGCTGCTCGACTTCTTGAAACCGCGCATGCCGAAGGACGGCAGCCGTATCCTCGGGCTGACGAGTGTCGACATCAGTACGACCAAGGGAAAAATCGACGACTGGGGTATCTTGGGACTCGCGACCATCGATGGCGCAGCGTGTGTGTTGTCGTCCTTTCGTTGCAAGCGCCTGGCGAAGAACGCCTTGCACGCCCGGATCCGGCTCGGCAAGGTGGCGGTGCACGAGATTGGGCACACCTTCGGGCTCGATCACTGTCCCAACCGCGGCTGTCTCATGGAGGACGGCGGCGGCAGCGTGTTGACGACGGACCGCGAATACGATCTCTGTTTCGAGAGCAGGCAGGCGCTGACCTCCCATGGGATCGAGCTGGCCGACGGCACGATCCCGTGGCCGAAGCCGAAGGCGAAGTAGACGCCCTGCGCCGCCGTGTCAGTGGATGCGCGGGGCGATGGGCAGCCTCGCCACGATTTCGGACTCGGCGTCCGCCATCTGCTCCAGTCGAGCACGGGTGATCTCCCTGCCAAATCGGGTCTCGGCCAGGTGCACGAACAGCGCAGCATGGCCGGCTTCGCTGGACTCCAGCCGCCGGAAAAACTGCGCGAGCTCCGACTCTCCTCGGCGCTCGAGCTCACGCCGAAGTAGGCGGAAGCGCTCACACGAGCGCGCTTCGATCAAGGCGGCGACCAGCAGCCGGTCCAGCTTCCTCAGCTCGACCGGATGACGGAGGAGACCCATGAGGGCTCGCGCGTAGGGATCACCGCGGTCCCTCGTCAGCTCGGCGCCGCGTTCGGTGAGCAGCTGGTGCACTTGCCGAAAGTGCCCCAGCTCCTCCTCTGCCAACGCCGCGAGCACCCGCACCAGCTCGGTGTCCTCTGGGTAGTCGTTGATCAACGCGATGGCGCTCGCGGTGGCCTTCTTCTCGCAGTGTGCGTGGTCTGCCAGCGTCGCCGGCAAGTCGTCCGCCGCGACCTTGCACCAAGCTTCCGACGTCTCGCTCTTGAGCAAGCGTTCGGCGGGGCGCTGCGCGTCGAGCATGGCGTCGGGATCTACAACGAGTGGCTCAACCGCGCACCAGGCGAAACACCGGCAGCTCGGGTCGGCACAGAAAGCGCGCGTGCACGACGCTGGTGCCGGTGCCCCGGCTGACGTAGGCCTTGCCACCCAGTGTGTCGTAGAAACCCGCGCTGAAGCGCCCGCTGCCCGGTGGCAGAAATGGCATGAGCGAGCCGACCCGAACCTGACCCCCGTGGGTGTGCCCGGCCAGCGAGAGGGCGAAGCGCGGGGCTTCAGCCGGCACCCGATCGAACATCTGAGGGCTGTGGGTGAGCAAGAGCTTGGGCTCGTCACCAATGGAGAGGCGGCCGAGCGCGTCCAGCGTCCGGTCCCAGCGCGGTGCCCCCGCGTAGCCGTCGTCGGTAGCCACGATGGCCACGCCGCCGAGGCGCACGGCGTCGTCCACCAGGAGCCGTGCCCCGAGGCGGGCGTACTCTTCGCTCAACCCCGCGGCAGTGAAGCCACTCCAGTGTTCCCAGTTACCAAGTGTGGACACGACGTCCGCGCCAGTCGCGCGGAGGGCACTCACGAGCTCGGCGAGCACGGGCAAGCTGCCCGGATGGTCGACGATGTCGCCGGTCAGGACCACCAGCTGAGCTCGAGCGCTCCGCACGGCGTCGACGATCGCGTGCTCGACTCGACCGAAATGCCGAAGATGGGCGTCGGTGACCTGCGCCAGGACAAAACCCTCGAGGGCGCTCGGCAACCCAGGGACCGGAACGACGTGGTGTGTGACCGCGAGCCATGCCGGCTCGACCACGAACGCGTCGAGCGCACCGGCACCCGCCACGCCTGCCGCGCCGAGCAGGAGTCGGCGGCGGCCCAGGCGCCGCGGTTTCAGCTCTTGACGATGGTGCGGATCCACTTGCCGTAAGCGTAGATGCCCATCGCCGTCACGATGCCGATGACACCCATGAAGATCCACACCGCACCAATGTTGTGGGTCGAGTACATGAGCTCGGTGAGGTGCTCCCGGGATTCGCCCGTGAACTTCATCAGGGCACCAAAGGCCTCACCTTGTTTGATCGCCTGCAGATCGGCCGCCGGCATGCCGCGCTCGGCCAGGAGCACGCGGGCGAATCGATCCTTCGATGCAAAGTGATCGTACAGAACCGGGGCCGTGAACCCTTCGATGCCCCAGCCAATGGCCAAGGGGATCTGAGAGAACCCCAGGTACATTGCCTTCTTGTCGGCCGGCGCGAAGTTGCCGATGAATTCGCTGAATTTCGGGCTCGAGAGCATCTCACCCACGCTGAAGATCAGGATCGCCCCGACCGAGATCCAGCCGAGCTTCGAGTACCCGGACAGGAACATTGCCAGTGTTGCGAGCAGCGTTCCGACCACCATGCTGGTCGTAGCCCGCAAACGACCGCTGGCCCAGGCGAACAAAAAGCAGGTCGTCATGATCAGGCCGGCGTTCAGGTTCAACATGCCCTCCGGCATGATCTCCGTGCCTTCTTTGTTCATCACGACGAAGAACTTCACGAAGGCGCTCTCCGTCCCACCCGAGCCGAACAGCGTCTTTACGATATCGCGCGTGTCGACCCAATCTTCGATGTGGGCCGGAAGCACGTCGAAGAGGGCGTTGAACATGTACCAGAACCCCGAGAAGATCAGCAGGTACAGCCAGACGTGTTTCTTCTTGAGCTCGCGCAGCGACTCCTTCCAGAGCGCTTCCTGTTTGAGCTCGCCGCTCTTTGCCAGGCGGGCGCGCTCGAGGCGCTCTGCCTTGCCCGGCTCCTGGTAAGTGAGGAGCAGAAGGAAGTTGCAAGCGATGAGCGCCGCGCAAGAGAGGAACACGTAGCGCCACTGCATCTTGCGCATGTAGCCGGCGAGCAGCGGCCCGAGAAACCCACCGATGTTCACGGTCTGATAGAAGATACCCCAGGCCATCGAGCTGTTCTCGCGCTTGGTGGACTTGACCAGAGTGCCCTGAATGCCCGGCTTGAAGATCGCGGTACCTGTGGCGAGCAGCATGGCCCCGGCGAAGAAGCCGTAGAACGTCGCGAACTGCGCCATCACCAGGTAGCCGAGGATCTTGACCACCGTCGAGGCGAAGATGGTTCTTTTGTAGCCATACCGATCCGACAAACCGCCAGTGAACACCGGGACCACCGACTGCACCCAGGCCCAGGTGCCCAGGATGATCCCGAACTGCGACATGGCCACGCCCAGGCCGCCATCGCGCGCCGGAGCTTTGGCGTACAACGTCGCGACGGCCTTGACGCCGTAGTAAGCGAAGCGTTCCACCATCTCCATGGCGCCGACGACCCAGAACACGTAGCCGAGGGAGACGATGGCGGCGCCCAGGCCGAGCTGCTTCACGTCGTCGAGCGCGGCAGTGTCCATCTCGGGCTTGGCAGTGCCGCTCACTTCGTCGGTCTTTTCACTCATGACGGTCCTCGGCCTCCAAGGGAGCGACGCGAGGAGCGCCCTCCCTCGCTCTCGGGGCGCGGCACCTTAGACCGAGGGCGGGCCGAAGTTCAACGCGCCTCGGCGCCGCCGGGGCCCCGAAGGTGGTGTAGGAGGTCTGCCATGCTCGCGGCGCGCGCCAGATCGTCCAGGCTGATGAGTCCCAATGGCCCGTGCGGGCCGCGCACGACCAAAGGACGCCCGCCGCGCTCGATCAGCCGGCTTCGCACCTCCGTGAGCGGCTCTGTCAGGTCCACCTCTTCGAGATCCCGGCTCATGACTCCCGCCACGAAGGTCAGCGGTCCCGAGCGACGCACGGCCCGGAGGATCTCCTCGCGCGAGATGTTGCCGACCAGGCGCTCGCCGAGCACGACCGGATAAAAGGGCTGCCCGGAGCGCAGTGCGTGCTGCATGGCGACACCGAGCATGTCACCGGGCTCGAGACACAGCGCCCGGGTGTCCACGGCGTCGCCGGCAGAGAGGCCCGCGAGAGCCGAAAGGGCGCGGGCCGTCGAGCGCTCTTGGGCGGCGCCCATGAACACGAAGACACCAATGAAGACCAAGATCAAGTTCGCACTCAAGAGGCCAAAGATTGCCAAGCCGGCGGCGATCACCTGACCGACGGTGGCGGCGATGTTCGTGGCTTTGAGCTTGCCGAAAACGAAGGTCAGGAGCGCACGAAACACCCGACCGCCGTCCATGGGCAGAGCGGGGATCATGTTGAAGACGGCGAGGGCCACGTTCGCCGAGATCAAGACGGCAACCAACGTCGCGGCCGAGGGCGGCGCCACCAGGCTGCGCACGAACCCACCCCCAGCGAACCACGCCGACCCGGCGTGCAACAGGCTCGCGCCGACCAGCAGGCACGCGATGACGACGTTCACCAGTGGCCCGGCGACGGCGATCAACAGCTCGTCGAGGGCAGACTTTGGCTCGCGCCCCAAGCGAGCGACGCCGCCGATGGGCAGGAGCAAGATCTCCCGCACTGAGACCCCGAGCCGCTGAGCGACCAGGCTGTGACCGAGCTCGTGCAGCGCGACACAGGCAAACAACAGGCACACCAGCACCGCACCGAAGAGCGCCCCGAGCGCGCCGTGCGAAACGCCCCACTCGAAGCCCCCGAGCGCCACCACCAGGAGGAACGTGACGTGGACGCGAATCGCGATGCCGCGCACGGAGGCGATGCGCCAGGAGAAATTCATGAGCTCGGCTCAACATAGAGCCGCCCTACCGGGTTGGCGAGGCGCCCTGGGTCAGTTACACGGCTTTGCGAGGCCGCCGAACTCCCCGAGCAGCTCGGTGTAGGCCTCGATCCGACGTCCCGCGTGAGCCGCGTCGGTGAATTGAAAGAAGATCCGATGGTTGCTCGGCTGGATGTTCGACATGAAGAAGGCGTCGGCATCGGACGCGGTGTTGCCAAAGGCGTAGGCGGCCACGAACCCGCGCCCCAGGAACTCGTCGAACTCTGCCTTCTTGAACGCGTAGGCCGCGCCGCCGGTGCCACCGAGGGCGAAGGTGGTGTGGACCACGCCGAGCGGGAAACCGCGCACCTTCACGAACTCGCGGGTCCGCCCGACCAAGAACTCGGGCCGAGCGGTCAGGTAGAACGGCCGGTAACCTTTCTGGGCGAGCAGCGTCAGCGCCTTGCCGGCGTCGGGATTCGCGTCCGAAACGCTGCCGGTCAGAATCGAGCCGTACTCCGCCGTCTCGGTGGTGGTCAACGTGCCGTCGACGTCGCTGAAGAAGTACTGCGTGCCAGGTGGCACGACCTCGATGTAGGCCTCCGTGCCACTCAGATCGCCCGCAACGACCATGTAGATGCGGTGGCGACCGATACCGAGCTTCTTCGACGCCGGGATCTGGAAATAGATACGACCGCCGGTGTCTTCGGCGCCCTCGATCGTCGCGTGGTCCCCGTCGTAGGTGGTAACTCCGGTACCGAGCTGCTCCCAGCCGGTGCCACAGTCACGGTTGAGCCAGATATCCACCTCTTCGTCGTGCAAGTCCTTGTCTGCGACTCCGTACGCGAACTTGCCGAGCACCCACTGATCCAAGCTCGGGGTTAGAACGAGGTCGCGGCCGCGATGGTTCGCAAAACCCGTCGCCACGATGATCGGGCTGATGGTGGTGTGTTTCCAGCTACGCTTGCTGAACGTCGGCAGTGGCGCGTCGCACGCGGGCATGGGCACGCAGCCGGCGCCGGTGCCGCCAGCTCCGCCGCTGCCCGATGCACCTCCGCCACCACCGCCGGAAACTCCACCGCTAGCTCCTGCTCCGCCGCCGCCGAGCGGCGCACCGCCGCCGCCACCGACCCCGCTGGTGCCTCCCGCACTCGCGCCTCCGCCGCCGGGAGCACCACCGGTCGCACCAACCCCGCCCCCCGCGTTCGTGTAACCGGGATCCTGCGTGTCGGACGCCCCGCAACCGACGAGGACGAACCCCAGAGTCATGCCACAACCAAGTGCCCAAACTGTGCGCATCGTCGCCAGGTCTCTCCGAGGCCGAGTGCGAACGATACCTCAAAGCCCCACGCCCGACCATCGATCACGTCGTGGTAGCGTTTTTCGTGATGCCGACCACGACCCGCGCCAGGCTCGTCGCGCTCCTCGCACTCGCGGTGTTGGTCGCGGCCTGCGACTCTCGCTCGTCCGCGCCAAGCCCTGCGCCAGCATCGAACAGCGGAAGCTCGGTCGGCCTCTCGCCACGACCGCCTACGGCAGCGCGCGCTGCGGCTCCCCTCGAATACATCGAGCGCCTGACCGGCGGAGCGCGAAGCGACGACGCGCTGCCTTTGATCGTGGCAATGCATGGGCTCGGGGATCGTCCCGAGTCGTTCGGTGAACTGTTCGCGTCATTCGATGGCAAGGCGCGAGTGGTGCTCCTTCGCGCGCCCGATGCTTGGGGCGATGGCTTCTCGTGGTTTCCGTTCCGCCCGAACGACGGCGACGCGCTTCGCTCGCGTGGCATGAGCGACGCAGCCGAACGCGTGGTCGCGATGCTGGGGGTACTCACTGCGCGGCGTCCGACGCGTGGGAAGCCCATCGTCACCGGGTTTTCCCAAGGTGGCATGTTGAGCTTCACGATCTTCGCGCGCCACCCGGAGCTCGTTCAAGCCGCGTTCCCCATCGGCGGGGCCTTGCCCGAACCGCTCTGGCCCTCCGCCGACGCCGCGCACTCCGCGGCACGCCTCGTCGCGCTACACGGCGAGAGCGATGACCGTGTCCCACTCGGCCCAACCCGCGCTGCCGTCGATGCGCTCGGTCGCCGTGGGTTCGAGGCGCGCATCGAGACTTTTCCCGGGGTCGGGCACCGCATCCCAGCGGAGCTTCGCGCTCGCTATTTCGAGCTCTTGCGCGAGGAGCTGTCGAAGGGCTGAGTCGGCTTTCGAGCGCGCGGCCGCGGATCGATGGGCGTGAACGTGCCGAGCTCCGCTTCGATGGCACTGGCCGCTGCGAGGCACAGGTGGTCGCGCCCCCGAGCGGCGATGACTTGCACTCCGAGGGGCAGACCGCGAGCGTCGATCCCGGTCGGCACCTGAGTGGCCGGTAACTCGAGCACGTTGAAGATCGACGTGAACCCCGCGTCGAGGGGCCGCAGCAACGGCGCCCGGTGGTAGGGCGCCGTTCGGGCGTAGGGGGGATGCACGATGACCCCTCGATCGCCGAGGGTGTCCTCGAGCTCGCGACCGAGAGCCTTGCCGATTTCGATCAGGCGCCGGCTGTGTCGGCTCGGGGCGCGCCGCATCAAGCGCTCTCCGAAGATCAGGGCCAGCACCGGTCCGGTGTGGCGTGACCGACCCAAGGCCAGCTTGCCGAGCTCGCGGAGCACCGACAGCTCGGGATCCCCGCTGACGAGCTCCGCGTAGCTCACGCCCTCGTCTTCCGACATCATCGCGCCCCACACCCAGAGCGCGCGGCGAAACACATCCGATCGCAGACGCCCGACACGAGCGCCGCGTTGCACCAAGACCCGCACGGCGTCCTCCACCGCAACGCGGAGCGCGGCCTCGGCGCTGACCCCGCTGTGTTCGACCGGAAACACCGTGAGGTCCGAGAGCGCCACCGAATCCGGGTCGCCCAAGGTGAAAGGCTCCACGAACCCAGGCTCGTCCGGTCCTGCCACGATGCGCCACAGCGCGCTCAGATCATCAACCCTGCGCGCGATCGGCCCGCAACAGAGATAGGCGCGAAGCTCGCCGCCGAGGGGCGGCCAGTGACCCGTGTTCGGCACCATGCGCCCCGTGGGTTTGTGCCCGGCCACGCCGCAAAACGCCGCCGGCAGACGGATGGACCCGCCAATGTCCGAGCCCATGCCAAAGGGTGAGCCACCCGCGGCGACGATCGCCCCTTCGCCGCCGCTGCTCCCGCCGGGTGTGCGCCGCAGATCCCAGGGGTTGTTGGTGAGTCCGTAGACTCGATTGTGCGTCTCGAGCCAGAGGCCGCCCTCGGGCACGTTGGTCACGCCCAGCACGATCGCCCCGGCAGCCCGCAAGCGTCGCACGACGAGAGCGTCCTCCGTCGCGATCTCGTGTCGCCGGATCCAGAGCCCTCCGGTCTGCGGCATTCCGCGCACCGCATAGAACTCTTTGATGGTGCAGGGCACGCCGAACAGCGGCGGGAGCGCGTCGACGTCGCTGTGTGCGAGCTGCTCGTCCGCCGCGCGCGCCTCCGAGAGCGCCTCGTCGAAGCGGGTCGCAACGACGGCGTTCAGCGCGGGGTTCACCAGCTCGATGCGACGAATATGCGCCTCGATGACCTCGCGGGAGCTGAGCTCCCGCGCCCGGATCTTCGCGGCGAGTTCGAGGGCGGAGAAGCTGACGATGGCGTCCATGGGTCACGCAGGGTAGCGGTTCCCCCAAGGGCGGTCCGCTTCGATTTCCAGCTCTGGCAAACGGACACCGAGCTCACGCGCCAGACGCGCGATCAGCTCGTACAGGATGACGGCGCTCGCACCGAACAAGACGCGGTCATCCAGCCGGAAGTGCGGCAACGCAAACGGCGTTCCGCGCCAATCGGTCATGAAACCGAAGATCTTGCGCTCACCAGCCAGGTAAGGCCGGAGCGGCACTTCGAGCAGCGCCGAGAGCTCGGACGAGGCGATGCGTGGAGCGGCGGACGTGGCGAGCGCGGCGACGAAGGGTGTGATCAAGTACTTGCCGGTCACGACCGGGATCGGTGTCAGCTCGCCCAGAGGTTCCAGCTCATCACTCGTCACCGCCAGCTCCTCTCCCAGCTCGCGATAAGCGGCGCTGGAGAGGGCCTCACCAGGCAGGGGTTTTCCACCTGGAAACCCCAACTCCCCGGCGTGGTCTGCGAGCTCAGTGGAGCGCACGACCACGATGACGGTGTCGTGCCCTGCGAGGCGGAGCGGAACGACTACGGCGGCAGGCGCGAAGGCACCACGTCGAGGCGGCACGGCGGGGAACACCGAGGCGCCGGCCAAGGCGCGAGTGATGAGCTCTTTCGAGAGTGAGACGCCCATGACTTCCCGTGCACCAGACCTAGCGAGACGGTGCGACTGAAGCGCACCGCGAGCGCGATCGCAACTGCGCCGAGGCCCAAGGTCAGCCCCAGCCACAAACCCGAGGCCCCGAGCGCGCCGCGCGTCGAGAGCGCGACCCCGAGAGGGAGACCCAGACCGTAGTGGGAGAGCAACGTTGCCCAGAGTGCGAACCGAGTGTCACCGGCCCCGCGGACCGCGCCTGCGAGCGCCGCCTGCACGGAGTCCGCGGCGAGCGCGAGGGCGGCGATCCCCATCAGCGGAGCCGACACCGCGAGCACGCGTGGGTCACGGCTGATCAAACCGGACAGCTGCCACGGGAAGAGCCAGAAGAGCGCGGCTGCGCCGATACCAAAGAGCAGCGAGAGCACGAGGGAGGCGCGTCCGGCGCGGCGCGCTGCCAGCACGTCCCCGCGGCCCAGCGCGCGCCCAACCCGCACGACCGTCGCTCCCCCGAGTCCGACCGGGAGCATGAACAACGTTCCGACCCACGTGATCGCGACTTGATGAGCTCCCAGCGCCGCCGGCTCGATTAACGCCACCAGCAGGTTGACCGTGGCAAACACCGCGTGTTCGGCGACGAGCGCGAGTCCAACCGGGATCCCCACTCGCAGCACCTCGAGACCCAGCTCCCGGGAGGGGGTCGCGAGGCGGAGACGCCGTAGCTTTCGACCGAGCGGGCTCGCGAACAACACGGCGAGCTGCAAACAGGCCCCGGCGCTCTCCGCCAGGCCGATACCGAAGGTCCGCGCTGGCCCCAGCCCGAGCACGACGGAACCTTGGGCGAGCAGCGGAGCGACGATGAACATCGACAGGTTGGCGACGACCGCCGCCATCAGCACGGGTCGGGTCTCACCCTCCGCGGCCGCAAAGCTCCGAAGTGCGGCGAACACGAGGTACGGCGCGAGCCCAGGCAAGCGACCGAACAAATACCCGCGTGCGAAGCGGGCAGTGTCCGCTGGCAGCCCAAGCACGTCCAGCCCGACCGCGAGCGCCGCGATCACGAGAGCGAGTCCCAGCGCCGCCGCGAGAGCGAGCCAGATGCCTTGTGACAGACCCCGGCGCGCGCCCTCGTGATCACCTCGGCCGAGCGCCTGTGTGATCAGCGGATCGATGCCAAGCACCACACCGAGCCCGAACACGGCGACGGTGAAGTAGAGCGCAGCGCCGAGCCCCACCGCGGACAGCTCGTCCTCACCCAAACGCCCGGCAACTGCCACGGCGATCGTTCCAATCAAGGTCTGCCCGAGACTCGCGAGCGCGAGCGGCGCACCCAGCCGTACGAGAGGCGCAAGCTCCGCTGCTTCACCCGAAATTCGACTCGATGTCGCCGGGCGGACCTCCGCCGTTTGCCTCGCCAAGTTGAGACTCCAAAGCCGAAACGCTCCTCCGGGCCGCCCGCTTCCGGCCTCGAGACACGAGTCGCCGGGCGCGACCCGGCCCCAGCTCGGAAAAATGCACTAACTTTTGCGCGACCGCCGATGACCCGACCGATCTTCGTCTTCGCCCACGGCGCCGGGGCCTCCTCCTCCTCGGCGTGGATGGCAGGCTGGAAAACGCGTCTGGAGACCCTGGGTGACGTTCACTGCTTCGACTATCCGTACATGGCCGCGGGGTCGAGGCGCCCGGATCGTCTACCGGCGCTCGTCAGCGCCCACCGCGAAGTCGTCCAGAACGCACTGTCGAGCCGCACCGCCCCGCTGATTCTGGTCGGCAAGAGCATGGGCTCTCGAGTCGGCTGCCACGTCGCGACGGAGCCCCACCTGCTGCCGGCCCCGGTACTCGGGCTGGTGTGTCTCGGCTATCCGCTGGTCGGGCAGAACGGGCAACTGCGGGACCAAGTCCTCCACGCGCTGCGTGTCCCGGTGCTCTTCGTTCAAGGCACGCGCGACAAACTCTGTCCGCTCGATCGCCTCGAGCAAGCTCGCGCAAAAATGACGACGACGAGCGCGCTCTACGTCGTAGACGGCGGAGACCACTCACTGATGGTCACAAAGACCCAGTTGAAGCGGAGCGGAACGACTCAGACCGACGAGGACACGAAGGTGCTCGAAGCCATCGCTCGTTTCGTGACGCCGCTAACCCAAGATCCTATCTAGCTTTGCCGACCAGTCTGGAACACCCGACGGCTCTTCTGGATAGCGGCCGTAGAGCAACGAGGCGGCGGCGCCACGGGTGAGCGCGGGCACGAGCCGTCGGGCAATTCGCCGCTCACTCACGGCCCCACGGAGCGCGTTCGCGACCACGGCTGGACTCGGACGCGGCACACGCTGCTCGAGCCCCGCGCGCGCGCTCCTTACGTCCAGGAGACCCGCGGACATCATGCGTCCCAGATCCTCCGCCGAAAGCTGCTGCGAGAAGCGCCGAAACGCTTCGAAGGTGGCAAACAGCCCACCGTACTTACGGTGCCACCGGAGCGCATACGTGTGCGGGCCGAGCCCGTCTCCCAGGGTGTCAGCAAGCATGCGCGCCGCGAGCAAACCCGCTCCGATGCCGGAGCCGTGGGCCGAGAAGACCTGACGGCCAGCGTCACCGAGGAGCGCGACGTTGTCCCGACCGAGAACGTCCAGAGGCCGACTGAGCGGAATGGCGCGGGCACCACCGAACAGCACGGGACCCACGAAATCGTGCTCCGCGACGAACTGGTCGATCAGCGCGCGCCCGGAAGCGTGCCCGTCGCCGGGAATGCTCCCGGTCAAGATGCTGAAACAATCTCCGACGAGCCGGACGTTGACCACCGAGAAGCCGCCGGCAACGCCGGTGAAACACAGAGTGTTGCCCGGCGACACGCCGTGCTGCTCGAAGAAGTGCTGCGCCGCGGACAGATTGGTCACGGCCCGCACCTCCTGGGCGGCCGCGCAGATGTCCCCCTTCACCACGCGCGGCTGTTGGAGCAAGCGCGCTCCCGCCAGCCCCGACGCATCGACGAACCAGCTCGCCGAAACCGCTCCGGCCGAGGTCTCCAGCTGGCGCCCATCGAAACCGGTGACACGCGTGTGTTCCAGGAATCGGACTCCCTGAGCGAGCGCGCGACTCTGCAGCCGCTCGACCAGGTGCCGCATGTCGACCTCGAGCACGTCGTGCCCGCGAACGGTGACTCGGCGCGGGCCAAAGCCGGCCAGCAGGTGCAGCTCGTGGCCGCTGCCGAACAGCTCCGCGCCCGTCGGTCGAGCCAGGCGGGCGTCGTCGAACGCCCAGCCGGGAACGCCGTTGATCCAGCGAGCGCCAGCCTCTTTCGCCGCCTGGCGCTCGATGCCGATCACACTGAGCCCGCGCTCGCTGGCAAATCCCGCGAGGGCCGCTCCAGCCGTGCCAAGTCCGACGATGGCGAGATCTGCGCGCATGAGGTATGCGGCATCCTGCCATGCCCGAAACCCTTCACGTGCAACGAAACGAACACGTGGTCAGCATCGTGCTCGACCGCCCGACCATGCCCCCGGTGTTCTTCGATGAGCTCGGCACGGCCTTCGAAGAGATCGCGCAGGATGACAGCGTGCGAGCGGTCGTCCTCCGCTCGAGCTGCAAACATTTCACCTACGGTCTCGACCTGCCCGCGGCCTTCGCCGAGCTGGGGCCGAGCCTCCAAGGCGGGACTGCCGCCGTTCGTGGCGAGCTCCATCGCACGATCCTGCGGCTGCAGGCGCACATCACCAAGGTGGCGAGCTGTCCGGTCCCGGTCATCGCGGCGGTGCACGGCTGGTGCATCGGAGGCGGCATTGATCTCGTCAGCGCCTGCGACATCCGGCTGGCCACCAGTGATGCGCGCTTTTCGGTGCGCGAGACCAAGATCGCCATCGTCGCCGATCTCGGCATTCTCCAGCGTCTGCCCCTCTTGATCGGTCAGGGCGCCGCTCGCGAGCTCGCTTTCACCGGCAAGGACATCTCGGCCGAGCGAGCGGAGCGCATCGGGCTCGTGAACGAGATCTTTGCGGATCCGGAGGCGCTGCTCGCCGGGGCCGAGAGCCTCGCCGCCGCGATCGCCGCAAACGCGCCGCTCACCGTGCGCGGAGTGAAACGGGTGCTCGATTTCGGCGTTGGCCGACGGGTGGCCGACGGGCTCGACTACGTCGCTGCGTGGAACTCGGCGTTCCTGGCCTCCGAAGACCTCGGAGAGGCTCTGAGCGCGTTCCTCGAAAAACGCCCCCCCAGCTTCCAGGGACGCTGACCCACACCCCAAAAATGCTGAGACATTACGAGCTACTGGCGCGTTGAATTAACACAACACCCCGGCCGCGGCATTCGTCGCCAGAGTGCCCTTGGAACTTACAACCGGCGTTTTCGTGGCGGCCCTTCCCAACCGAGGTGAAAAGCTCGACGGCGTGTCAGTCGAACACGAGCTGATCGCCCGCGCGCTCGACGGCGACGGAAAGGCGTTCGCCACGCTGGTCGAACCCCATCTCAGCTTGCTCTACCGCATCGCAGCCCGCGCCTGCGGCGACCGCAGCTTGGCAGAAGATGCGGTGCAGGACGCCCTGGCCCTCACCCATGAACGTCTGGCCCGATACCAGCCCGGCACTTCGTTCCGCGCGTTTCTCGCAGCCCACGCCGTGCGAAGGGCACAGACGCTGCTCAGAGGCGAGCGCCGCCGCCGCGTGCGCGAGGAGTCGGCCGACGCACCGGAGAACCTGCCCGGACCCGCGGAGCTGGTGCGCGCGGCCCATGCCGCTCGGCGAGTCCGCGACGCGCTCGCCACCTTGCCGGAGAAGCGGCGCAGTGTCGCCATGCTACGCCTCGACGCGGGCTTGTCCTACGCCGAGATCGCGGAAGCAGTCGGCACTACGGAAGGCTCCGCGCGAGTGCTCGTGCACATGGCCATGAAGGAGCTCCGGAGCGAGCTTGCCGATCTCGTGGCCGGAGAGGAAAGTTCGGTGCAGTCATGACCCCCCCCGACCGCGAACGAGACGAAGCCGAGCTCGCTGCGCTCTTCGACGAGACTGCCGAGGCGCCGGACGGTATGCAGCTGACCAAGCTGCGCGCACGCGCCGCCGACGTCCCCGGTCGCCGGCGTCGCAGTCGCTGGCTGGCATTCGCCCCGATTTTTGCGGTATTTGCCGGAGCACTCGCGGTGGTCGTCTATCGCGGCGGGCCGAGCGAGGTCGAGACCGCTCGCACCACGGCCACCACCACCGAGTCCCCCGTCGCACCCTCGCCCTCATCGGTGGGACACCCTCCCGAAGCTCTGCAGCCCCAGCAACTGGCGGCGACGGAGGAACCCGACGCGGACCTCGAAGAGAGCGCTCCGGTCGCCGGCCTCGCTGCCCCCGATGATGGGCTCGGCATGGATGGGCTGTCGGCTCCGGGTGACGACGCAGACGAACGCGAGCTCGACCGCTGGTTGGCGGCCGCAGACTCGTATCTTGGAGGTGGTTGATGCACCGCATGCTGGTCCAATGTGTGTTGGCGCTCGTGTTGCTCTTCGCGGTCTCACCTGTTCACGCCGAGGGCAAGGCGGCCGAGGAGAAACGCGCAAAGGTTCAGCAGCGCCTGAAACAGCTCAAGACGCGCGTGCTCCGTCAGGAAGTCGGCCTCGACGAGAAGAAGGCCGACCAGGTCCAGAAGATCTTGACCAAGTACGAGCCCGAAAGAGTCAAGCTGCAGCGCCAGCACCGGGACTACCGACGCGCCCTCCGCGATCTACTGAAAGCCGACAGCAACGACGACGCGGAGTACAAGAAGAACATCGAAGGGTTTCGCAGCACCCAGAAGAAGCTCAATGCGGTCCGTGACAAGGAAATGGACGAGGTCGCAAAGCTGATCACGCCGAAGCAGCAGGCCAAGCTCTACGCCGCCGTGGAACGGCTGCGCCGCAAGTTTGCGCGGGCGCGCCAAGACGACTGACGAGCCCGCGTCCCCAAGCAATTTCCCCGCGCGCCCCCGCGCCTTGCAGTTCAAGCGGTCTTGAACTACATGCCCGTCAATGAGCATGAGCGCCGTCGAAACGGCACGGGCTGCCGCTCGCGAGCGGGTGGACTTGGGGGAGATCGAGCGGGCGCTCGAGCAGGAGCTCGACGGACCGGCAACGGGTCTCATGAAGGCCGCCGAGCGGCACCTGTGCATCACACACGGTGCCAAGCGGGCGCGCCCCCAGCTGGTGTTGCTCTTGGGGCAGGTCGCCGGCGCACCGCAGGAGGGCCTGGTCGACGCGGCCGTCGCCGTCGAGCTGATCCACTCCGCCAGCTTGCTCCACGACGACGTCGTCGACGAGGGAGAGCTTCGGCGTGGGCTGCCGACAGTCAACGCGCGCCACGGCAACGTCGTCGCTGTGCTTGCCGGGGACCACCTCTTGTCGCGTGCCCTGGTTCGCTTGGCCCGATACCCGCAGGCACTCAGCACCCGAGCGGCTGAAGTCGTGGCGGAAATGGCCCGCGCAGCGGTGCGCGAAGTCGAGGTGCGCGGTGACGCCTCGTTGTCGACCAGCGGTTGGCGCGAGGTCGCGATGGGGAAGACCGCGGCTCTGTTCGGCTTGTGTGGGTTCGCAGCGGGCATTCTCTCGGGAGACCTGGCACGGGCGCGCCGCTTCGAGGCGGCGGCGCGCAGCCTGGGCATGGCCTTTCAGATGCAGGACGACCTGGGAGATCTGGTGGACCAGAACCAAGATCGC
This sequence comes from Myxococcales bacterium, assembly GCA_016706225.1. Lineage (NCBI taxonomy): Bacteria > Pseudomonadati > Myxococcota > Myxococcia > Myxococcales > Myxococcales bacterium. The sequence goes on from JADJKB010000021.1 coordinate 929,396, forward strand.
TACGGCGACATCAAGGAGCGAAACCCCTCACTGCCGGTGCTCTTTGCGTGCGAGGAGCACCCGGAGCTGGGGACGCGTTTCGCAAAGGCCTGGCGCTCGCTTCCGGTCTCGATGGACGTCGCGCGCGAGCTCGGAGAGGCCGTGCTCGACACACGCGCCGTGGACCGCACCCTCGACGCGGTCTTGCGTGACGTCGCTGAAGCAAGGACCGCCCTGGCGCCGGACTCCGGTCACCCCGCGGTCGATTTGATCTGGGCCTTCGCCGAATCGCTGCTGTCGGATCCACGGCGCGCGAGGAAAGCGTGAAACACCCTCGTTCCGCCGCCCGCCCGGCCGGTGCGACGCTGACGGAGTGGGAGGCGCTGGTGGTCGACGCCGTCGGGACGGTGATCGAGTTCTGGCGCTTCAAGCGCAACCAGGGCCGCGTCTGGGCACTCTTGTACTTGCGAGGCCGCCCCATGACGGCCCTGGAGCTGCAAGACGCGCTCGAGCTCTCCAAGGGTGCGGTGTCCATGGTGACCCGCGAGCTCGAGCAGTGGGGAGTGGTGAGCCGCGTGCGCGCGCCCGAGGACGCGTCGTGGCACTTCCGGGCCGAGACGGCCCTGATGAAGATGCTCGGCCGCGTCATCGAAGAGCGTGAGGCGCGGCTGGTGCATGGGGTGAAGCTCGATCTCGAGCGCGCCGAGCGCCTGGCCCGCGCGTCCGGCGACGTGTCACCCGACGTGCTCGTCCGCCTGCAGCGCATGAAGACCCTCGCAGGGTTGATCGACCGCGCGGTCCGGGGCTTCCTGCACACCGCACGGCTCGACGTCGGCGAGGCGCGCACCGTGCTGTCCGGGGCGATGCCGCTCCGGCGTCCCCGACGCTCGGCGTCCGAGTCTGCTCGCCTCAGTCCTGAATGAAATCTTGCTGCTTGTAGAAGTACGCACGCACACCAAACAGTGCGCCCGCGCCCGCCATGAGTCCGGCGAACAGCCAGAAGAACTGGGCCTCCGGTAGCTTGATGGTCGAGATCACCGAGACCAGGACGTTGCCCGCCGCAACGGTGAGCAACCAGAACCCCATGATGGTGCTCTTCATGCGCTTGGGCGCCTGAGTGTAGGCGAACTCCAACCCCGTGACACTCACCAGCACCTCGGCCAGCGTGATGATCAGGTAAGGGATCAGTTGCCACTCGATGGCCACCTTGCCCGGTCCCTCGACATCGATGCGCTGCTGAATCAACGCCACCGCGACGAACGACGCTGACGCCACCAGCATGCCGGCGGTCATGCGGCGGAGCGGCGTGGCCTTCACACCGAGCTTCTCCACGAGCGGATAGAGCCCGTAGTTCAGGATCGGGATCAGCATCATCACCATCAATGGATTCAGGGCGGCGACCTGCTGCGGGTCGATGGGGTCCGAACCAAAGAGCGGGACGACGCGTTCCATGGCCTTGGCCTGAATCACCCACGACGAGCCGTGCTGATCGAACAGCGCCCAGAAGAGGCTCACCAGGAAGAAGACGGTCATGATGGCCAGCACCGCGACCGGCCCCTCCACCGTGCCGATGCCAAAGTGCCGCACCGCGGGGCCGAAAAAGCGGCTCTCGGAGAGCTTCTTGCGCCGGGCGCGCACCTCCGCCGTCAGCTCCGGACTGGCGGCGTTCTCGTCCGCAGCGTCGCCATCGGCCAAGGCCGGCGCCTGGGATTTGTCGCCGCCAAAGTAGCGTTTGATCGCGAACCAGAGCACCGCCAAAAAGCCATCATCCGGCTGTTTGCGCTGTCGGATCTCGAACAGCACAAAACCGATGCCGAGGTGCACGAGGGTCGCCGAGACCTGGACCCAGAGTGGCTTGGTTGCAGTGAAAAAGAAGTGACCGACGGACATGAACAGCGCCGTCGAACTGAGGGTGTCCAGAAGCCCGATGGTTCCGCCCGGCCTGGCAGGCACATGCACGAACTTGTGACGCCCCAGCCAGAACACGAACGTCGCGATGGCCATCAAGACACCCGGGACGCCGAAGGCGATGCTGATGCCAAAGCGCTTCCAGAGCCACGGAATCATCAGCGTCGCAAAGAAGCTGCCGAAGTTGATGATGAAATAGAACGCCTGGTACACCGTTCTGACGCGAAACCAGTTCGAACGTCCGAACTGGTCGCCGACGTTGGCCGAGACACACGGTTTGATTCCGCCCGAACCCACGGCGATGAGGCCGAGGCCGAGCCAGAGTCCCCACACCGAGCCCTCGCCGAGTGCGAGCACGGCGTGTCCCGCGGTGTACACCAAGGAAAGCCAGAAAATCGTGCGATACTTGCCGATCAAGCGGTCGGCCAAGATGGCGCCGATCATCGGAAACGCGTACACGGCGGCCACGAACAGGTGGTAGTGCTCCTTGGCGAAGTCCTTGGGCGCCGACTCGAACAGCGGGTGGTGTTTGTAGAGCACGTCCGCCATGTACAAGGTCAGGATCGAGCGCATGCCGTAGAAGCTGAAGCGCTCACAGCCTTCGTTGCCGATGATGTACGGGACACCAGGCGGCCAGCCCTTGGTCTCCTGATCCGGATGTGTTCGCCAGTTCGACATGAGGCGGGCATCTTGCCCGGCTCATTCGCGTCCGCCAAGGGCGAGCGAGGCGACCGGCGGTGATTCACCCGCTCTTGGCGCGAAGCCAGATCAGCGTCTCGACGTGGTGAGTGTGTGGAAACATGTCGAATCCGGCCACGGAATCCACAGCGTAGGCTGCACTCAGGGCCTTGACGTCACGCGCGAGGGTCACCGGATCACACGCACAGAAAGCGATGAAGCGTGGGGCCAGCTCGAGCAGAGGCCGCACGGTCTCCCGTGCGCCGCCGCGGGGCGGATCCAAGAAGACGAGGTCGGGTTTGTCACGCGATTTGCTGCGCCGCGACAGCTCTCGCACCGCCTCGCCGGTGACGAATGCATCGTCCGAGACCCCGAGCGCGCGCGCCGACCGCCGCGCAGCACGGATGCTCCCGGCGGACTGCTCGATGGCAACGCCGGTGAGACCCGCGAGCAGGAGCGGCAGCGCAAAGTTGCCGGCCCCGGCGTAGAGCTCGATGAAGCTGCGGATGCCGCGCGTCTTCACGCCATCGAGGAGCGCGGTGACCATCTCCAGATTGACTGGCCAGTTCACCTGGACGAAACCTCCGGGCGGCGACCGAAGCTCGGCGCCGTTCGGCAACGGCCATTGCTGGTCGACGACCGGCCCGTCGGCAGCGCCACGTTCGACCGCGAGCCACTCTTGCTTGAAGGCAGCAAGCAGCGCTCGCTCCGCCGGTGAGGGTGCTCTGAGGCCCCTGGGCACGAGCCACAACGAGACCGGGGGCCCCGCCGGCGCAGCGCGGATCTCGATTTCAGCCCAGCGCGCCAGCGCCTGCGGCTCGTCCGCGGCCAGCTCGCGGATCCTCAGCAGGGTCCGGTTGATGGCGGGGTCACTGACGACACATCCGGGGATTTCCACGAGGTCGTGGGACTCCGGCGCATACAGGCCGATCCGCCCGAGTGTGTCGACGTGCAAGCGCAGTCGGTTGCGGTAGCCCAGATCGCTGCCGACGCTCCGCGTGTCGACCTCTCCCGGCAGGTCGCCGAGCCCGCCGATGCGCCGCAGTGCCTCGCGGATGATGCTGGACTTGGCTGCGATCTGACTGGGGCGTGCGAGGGGCATCCACTCGCAGCCGCCGCACGTCGCCTGCACCGGACAGACCGGAGGAACACGGGCCTCCCCCGGTAGAACCAGCTCCCAGCGGTCGGCTCGTACCCAGCTCGTGTGAAGCGTGTGTGCGATCACACGGATCCGATCTCCCGGCAGCGCACGGGAGGCGAAGCCGACGCGCCCGTCGGAGATCCGCGTCATTCCATCACCGCCCGGGACGAGGACTTCGATCGCCCACTCGGACTCGGGGAGCGGCGCCGGAGTCTTCATCGCCGAACCGATTTCCTTGCGCGCGACGTTCGCAGTGCGAGGGGCTTCCCACGCGCGCCACGCTTGAGCGGTTTCGTCACGTTCTTCAGTGCCTCGCGGCGGCTGAGGGGTGAGAGGCGCGCTCCGAGTTTGTCCACGTGCTTGCGGATTTCGTCGGGATTGATCCAGGCGTACTGCCGGAGCGCCCAACCGATGGCCTTCCGTATGAAGAACTCTTCATCCTTCAGATTCGGTTCGATGCACGCGTAGAGCAGCGGCAGATCCGTGTTCGGACCGAAGCGAAGCTGAGCCAGGATCGCGCTTCGGCGCTTCCACAGGTTCGAGCTTCGAGACCAGTCACGCACCACCCGCCTCATCGCAGCCGGCTCGATTTGAAGCAGGTGACCCATGCCATGTGCGGCCAACGCGTCTACGTAGTCCCACCATGCGCCGCGAGTGATCAGCCGCTCGAGAAGCGGAAGCGCGCTTTGCGTGAGAAACCTCCGCAGCGACGGCATGAGCAGCAGATCGACTGCCGCGTAGCGCTCCTCACGGAACTCGGCACCGTCGAAGAGCGCTCGAATGGTGCTTTCCCACTCCCTCCGGCCGGCGAGCGGGTGCGCACGGAGCCGTTGTTTCACCAGCGCGCGTCGCTCCGCCGAAGCAACTCCTCGGAAGGGCATGCTCGACTTCATGTAGGCCTGCATCGCCGGCGCCCGCGTCGGGTCTGAAGCCTCGGCGAGGCCCTTCACGATGGCCCGAGCGAGCGGAGGCAGGTTCCGGCGCGGCATGAAATCCCCTTTCAGCTCAGGAGCTTACGGCACGAAGACCGCCTTCGGTCACAGTTTTACTTCCTGAGCCGATGTCCGCCCAGGATCATCGGAATGGCTATGCCCGCCCTCGACAGTCGCGGAACCCTCCTCGCGGCGCCGGAGCTTCGCGCCGGCCTGATTCGCTTCGTGCGGGGACGGGTCTCGGAACCGGACGTCGAGGACATCGTGCAAGCGACGCTGGCGGATGCCTTCGCCGCGCGGGAGGCCCCCGAGAGCCCCGAGGATCTCCGGCGCTGGGTGTTTGGTATCGCCAAGAACAAGATCGTCGACCTGCACCGTCGGGGTGGGCGCGAGAAGCCGCGGGACGGCGTCGCCGACGAGGCCGTTGCAGAGAGCGCGCCGCTGAGCGCGCGCGACCTCTTGCGTTGGGCCGAAGAGGAGCTGCCCGAGGCCGAAGGCGCCAAGAGCACCTTGGACTGGATGCTGCGCGAGGGCGACGGCGAGAAGCTCGAGCACATCGCGGAGGAAGAGCAGCTCCCCGCGACGCGCGTGCGCCAGCGTGTGTCGCGCTTGCGAAAACACTTTCGCTCGCGCTGGGCGGCACAGCTCGCCGCCGCGGCGACGCTCACCGTGATCGGGGTCGTGCTCTGGGCATGGCTCGCGAACCGCACCAAGCCAGTTCCCGACGAGATCGCCCGCGAGACCCCGCCCGACGAACGAGCCCGCGAGCTGCGTCGTGTGGCCCTCGAGCGTTGCAACGCGGGGGACTGGGTGCCGTGTCTCGAAGGCCTCGATCGAGCGAAGGCCATCGATCCCGTCGGTGACGAAGCCGCCGCCATTCAGGAGGCGCGCAGCGCCGCCGCGCGACGCGGGGCACCCGCCCCGAGCGCGGAGCCCGTCCCGCTTCCAGCGCCCTCGACATCGGGCAACGCCCCCGTGCCGCCGGACTCGAAGAACAGCGAGCCGACCAAGGCGCCTGCTCCGGACATGAAGAAGATGGCGCCACAAAAGGGTTCGAGCCTCGACCCGTACCCCGTCCCCGCACCGTCGGAACCGCCACCGCAGCCGAACTTCGCGCCGCAGCAGCCGCAGCCGACACCGCCGCCGCCGGCCAAGGCCAATCCGCAAATGCCCTTGCCCCAGAAGAAGGCCTCCAAGGCCCAGAGCGACTTCCAATCGAAGTGAAGTCGCCGCTCAGCGCAGCTTCTGCAGCTCCGGCGGCAGCAGCTGATTCTTCTTCAGCTTCCACTCCGGCGCGCGCTTCTCCAGGAACGAGTTGACCCCCTCCGCCGCGTCGGCCTGTTTGCCGATCCAGTCGAAGAACAGATCTTCGAAGGCCTTGGCGGCGGCCGGATCGGTCTCGCCGAGCTGGTGCCACAGGAGCTGCTTCGTGATGGCCACCGAAACCGGCGCGGTGTTGTCCGCGATGTCTCGAGCCATCGCGACGGCGACCGTCATGAGCTCCTCGTGTGGGACGACACGGCTCACCAGACCGTAGGCGAGGGCTTCATCCGCGGTCAGGATCCGCCCCGTCAGGAGCAGCTCTGCCGCCCGCGCCGACCCCACCAAGCGCGGCAAGATCCAGGTGCTGCCGGCCTCGGGGCAGATCCCGCGCCGCACGAACACAAAGCCGATCTTGGCGCGGTCGGACGCCAGTCGAATGTCCCACTGGAGGGGCAGGGTCGCGCCGATCCCCACGGCAGGCCCGTTGATGGCCGCGATGACCGGCGTCTTGAGCACCCACGGGGAGGTCTTGTGTTCGAGCTCCCGCGCAGCCTGCCACGCGCGCTCCCGCGCGAAGGTCGCGCCCCCCGCCCCCAGATCGGCGCCGGCACAAAACGCCCGGCCCGCACCGGTCACGACGATGGCACGCACCTCGTCGTCCTGATCACAGGCGTGCAGTGCACCATAGAGCTCGATGCCCATCTCGACGGTGTAGGCGTTGAGTCGCTCGGGGCGGTCGAGTGTGATGGTCGCGACACGATGCTCGATGGAAGTGTGCAGAGTAGCCATCCCGCGAGGGTAGACTCAGTTCAGCCGGGACGAATAGATGCGGCGGACACCGGCGCGGTCGTCCTGCCAGACAACGACCAGAGCGCCGTTCGGCCGCGCGAACATGGGCCAATCACATCGAGCTCACGTGCCAGGGACGCCAAAGAGCTGTTTCACGCTCGGGCGACTGAGCACCAGCACGGTGAAGATGCCGAGGGCAGTGCCCAGGGGAACGTTCAGGCAAGTGAGACATGCAACCACGAAGCAGAACCAGTACCGGCGGTTCGACCGCAGCGAGAGCCCCGCGAAGAGCAAGACGAAGGCCCAAGTCCATCCCATCACGATCAACAGACCTCCGACCCCCGCGAAGATCCAGCCGGGATTGAAGGGTGGCGGGGGGCCCGCGCCACCGCCCACGAAACTCGGGTCACTGAGCATCTTCAGACCGATCAGCAGGTGCACGACCGGGATGCTGCCCGCCAGCGCCGCCAACCCCGCCATCACGAAGTGAAAGATGGACAGAAGTCCCAGCTCTTGTTGGTCCTTCTCCACTAACCCGCCCCCTGCGGAAGCGGATAGTGACTGATCGCCACGCGGTTGCCCTCGGGATCCCGCGCGTAGGAGCTCTCGGCGGTTCGTGACTCGAGCGGGGCACCGGCCTGCTCGAGCCGTCGCTCCAGCTCCGCACGCTCTCCCGGCGCCACACGGAACGCGAGCAGGAATGGCCCCCCGCCCACGCCCGTCACCAAGCGCGTGGGCTCCGAGGTTCGCTCGACCATCAGCACGCTGCCCAGCGTCGACAGCCACACCGATCTGAGCTCTCCCGTCTCGGTGAAGTGCCGCGCGACTTCGGGCAGACCGAACACGTCGCGGTAGAACCCAGCCACCTGCTCGACATCCCGCGCACCGAGCGCGATGTGATGAATCGCCCGCGCGACCGCTTCGCTCATGTTCGCCTCAGCCTCTGCGCAGTCGCCCGCGATCGACCTTGCCCAGGTGCGTCCGCGGCAGCATGTCCATGAACACGATCTCCCGAGGCGCCTTGTACGGCTCGAGCTGGTCACGCACGAACGTCCTGAGCTGCTCCGCCAGACCGGCCTCCTGCTGGTGCACCGCTACGAAGGCGTGGGGTTTGACCAGGCCGTGTTCATCCGGGACACCAACGACCGCAGCCTCTTTGACGGCTGGGTGCTGGAGCAGACAATTCTCGACCTCGGCGGGGGCGAGCCACTTGCCACCGACCTTCAGCATGTCGTCGCCGCGGCCCGCGTAGGTGAAGTTCCCCTGTTCGTCGCGGCTCACCATGTCGCCTGACACGTACCACTCGCCGCGAAACGCGCTGGCGGTCTTCTCCATGTTTTGCACGTAGGCGATGGCGCGAGAGGCGCCCTTGACCCACAGCCAACCGACCTCGCCATCGGGCAGGTCCCTGTCCTCGTCATCCCGGACTCGCACCTCGAACCCGGGCACGACCTTGCCCAGCGTCCCGGGGGTGACGTCTCCAGGTCGGTTGGTCATGAACACGTGCCACATCTCGGCGGTTCCGAGCCCATCGAGCAGCTCGACGCCGAAGGTCTCTTTCCAGCGCTGGTAGAGCTCGACGGGCAGCGCCTCGCCCGCCGAGGTCGCGAAGCGCAAACACGACAAGTCCTGCTCTCCCGCAGCCGGATGGCTGACCATGTGGTTCACCATCGTGGGGACGTTGATCAAGATGCTGGGCCGATGGCGGCGGATCTGCTCGAACAGCGCGTCGGCCGTGCATCGCTCCGGGAACAAGATGCTGGTGCCCCCGACCGAAAACGGAAACAACAGGTTCGAGCCGGTGGCGTAGCCGAAATACAGCTTCGGCACACTCAGGGTCACGTCGGACTCGGAGTAACCGAGCACACGCTTCGCGTAGAGCTCCGTCGTGTTGGCGAACGAGCCGTGAGTCTGGACCACCGCTTTCGGCCGCCCTGTGGTGCCGCCGGAGAAGAGCCAGATGGCCGGGTCGTCCCGGTGAGTGGGATAACTTTCGTGGTCCGCGCTGGCCCGCGCCATCGAGTCCTCGAAAGAGGCCGTCTTCGCCAGGCCAGGCGGCGCCCCGCCCACGACGAGGATCGTCTTCAGATCCCGGGCGCCCGCGGCGGCCCGCGCAAAGGTCTCGGCCTGATCTCGGTGCACGACGGCGACCTTCGCCCGCGTGTACTGGTAGAAATAGGCGATCTCCTCCTCTTTCAGCAGCGTGTTCACCATCACCACTGCCGAGCCGTTGGCGAGCGTACCGAACAGGCTGAACACGAACTCCGGGAGGTCCGGCAAACCGATCAACACCCGTTGCTCCGGATCGACCCCAAGCTCGCCGAGCACGTTGGCGAAACGATTCGCCGCTGCCTTCACCTCCGCGTAGGTGACCCGGCGGTCGCCCGCAATCAGCGCAATCTTGTCGCCCTTCCCCTCGCTGACGCGCTCGCCCAGAAATCGGTCGGCCAGGTTGAGCAGCTCCGGGAGATCGACGGACATGCCCGTCACGAAACGACCAACACGGCGGGAGGTCAAGAGGGGCGCGCGGCGATCAACGCGTGGACCTGGGTGGGGGTTACTTCTATGCTGCCGCCATGTCCGACCGATTTCCCGTCATGTCCGGAGCGGAGGCTTGGTCAGCGCCGGGCACCGGCTCCCGCGCCGGCATCGGCGTCGTGGTCTCTCACGGCTTCACCGGCAACCCGACCGCAACACGTCCCCTGGGCGAAGCGCTCGCCGGCCGGGGGTTCGCGGTGGAAGTGATCCGATTGCCCGGTCACGGCACCCACTGGCGCGACATGGCCCAGACCCGCTATGGCGACTGGCGCTGGGAGATGGACCGCGCGCTCTCGGAGCTCGTGCACAGCCGCAAACGCGTGGTTCTGGTCGGCCTCAGCATGGGCGGCACCATCGCGTTGGACGTGGCCTGCGCACGACCCGCGGACGTCGCCGGGGTCGTGCCCATCAACTGTACGATCCTCGAGCGAGAAGGATTCATTGCCAAGGCGGCGCCGGTACTCGAGTACATCTTGCCGGTGGTGCCGGCGGGGGCCGCGGGTCTGATCAAGAACGACATCGCCAAGGGTGGTGACGAACGCGCGTACGAGATGGTCCCGGCCAAGGCGGGCAACTCGTTCCTCAAGCAGCTCTCGCGAATTCGAACCGGCCTCGAGACTCTGTCGGTTCCCGCGCTGGTCGCATACTCCCCGAACGATCACAGTGTGCCTCCGGAAAACTCGAGGGCGCTGTTGAAGCTCCTGGCCGGCAAGAACGCCACCGAGCTGGTCCTCGAGCGCTCGTACCACCTGGCAACCCTCGACCACGACTTCGACCTACTGGTCGAACGCATCGCCGAGTTCGCCGACCGGGTCGGGAAGACGTCGTGAGCTCGGCGCTCCTCGGCGACCTCACCTTCGAGGAGCTGAAGGCGCTCGACAAACGCAAGCTCTGGGTGATCTTGCCCGTCGGCGCGACGGAGGCGCATGGGCCGCACCTCCCGCTCTCGACCGACGTGATCATCGCCGAGGGCATGGCCCGCGCGGGCGCTCAGTTGCTCGGAAGCCGAGACCTGGACGCACGCATCGCCCCGCCGCTGGCTTACACCTCAGCCGGCTACGCGGCGGGTTTTCCCGGGACGATCTCGGTCCAGCCGGAGACCGCGACGGCGCTGGTCGTCGACATCGTGAAATCGCTGGCGCGCCACGGAGTGAATCAGATCGCGATCGCCAACGCCCACCTCGAGCCCCAGCACATCGGCTCACTGCACGCCGCGGTGGCGGCGCTGTCGTCCGTGGCCAGCGTGGTCTTCCCGGACGTCACGCGCAAACCCTGGGCGCTCCGGCTGACCGACGAGTTCAAGAGCGGGGCCTGCCACGCAGGGCAATACGAAGGTTCGATCGTGATGGCGGAGCAACCTGCCCTGGTGCGCGACGAGCTGATGCGGTCATTGCCGGACAACCCTTCGAGCCTGTCGCGTGCCATTCGCGAGGGCAAGACCAGCTTCGAGGCCGCCGGTGGCCCGCGCGCTTATTTCGGCTCGCCGGCGAGCGCGACGGCCGCGGAGGGCCGAACGACCCTCGAGGTGCTCGGCCAGATCCTGGCGGACGCCATCTTCGCTTCGCTCGAGGCTCGAGAGTCACCCGACGCGCTGTAGCGCAAAGAAGAACTGCTCTCCGCGCCCGCGCCCCGCCGAGATCCCGCCGAGCCCGAGGCACAGCTCGTCCGACAGCGGTGTGGCCTCGTCGTACAAGAACTGATTCACGAACCCCGGCAGCCGACGGTCGTCGTACAGGAAGCGGATGGTCTCGCCATTGCGCCAGCGCGACGGCCCCACACTCGGCTCGAAATGCCCAACGGCCAGGCGCGGGTCGAACCAGAACCAACATTGCCGATCGAAGTCCACCCACCAGGCGAGGCGGGCGAACATCAGCTCCTCGATCGGCCGCAGCACTGGATGGGTCGCAGCCGGTGTCTCTAGCCACATCAGCAGCTGACCGCGGAAGATACCCGAGGGTACCTCGACCGGGTCGCGGGTCACGTACTGCTCCTCCAGCTCGGCGCGGGTGGCTGCGCGCAAGCTGCCGAGAGATGCCGGCGTTCGCACGAAGGACAAGCTACCACGAAGCTGGTATTTAGGGCGCCATGCGCATCACGAATCCGGCGACCGACAGCGCGCTCTCGGATGTTGCCGAGGACACGAGAGAATCCATCAGCGCGAAGTTCACGCAAGCGGCGCGCGCGCAGAAGGGCTGGGCGGCGCGGCCCTTCGCGGAGCGAGCAGCGACCATCCGCAGGTTTGCCGAGCTCGTGACCGAGCGCCGAGAGCTGCTCGCTCGCACCCTGACGTCGGAGATGGGCAAACCCATCACTCAGTCCGCGAACGAGCTCGGTGGCCTGTCCGGACGCATCGAGTTCTTCCTGGCCGAGGCCGAGCGAACGGTGGCGGACGAGTTGCTGCTCGGCATGGACGCCGGCGGAACCGAAGAGCGCATCAGGCACGAACCGCTCGGGGTGATCGCCAACGTGAGCGCCTGGAACTATCCGTTTTTCGTCGGCGCCAACGTGTTTCTGCCTGCGCTCTTGACCGGCAACGCCGTGCTCTACAAACCCAGCGAGTACGCGACCCTGACCGGACTCGAGCTCGAGCGCGCGCTGCACGACGCCGGTGTCCCGCCGGAGGTATTCGCCGCCGTCGTGGGCGGGGCCGGCGTCGGTGCCGCGCTGCTCGAACAGAAAATTGACGGTGTGTTCTTCACCGGTTCGTACGCCACGGGCGTCCGCATTGCCGAGTCACTCGCCCGGCGCATGGTGAAAGTGCAGCTCGAGCTCGGGGGCAAGGACCCGGCGTACGTGTGCGACGACGTCGACCCGAAGAACGCGGCGCTGGCGACGGCAGACGGGGCCTTCTACAACACCGGGCAGAGCTGTTGTGCCGTGGAGCGCATCTACGTGCACGAAAAGATCTGGCAACCCTTCGTAGCGGCTTTCACCGAGGCCGTACGCGGCTTCCGCGTCGGCGACCCAACGGACGAAGCGACGTACATCGGCCCGCTCGCACGGCGGGAGCTCGCCATCACGACGCTCGAAGCTCAGGTCGCGGACGCGCTAGAGAAGGGTGCCAAAGTGCTCGTCGGCGGCAAGCGCAGCGAGCGCGCCGGATTCTTCTTCGAGCCCACCGTGCTCGTCGACGTCACCCACGAGATGTCCGTCATGCAAGAAGAGAGCTTCGGCCCTATCATCGGCCTCGCGAAGGTCAGCTCCGACGAAGAAGCGAGCGCGTTGATGGCGGACACCGAATACGGGCTCACTGCCGCAGTCTACTCGGGGACACGCGCGCGCGCCGAAGGCATCCTGAACGATCTCCAGGTCGGCACCGCCTACTGGAACTGCTGTGACCGTGTCAGTCCCCGCTTGCCGTGGTCCGGACGCGGGCACTCCGGCATCGGCTGTACACTCTCGAGGTATGGGATCGAGGCGTTCACGAAACCGAAGGCCTACCACCTGCGCGGCGCTTGAGCTGCCGACGCCTCCGCGTCACTTGTGCTTTTGGTAGGTGCCCATCAGCTCCGCGTTCGCGAGCACATGCCCCTGCATCGCGGCCTCCAGCTCGGCCTTCGTCATCTTCCCTCGATCACCCAGCGTGGTATCCAGGGCGTACCGCTTGTGAAAGTAGCGGTGGCGTCCGATGGGGGGACAGGGTCCGCCGTAGCGCTCGGACCCTGACCGGGAAGTCCGGAGCTGTGCCACGCGGGGCGCACGCCGGAGGTCTCTGGCCGAACAATCCGCGGGATCGAGCCTGGCATCCAACGTGAAAGGCAGCGGAGCATGAGATCGCAGCTCAATCCTTTCGCGGCGCTGGCCCTGGCCGTGGTCGTCGCCGGTTGTGGGGGAAAATCCGAGAACGATTCCAGCTCGACGGGCGGCGCGGCAGGCAGCTCGGGCAGCGGTGCCACGGGCGGAGGAGCGGGTAGCGGCGGGCAGGCCGGCAGCGGAGGTACCAGCGGAGCGGCCGGCAGCGGCGGCAGCATTGGTTCGGGCCCCGAGTGCAAGGACTCCGGCGATTGCAAGCTCTGGTCTGACTGCTGCACGTGCACGGCACTGGCGCCCGGCGAACCCGAGCCGCCCGCTTGCCTCGCCACGTGCCTTCAAGACGCCTGCTCGGCCATGGGGCTGAAAGGCGGACAAGCCACGTGCGCCGCTGGAAAATGCGTCGTGGGTTTCGATTGCGACGCCGACAAGGTGTTCTGCAACGCACTGCCTCCGTTGTGCGAGGGCGGCATGACACCCAGCGTGAACGGCGGCTGCTGGGGGCCGTGTGTTCCTGTCAGCGAGTGCGCGAGCATTCCGACCTGTGCCGACTGCACGGCGCCGGGCACCGTTTGTGTCACCGTCGACATGCAGTCCGGCGATAGCGCAGCCAGCCACTGCGTCGAGGTTCCAAAGGGCTGCGAGGGCAGCCCGACCTGCGCCTGTATGGGTTCGAGCGTATGCCCAGCCCCATTCTCGGCCTGCTTCGATCAGAAACAGCCGTCCGGACTGCTCTGCTCGTGCCCGAATTGCTGATCGCGGGCGCTAGATCAACACGGCGACGCGCGTCGGGTTCATCGGGTCGACTCGCAGGTTCACGGTACAGCCCGGCTGAACGCGGGGGATCGCCAGCATGGATACGATCATCGTGGTGTCTGCCTGATACGGCGGCCGCCCGGGCATCTGCACCTCGACGATGAGCCGAACTTGTGGGTTGTTGTTGACCAGCATCCCGGTATCCATCAGCTGCATGACGCGACCCGTTGCCGGCATACCCGTCGCGAGCAGCGCCTGCCGCTCCTGTGACTGCTTCATGAGGCCGCCGAAGACCTTCCACATCACGAAGCCCACCCCGGCCATGACGACCAGCGAGAACAGGATGCTGACGACCGTGATGATGATGCCCAAGCCCGCTCCCATATCCATGGCCTCCGGTATGACCGGTGCGGGCAGCGTTCGTCAATCGAATAGCCGGAGTTGGCCACCTCGGTCGGTGGGGCGGCGAAACGTCGGGCGCGGGTCCGGCGCGGGCAAGCTGTGCCCCGTGGCGAGGCCCAGGCGCTCCGCCGTCGTCTCGAACAGGCGCTGAATGGCCTCCGCGTAGTGGCCACTGCCGCGCATGCGATCGCCAAAACGTGGGTCGTTCAGCCTGCCGGCGCGCATCTCCCGGGTGCGAGCGAGCACACGCTCCGCCGCCAGGGGCAGGGTCGCGCGCAGGCGCTCCTCGAACACCTGCTGCACGGGCCCCGGCAGCCGCAGCATGATCATGCTGGCGGCGCGGGCGCCCGCATCCCGTGCTTCGGCGAGCACACGCGGCAGGTCGCGATCCCCGAGCCCCGGCACGATGGGCGCGACGTTCACACACACCGGCACACCGATCTGGCTCAGCCTGCGCACCGTCTGCATGCGCCGCTCGGGTGACGCGACGTAGGGCTCGAGAGCTCGGGCGGATGTCTTGTCCCAGAACGGGATGCTCACCGACACACTCACGTCCGTGACCTGTAGCAGCCGCGCGAACACGTCCAGATCACGCTCGATGAGCGGGCTCTTGGTGATCACGTGCACGGGGTTTCGATACTCCGCGAAGACCTCCAGACAAGCTCGGGTGAGCCGATGGCTCGTCTCCACGAGCTGATACGCGTCGGTATTGCCGCTCACGATCACGAGCTCGCCCTGCCAAGACTTCTTGTCGAAGGCGGCCCGAAGTAGCTCGGGTGCCCGTGGCTTCACGACGATGCGACGCTCGAAATCCGTGCCGGCTCCGAATCCGAGATACTCGTGGCTCGGCCGGGCGTAGCAGTAGGCGCAGCCGTGAAAACAACCGCGGTATGGGTTCAGGCTGTACCGAAATGGCAGATCGGGACTGTCGTTCTCACTCAGGATGCGCTGGCTCTGATCTTCGTAGAGCTCGAGCTCGACGCGGGGCGCTTCGCCGAAGTACTCGACCACCTCGCGCTCGAATCGATTGGGTGGGTTGTCGAGCCGAAGCACCCGCACACACTAGCTGATATTCTGTTCAGTGTCTCGATATGGTAGATCGCCCCATTTCGCCGAGAAGAGACCGCTGTCAGCCCTTCGCGGCCGCAGCGCGCTGCTCGGCGCGGACCGCCTTCATGTGGTTGATCAGCCCGTTCGTGGAGCTGTCGTGCCCCACCACCTTCGCGTCGTCCCCGAGCTCCGGCAGGATCTTGTTCGCCAGCTGTTTGCCGAGCTCCACACCCCACTGGTCGAAGCTGTTCACGTTCCAGATCACTCCCTGAACGAAGATCTTGTGCTCGTAGAGCGCGATCAACGCACCCAGCGTGCGCGGGTCGAGCTCGTCAACGAGGATCGAAGTGGTGGGGCGGCTTCCAGAGAACACCTTGTGCTGTCCGAGCGCTGCGATCTTCTCCGCGCTCGCGCCGCTCTCTGCAAGCTCGGCTTCGGCCTCCTCCAGCGTCTTGCCGCGCATCAACGCCTCGGTCTGCGCGAAGAAATTCGCGAGCAAGATCTCGTGGTGCTGACCCAATGGATTCTGGGTCTTCACCGGTGCGATGAAGTCGCACGGGACCAGCCGAGTGCCCTGATGGATGAGCTGGTAGAAGGCATGCTGGCCGTTCGTTCCGGGCTCACCGAACAAGATCGCGCCCGTGTCGTAGGCGTTGATGGGTCGGCCTTCGCGCTCGACGCTCTTGCCGTTGCTCTCCATGTCGGCTTGCTGCAGGTAGGCAGCGAAGCGGTGCAGGTACTGGTCGTAGGGCAAGATGGCGTGGGAGCCGGCGCCGAAGAACCCCGAGTACCAGACGCCGAGCAAGCCCATCAACGCCGGAGCATTCTCCGAGAGCGGCGTGGAGCGGAAGTGTTGGTCCATCTCGTGGGCCCCAGCGAGCAGCTCTTCGAAGTGATCCATGCCGATCACACAGGCAATTGGCAGCCCGATGGCCGACCACAACGAATAGCGTCCGCCCACCCAGTCCCAGAACTCGAACATGTTCGCCGGGTCTATCCCGAACTCCGTGACGGCCTTGGTGTTGGTGGAGAGCGCGACGAAGTGTTTGGCCACCGCGCCCGGCTCCTCGAGCTCGTCCAGGAGCCAGGTGCGCGCCGAGCGGGCGTTCGTCAGCGTTTCCTGAGTGGTGAAGGTCTTGGAGGCTACACAGAACAGCGTCGTCTCCGGGTCCAGGCGACGCAGGGTCTCGCTGAGGTGGGTCCCGTCGATGTTGGACACGAAATGCACGTCGATGCCCGGCCGCCAGAACGGGCGCAGCGCTTCAGTCACCATGTAGGGGCCCAGATCCGAACCGCCGATGCCGATGTTCACGATGTCCGTGATGACCTTGCCGGTGTGACCACGCCACGCGCCGCTCTCGAGCGCCGACACCAGACGACGCATCTTCGCGAGCACAGCCGAGACCTGAGGCATCACGTCCTCACCCGCCACGCACACCGGAGTTGCCGCCCGATTGCGCAAGGCGACGTGCAGCACGGGGCGCCCCTCGGTCAGGTTGATGGCCTCCCCGCCGAACATCGCCTCGATGCGTGCCTGCACACCCGCTTGCTCCGCCAACCGAACGAGCAGTGCGAGGGTCTCCTCCGTGGCGCGGTGCTTCGAGAAGTCGAGCAGCATGCCTGGCAGTCTCAGCGAAAAACGGGAGAACCGTTCGGGTTCTGCCGCGAACAGCTGCCGGAGCGAGATGGCTCCGATTTCATCTCGATGTCGGAGGAGCGCCTGCCAAGCTTCGGTCTCGGTGAGGAGTTTCATCGCGCCGTAGCCTGACACGCGTCCTTCCGGGGGAGAAGTCGCGACGAGCACGACACCATCGCCCGTTTAGCTGGCCAAGGGCGTTCCCAACCGGAAGTACCAGACCCGAGCAGCGCCACACTGGATGCAGACGCTCGTGACCACGCGCAGGCGGCGGCCGCCGAGGACGAGTGCGCGATGGTCGTCAGCTCGAACCGAAGCCCCGCAGCGCAGACACGCCACGCTCTCCGTCATTTGCTCCACCACCGAAGCCGAGGGGACTTCCAGCGCGTTCTGGGGTGAGCCGCCGGGCACGAGACGGGCAAGCTTCTCCTTCGCGGCAGCGAGCTTGTCGGCGAGGCGCTCGTTTTGACGGCGCAGGCTGCGCTCGCGGGGTCGCTTTTTCATCGGCTCATCCAAGCTGCGCATCCACCGCCGCAGCGGCCACATAGCTGAATGCGAGGATCGTGAGGCTGGGGTCGACGCTCGGCGGACTGGGAAACACACTCGGATCCGACACGTACAGGTTGTCGAGCCCGTGCACGCGATGATCGAAGCCAACCACCGAGCCCTCGGCGCTCGCGCCCATGCGCGCCCCGCCTCCGGGGTGCGGCGCCGCCAGCACGTTGCGCCCGGGCCGGATCGACAGCCGGCCGATGGCTGCGTCGATCTGACCTGCGCTCTCGATTCGAGTGTCATCGGCGTCGCCGAACAGAACTTGTTTCGCGCCCACCTGAAACAGGAGCTGAGCTTGCTTCTTCCAAGCGTCTCGCAGCCGCTCTCCATTGCCGCCAGAGAGCGGCAGCTCGATGCGCCGGCGACCACCGTCGACGCTGATTCGGCCGGGCTCGACGTCGTCGATCCAGCAGATGGTGCCGCCCAGGCGGGCCAGCCCCCGCATCAGCTGGCCGTGTCTGCTGCCAAAGCCGGGAAGCACCGCAGCCAGCATGCCGGGTTGAAGCTGGTTGGGCATGAACAGGTAGCCACCTTCGAGGTAACGGCTGTTCGACGGCCGGCCGAACACACGCCGCGGGCCCGCGTAGCGCGCGAGGCGAAACTCCTCGACGCCCCAGGCGGCGGGGATGTTGCGCCACTGGATGATGTCTTCGTCGAAGATCGCGTGGGCCATCGGGCAGGGGTTGACGAAGAGATGCTCGCCCAAGGACGGCAGGCGCGACTTCAGCCCCTGGCGCAGCAAGAAATCAGGGGTGCCGTAACCACCAGCGGAGCTGACGAAGGCCCGCGCCTCGACGCGAACACTGGGCCCCGCCGCACGCCCCGTCGCGCGGTCGAGCACTCGGCAAACGAGTGCCTCGACGCTCCGACCTCGAAACACGAGCTGCTCTGCTCGGCAATCGGAGAACAGACGCGCACCCGCAGCGACCGCCCGCGGCACGTAGGTCACCAGCTGACTTTGTTTGGCGTCGTAGGCACAGCCTTGCATGCAGTGCCCGCTGGCCCGACAGGCCTTGCGCGCCTGCGGCACCCGCGCCACATGCCATCCCAAGGCTCGCGCGCCGCGCTCGACTAGCAGGTTCATCTTGTTGGCGTAGGCGTCGGTCGCCTCGTGCACGTTCAAGTCGCGCTCGATCTGCTCGAAATGCGGTGCCAGCGCCTCTTCGCTGTGTCCTTCCATCCCGAACACGTCGCGCCACTCGAGCAGGCGGTCCGGCGGCGTGCGGTAGCTGTCAGCCCAGTAGTGCACGCTCGCACCCCCGACGTTGTTGCCGTAGGTGAGGGACACCGACACGTCGTCGCTCGCATGAATGCCACGCCCGCCGTCGATCTTCGCGAGCATGTTGAGCTCGCGCTGGTCGAAGTCCTCCTTGGTGTAGTAGCCGCCTTGTTCGACGATCACCACCGAGCGTCCGGCCTCCGCCAGGCGCGCCGCCAGCGACGCCCCGCCACAGCCCGAACCGATCACACACACGTCGGCGCGCTCGACCACGTCGCGTCCCTCGCGTACGAGCTCCGCGCCCTGCCGAATCATGCGCGCCCCCCGCGTTCGAGGAACAAGCTCTGGTACGCGACGGCGCTCGGCGGCGGCTTCGCCTCCTTGATCCATGGGCCGTCGTAGGCGATGTGTGGCCAGACGCGCTCGTCGGCAAAATAGCAGAGCTGCACGAGTTGTTTGAACCCGAGCGCGATCTGCACGAACAGATCCCGGCGCGACCTCAGCAGTGCATCGAACACTTCGCGGCGCTGCTCGAGGCCGAGGGCAGAGAAACGTCCGAAGTGTCCCAGGAGCGGTGGCACGTGTTCGATCAGCTCGAGCGCAGCCCGGAGATCGCCCGCCATCGCCGGATCCGCCGCCCAGATCTGTTCGTCGATGCGCTGGTGCAGTCCGAGCTCCAGACCCGATGGCCAGCCGTCACCGGCGGGGGTGATTGTCTCCACCAGCGCCCGGGCAACGGTCAGCTGTTTGACACTCAGCCCGACCGCCGCATCTCCTGGTACGAGTGTGTAACCGGAGCCCAGCCACCGGAGCAGGCCGCCGCCAACGGCGAGCGCCACGGCACCCCCCAATCCGACCTGAAGCAGCTGCCGCCGCGAAGGCCCACTCATGGCTCCACGAGGCCGAATGTGAGCACGGCAGAGTCTGAGGGAAAAGCCGCGGGGAACGCCCAATTTGCAGAACCGGTCGACCGGATCCGGCTCCGAGTTGTCCGAACGCCTCCAAACCAGAGACAATCGGCCAACTCGAGCATCCGCTCGGGATGGAGCCGGGAGACCAACGTGGCGGACAAAGACGACTCCGAGCGCGAAGATCGCGCTTCGGATGCACCGGAATCAAAACCCAAAGCCGCTGACAAGCCAGCGAAGCCAGCGCAGAAGGCCAAGGAGCCAGCGACGGACGCTGAGCGTGTGTTAGCGGAGCTCGCTCAGATCCGCGCAGCGCTGAACGATCTCAGGGAGAGCCAGACGCGCTACTTGTGGATCCTGTTCCCAATCGGCGCGCTGATCGCCGTTCAGACGATCTTGCAGACGACCAAGCTCTGAGCTCGGTTTGGCGGGCGCGCGCTCACGGCTCATTGCTCGAGTGCGCGCTTGCCGAACAGGTCCTTGGCCACCTTCTCCATGCGCTTCTTGTCCGCGGCTTTGGAGAACAAGCTGTAGCTGACCATGGCCTTGCCCTTGAGCGTGTCGTCCAAAGAGACCTTGCCGCTCGAGTCGATCCTGAATCCGACGTCGGCCTTGCCGTTCTTCGGATCCGAAGAATAGAGCACGACGTCGTAGCCCTTCGTCTTGTCCGTGTCGTAGTAGGACCACGCCAGACCATTTCGCTGGAAGTACGCGAACTCGAGGTCGAGCTTGCCGCCCTCGGCGAGCTTCGGCAGATCCTTGGGCTTGACCGGTTTGTCGCGCAGGCTGTTGCCGTCGAGATCCACCAGGTATCCGTCGCTGCCCTGTGCTGACACGATGATCACGGACTTCTGCGCGCTCTTCACGTCCAAGATCTCGTAGCTTGCGCCGCGATGGTCGGCTACCGGATCCGGGAAGGAGCCGATCCCCGCGTCCGAGCTCGTGCTCAGGATCGTGAGGAACCCCTTGCTGATCAGCGAGCGAAATTGCGACGCCTGAGCCGGCGACGAGAGCAGATCGGCGCGGATCAGCTTGCGCCCCACGTGCTCGGGAGCGGCCGTCTTCTGCCCGCTCGCGTCGACTGTCCAGGCGTCGGCAGCGACGTACAGGCGTGCGCCGGGCGAGTGCAATACCAGGTCGAAACGGCCGTCGTCGTTGGTGTCGTACCAGACCCACATGTGGTTGGCCTGGGACACCACGGCAACCTCGGCGTCGATGGTGGAGCCCGTCGTCGCCAGGTTGAACGTGCGCGGGAGCGAGCCGACACTCGATCGATCGACGTCGAGCAAGAGCCGATAGCTGAACGCCGAGTCGATGCGGACGGAGTCGACCAGGCCGTCGTAGTCGAGATCACTGACCGCCGCTTTGCCGGTGTGCCCAATGGGATCCGGCAGCGCGTCGATCCCACTCGACCCCGCCTCCACGTAGTGTTGCGGAAACGCCGCGCTCGCGATGCGCTGCAGACGAGCCTGAAGCGCGCTGTCTTTGAGCAGCGAGGCACGCACGTCGCGTCCTGACCCGAGAGAGTCGTCCTTCTCGAAGTCACCGTCCTTCTTGATGCGGTAGACGGCGGACGCGCGACCCGTGGAACCCGGATCGTAGATCAGGAGATCCATCGTGCCGTCGTTGTCGGTGTCGTACCAGAGGAACGCATCCCGCTCGAGCTGCAGGTAGATCAGCTCGGCGTCGAACTTCTTCTTTTCATAGGTCTCGTTCAACGGCGGTAGCGTCGTGACACCGCGGAACGTGTCCTGGTCGACATCGAAGAAGACCGCCACGCTCTGGCGCGGACAGAACGAACAGGCGCGTCGTCCCTCTAGCACCAGTGCGTCCGCGCGCCCGTCGAGATCGACGTCCTCGTACGAGGCGTCGCCGCCACCCTCTTTCCACGGATCGGGCACCATGCGCGCCGGTTTTGCCGGCCGCTTCTTCAGGAACGCCGCAATCTCGTTCTTGTGGATGTGGAAGCTCAGAAGCCCTCCGGTGCGAGGATCCTGATTGCTGAAGGCGTTGATCCCGATGAGCTCTCCGCTTCGTGTGAGCAGCGGCCCACCGCTGTCACCCGGCAGGATGTTGCACGTCGACTGGATCACCAGTCCGAGGTTGCGCTCGTCGAGGTATTTCTTGAACTTGTCTTCCGCCTCGTGCCCCGCTTTGTCGTCCTTGAACTGCGCCAAGGTCGCGAGCTGTTCACTGAGCTTGCCCATTGCGGAGATTTCCCCGGCTTTGAGCGCCCACAGCATGCCCGCGCCGGCGTGGCCCAGCGCGATCACCTGCTGGCCGGGCTCGGGATTTTCTTTCGAAATGGTCACCGAAGGCAGGTTCGCGGGGGGATCCACGATCTTGAGCAGCGCGATGTCCCGGAGTTTGTCCGATTTGTAGACGAGGGCTTCATACTCCTTCTTCTGACGCACCATGCCGCCGGTGCCCGGGCTCAGCTTGCCGAGCACGACGGTTACCTTGGTGCGGAAGTCTTCCTTGTCGCCCCGCTCGATGACGTGGTGGTTCGTGAGCACCCAGCCGGCCTTGTCGATGATGATTCCGCTGCCCATGCCCCCGCCGGCGCGAATGATGACCGTCGCGGGTGCAACCGCCTTGTAGACCTCCGACGACGACTTGGGGGGGCGCGCGCGTTTGTTGGTCACCACACCGATCGTGTCGGCCGCCAATGCGTTGCGAGTTCGGCGGTCGACCAGCTTCGGGCTGGCAATGCGCTCTCCCTTGGGAATCACCTGCGGGGCCCCGGGTTCGCCCTTCTTCGCAGGCTTCGCGCTACCTTCCGCAGCAGCCTGCGACGTGGCAGGACCGCTGCCGCGATTGCCGCCACATGCGACGAGCACGAGTCCGAGCAGCACGCAGCGGGCTCTCGGACCCCAGCGCCACGGTGAAGCGAAGAAGAACATTCGGAGGACCTTCCTACGCCTCTCGGCGGCCCGGCTTCCCGGCCAAACCGCTGGCGTCGATTGCCAGGTGTATCATGCTGGTCGTCCCGGGCCCCGAACGCCGGTGACCTCGGCTAAGCTCGGCGCATGCATCGACGCTTCGCGCTCCTCACCACGGCGCTGCTCCTCGTCGGCTGCGGCGGCGGCGCCCCTTCGCGGCTGCACACGCTGAGCAAGCCGGCAGGCGGTGGCGGCATCGACTTCCAGGTCGAGAACCGCACGACCACTATCGTCAACAACCTGTTTTTGGCCGAGAGCACCCGGATCCGCAATGCACCCCGGGAGGCGCTCGAACCCGGCAATCCTGAGCAAGCGCTCCTCTGGGGCAACGATCTGCTCCCCCGCTCCGGCCTGGAACCGGGCGGGAAGCTCCCCGTCGCCGTCCCCAAGAGCGGCCGGTACGATGTGCGCGCGGTCGGCCGGGATGGCCGTGAGCAGCACATCGGAGGCCTTCGGCTGGTACCCGGTGGACGCTACGTGCTCGAGCTCGAAGAAGGCAGCTGGCGGGCTCCCCGCTGAGCTACTTAGCGCACATACAACACTAATAGCTCAGCCCCTGTCATGCTGTCCGGTTAGTGTCGCGTCCGGCACGAACCTCGCGTTACATAGTTTCTTTTCGTGTCTAACAGGAATGCTAATCGCTGATTCAACACTTAGCCTAGCTCTCGTTAGGGCCGGGCAGGCCCCGGGCCTAGCGGCTGAGGCGCCATGATAGCTCGCACATTTCGCTCATCTTCTAGAGTCTAGACGCAGTTTTTTGCATGATGCATACATCATGCGATAATGCTGCACTTTCCGACTCCATCGACACAGTTGGGCTAACTATGGGTTGGATCAGAGATCTAATGATCACATCCGGAGGCCGATTCCGGACTTTTGGTCAGCTCTCGCGGGCGCTCCTGGCGGACGCTGCCTGGCCGTCGGACACAAAGATCCAGGAGCGCTCGCTGGGCGCGCTCTTGAGCAAGCTCGATCGTGACCTGGAGCTCGACTGGCTGTCGGATCGGCCGGACGTTCAGGCCCTGCTGGCGAGGATGCTCCAATGTTCAGTCCGGGAGCTTCACCTGTCGGCGCCGCCGACGGACCCCGAAGGCTCCAGCCAGAAGCTCCGCTGGAACGACCTGCGGCTCGCGCGCACTTTCGACCTCGGCACGGAGGGCCTTCCGCCCGGGATACCGGTGGAGGTTTCAGACCCGCTGCTCTGGGAGCGAACGTGGTGGGTAGCGCCGAGTGGCTCCGGGAGGAGCCTGGTCGGCCACTGGCTGCGAGCCCGCGCACTCGCCCAGTTCGTGTGCGCCGGAAGCGTAGACGAGCTCAGTGTTGCCCTCGAAGCCGAAGCACCGCGGTTCGTCGAGATCACCTCGCTCACCGAAATCCAAGTCGAGCCACCAGCGGATCCTCGCGTCTGTGTCGCCTGCGCAGTCCCGCCATCCCCCTGCGTCGGTTGGCACATCGTTCAGTCGCCCCCACTCGAGACGTACCTGCCCGCGCTCGTGCGCTGGATCTTGGAGCGCATGCCAAAGGACTCTTGGCTCGACGAAACGACGCTGTTCGATTGGCTCACGGCCGGTCCCGCACAGACCGGAGAGGCCGACGGACTGGGTGCGGTCGTCGGGTTGTGCGGCGCACTCGACGAACTCGGTCCGAAGGAGTCGCGCGGCAAGACCGTGCTCGAGCTGGCTCGTCAGAGTGTACGTCGTCGCTTCGATGAAGGGTTCGGTTTGCAAGCCCGCGACGTGGCGTGGCAACGCAAGCACGCCGTCGACGTCCTGATTGCGATGGCGCGCCGCGCGCTCACCGACGACGTGCTGCCGTTTGGCAGCGCACGCACGCTCGAAGAGTGGACCGCGCTGGTGCCGGAAGAGCACAAGAGCGGCGTCGACGTGGAGTGGCTACGAGTCTCGCTACCTCGCATCGATTCGACGATCCGTCCCACCGACGTCGAACGCGCCGCGCGCAAGCTGTCACCCGGCGCGTTCCGCATCGTGCGCTCGCTGTCCACGGCCGGACTCTTGCGCCCGACTCGTGATCAGCGCCTGGAGCCGGGCCCGCGCTGGCTCACCCGAGCTGTCGAGCTGGAGGCGGAGCGAAGCCTGCTCGACGGATCACCATTCGAGTGGGGCGAGGCGCTGCTGATGCCGCACGCCGCCGCGCGTGTTGCAAAGCGACTGAGCGAGCGACTCGGCGCCCGCGACACGACCCTGCTCGGCGATGTCGTCGAGCTCGAAGCGGCGGAGAGTCCGGCCTACGCGGTGGCCATCGAGACCACGTTTCGAGCCGCGGGGCTGGCTCTGCTCGCCGGAGCCGAGCTGAACCACGAGCAGCTGGAAGACCTGTGGGATTCGGCGAGTGACCTCTGGCTTCGGCTGCGCGATGGCGCGCCCGTTCCGCGCATCGAGCACCCACCACGGCTCGGTTCGCTGTTCGAGCGCGGCGCGTTTTACCTCGCGGCCCTCGCCGTCAGCGAGGCGCTGGGAGCCCGCGCGTCCGAGCATGAAAAGCTGCTCTCGCCTTGGCGCGGGCAAGGCATTCCAGCCGGGCTGGCCAGTGTGTACGCGGAAATACACACGGCGGTAGAGCGCGCGCTCAGCGAAGGGGCAGCGTGGGTCGGCGGCGCCTATGCGTTGATCGACCGCCTCCGCCGAACGCTCGGGAGCGTCGCCGTGGGAGCACCCCACCCGCTCGAGCTGCCTGGCGTGCTGCTCGATGGCGTCCACTCCGGCGAGCTCCGATGGGAAGCCGTGCAACTGTCGGCAGCCCACGCCGACGTGCTCCTGACCCTGTGGCGAGCGCGCGGTGAGACCAACGCGCATGCCCTTGGCACCTCGCTCTTTTCAGCCTGGGAGCGAGCGGATTGCCCTGACCTCGAGGGCAGCGTGCTCTGCCCGAGCACGGATGCCGGCTGTGTGCTGTTCCGCTCGGCGCCCGCCGAGCTCGCACTCCGCGCCATCGAGATCTCCAAAACGAGCCGCGCCCGATTGGTCCCGCTGCTCAGCAGCGAAGCGTGGGAGCGCTGCGCCCAGGACCCGCCCGAAGACGCCTCATTGCTCGACCTGCTCGCGAACGTGCTGCCCGAAGCCCCGGCGCAGCTCTGGCTCGATCACCCCAGGCTCGCACCGCGGGTCTGGCGCCGACATGCAAAGGCCGCCCTCGGGCGAGCGCTCCGCGAATCGACCGAAGGCAATCTGATCGCGTTCCTCAGACTCGCGAGTGAAGCGCCGCCTCAGCACATGGGTGCGCTCTTCGCAGCGCTCGCCGCCCACGAGCATCCGAGCGCGAGCGAGCGCGAGCCATTGCGCAACTGGCTCCACGAGCGAATCGCTTCGCGACTGCCGGGTTGGCGGCAAGCGTACGCGATCCTCGCTCGCATCGAGGCCTGAGCTCAGTCCGGTGCGGGCGTGGGCGGCGTGACTGGCGTGGGCGCGAAACTTCCGTCGCCGTCGGCGTCAATCAACACCGGGTTGGTGAACGCGACCGGAACCACGTTGGTCCCCGGAAGCACGCGGTGCAGCGTGGATGCTCCCCGTACGATCACGAGCAAGAAGGCATCCTTCTGGATCGGTACACTGCTGGTGAAAGCGAGTCGCACCCGGCCATCGGGGCCCGCTGGACGCGCCAACTGGCCACGGTCGAGCGTCCGCCACAGCGCACCGTCGAGCCAAATCTCGGCGTGATCGATCGGCATCCAGGGCGGCGACCGCACCTCGAACGCGATCTCCACGCTACCTGCGTTTGCCTTCACCAGCGCACCCGGTGGCTCACCCGCTACCTCGAGGTCGATGAACGGGCCACTCGTCACGATGACACGCCCGGCGCGGAGCGCGGACGCCACACTCGACCAGTCGATGGCACCGACCCGCGAGTCGTCGGTGCGGATGTACGTGCGAGGATAACCGGCCCACTGGTACGCGATGCGGTGTGAGTCCGAGTTACCGACCGCCGTTCGGCGATGGCCCCTGGCGATCAAGTGCATCCACTCGGCGAGCATCTGGTCGAGTGTGTCGAGCTTCGCCAGGTCGAAGCCGTTCCAGACCTCGATCAGATCGAAGTCGAGCGAGGCGTCTTTGTCGGGAGAGGCACCGTTTGCATCCAGTCGCACCTGATTGAAGTAGCCGATGTCCCCCATGCGCGGATGGTTGACCTGGATCAGCACTCCAGGCACCGCGCCGCGGATCCAGGGCAAGAGCTCCCGCGGCGTGGCCTCGAAAGCCGAGGGGAGCGCTGTGGCCGAAGGATACGGGTAGGCATTGAAGTGACCCCAGCGGCTGGTGGTGACCTCGACGCCAGGGAGCGTGGAAATCCGCGCCCCGGCGTCGAGCCCTCGGACGGCCGGCGCGTAGTCCGTGACGTGATTGTGGTCGGTCGCCACTGCGAGCTCGACTCCCTCGGCCAGCAGCGCGGTCACCCGATCCGGCAGCGAGACGTCGGAGTCCCCGCTCGGGTCGGCGTGCAGGTGAAGATCCGCGGCAACCCAGCCGCTGGTGTCGACCACGCGCGGTAGCGTCGCGCGAAGCGTTGCGCCCTCGGCCGCGGTCACGTCGAGTGTCTCCTCGTGAACGTCGTATTCGGGACCGCGCGTCGCGAGCACCGCATAACGGCCCGGCGGCAAGGTGAGGGCTCCGATGCCCGTCGCGGTACAGGCGACGTTGGCAGCGCCGCTCGCGGAGTGATACGGGCCGAGATCGGGGTTCGTCGTTGGAGGGATCCCGCGCACGACAAGCCGCGCGGGACAAGCTTCTCCGTCTTGGTCCACGACGCGGAAGTGGATGTTGGCTGCGGTCGGCACGATCATGAGCGCACGCGACGATGCTCCGGCCCTGACCTCGACTTGCTGCCGGTCGCTTCCGCCTGCCACCCGAAGCGCCACCTGATACGTGCCGGCCGGCGCTGGCAGCGCGAAGTGGGCCCCATTCACGCGAGCGGTCGAGACAACGCGCCCGGCCGCGTCACGCAGCTCGAGCATGGCCCACGACGGCGCGGGCTCGAGCTCACCGACCACAAAACCCACCTGAGCCCCCTGCGCACGCCAGGCGTGCTCGGCGACCACTTCGAGTGGGCCTTGCGCGACCACCAGCCGGCGGCGGTGCACGAGGACTGCTCCCGGAGCAAGCTTCGTGAGTCGCCCCATGGCCAGCTGTTCGTCCCCGCCCATGTCGCGTCGCGAGAAGCTCACCGTCACCGGCCCGTCCGGAAACGCGAGCGCGTACGATTGACGCTGACCGGGGTGAGCAAACCACGGGACGACACCGGAGAGGACCTCTCCAACGAAGCCGAACCCCGGCGCAAAAGGCTCCGCCCCGTACCAGGCCAAGCGATCGCCAACCCGCACGCCGCGCTCGCGCTTGTCCTTGTTCTCGACGCGCGTGCTCACTTCGGCCCAGCGCTCTCCTTTCCGGAGCTCGATGGTCGACGTGGCGATGAGCGTGCGGTCGCGAGTCTCGCGCACGATGCGCAGCCGTGGCAGAGGCCCGGAAGGGTCTACCTCGACGCGGCGTGCCAGCGTCGGGGTCTCGATGCCATCGACCTCGATGACGAGCCCGAGCCCGTTCAGCTGATCGTCGAGCCAGGTCGAGGAGGTTGCGTCGACCAGCGTGCCGGCCAGATTGTCCGGACCTTCGCGCCGTGCTCTGACGATCAGGGACATGACCCCGTTGCTCATCAGGTAGTCGCCCCGAAGCCCCTGGACCCGCGGACCAAACGGCACGCCCGAACGGCCGATCCGTTCGACGCGCACACCACCCCGCTCGAGCGGCGCCTCGATCCCAGGGCGCGCCGCGGGACACGCGCCGACGCCCACCGCGCAGAGACCGAGGAACGCGAGGAGCAGAGCGGGGCTCGGCGCGGCGGCGAGCCAACGCGGAAGCAGCGAGGAAATCCCGGACCGAGACACGCGCCGGAAGCTTAGTCGCGCTACGCTGGCGTCGCAGCGGGAATCCCGACGGGTCGGGTCGAGGATGACCTGCGCCGCGCCGATGGCGTAAGGTCGTCGGCGATGAAGGCCGTCGTTGTCACGGGTGGTTTCGGCGTCGAGAACCTTCGCATCGAGGAGCGGCCCGATCCCGAGCCGGGACCCGGGGAGGTCGTGCTCAAGATGAGCGCGGTGTCACTCAACTACCGCGATCTGTTGATGGTGCGGGGAACCTACAATCCTCGTCAGGCGCTGCCGCTGATTCCAGCCTCTGATGGCGTGGGCACGGTCGTCGCAGTGGGCGCTCAGGTCACCCGGGTCGCGCTGGGCGACCGCGTCTGTCCCATCTTTGCCACAGGCTGGCTGGCCGGCGAACCCGCACGGGAAAAACTCAAGACCACGCTGGGCGGGCCACTCGACGGCACGCTGACCGAGCTCATGAAGATCGACGCCGAGGCCCTGGTGAAAATCCCCGATGGCCTGTCGGACGTCGAGGCTGCGTGTCTGCCCTGCGCTGGTGTCACCGCGTGGAGTGCGTTGGTGACCCACGCTGGGCTCACGGCCGGGGACACACTGCTCGCACTTGGCACCGGCGGGCTCTCAATCTTCGGGCTGCAGATTGCGACGCTGCTGGGCGCGCGTGTGATCATCACCAGCTCGAGCGATGAAAAGTTGGATCGCGCCAAGGAGCTTGGTGCCGACCATGTCATCAACTACCGCCGCAACCCCGAGTGGGGCAAGACCGCGCGCGAACTGACGAACGGACGCGGAGTGGATCACGTGCTCGAGGTTGGCGGAGCCGCAACGTTCGCGCAGTCACTGAAGGCGGTGCGGCCCGGTGGAACCGTCAGCATCATCGGCAACCTCGGCGGTGGCGCCACGGAGCTGAACCTGCTCGGCATCTTGATGCAGAACATCCGACTGCAGGGCATCATCGTCGGGCACCGGGAGTCCTTCGAGGCACTGGTGCGCGCGGCGATTCAGAACGAGCTTCGACCCGTGGTCGACCGAGTGTTCGCCTTCGACGAGGTGCCACGTGCGCTCGAACACATGGCGCGCGGCGCCCATTTTGGAAAAGTCTGCGTCGACGTCGCCTCTCACAGCTGAGGCGCCGCGTTGCGGGTCCATGGCTCGTGAATGGCCGGCTGGAGGCTGGCATCTCACAAGCGGAACCCATGACGGACGCGGTTGGCAGCCAGGTTTTTCGCAGACATCTCGCGGCGCTCTTCGCACTGACTGCGGTGCTCGGCCTCTCGCCCGACTCGGCAGCCCGCAGCCAGCCCGTACGGGCCAGGCCCGGCGCATTGATCCGCGAGATCCAGCAGGGAGTGGTCGCGGTCCGGCTCGAGCTACGCGAGGCCCGCGACAAGAACGACCCAGTGCGCGCCCGCTGTGTCAGCGCCAAGCTCAGCGAGACCCACGCCCAGCTGCGGTTGGCCACTCGATACGTTTCGGCCCTGGGAGTCACGAGTGACCCACGCGTGACCCGGCGCCACCAATATCTGGTGGCCGTCGCGCACGAGCGCGCCGAGGAGCTGACCCGGGCGGCGCGCCGCTGTGCACGTGCGGAAGACTCCACAGTGCGCAGCGTGCGGCGCTGACCGGAGAGGCGCAAAGCGGGGCACGCACCCCGCTTCGTCAGCGCAGAATCACTTGTTCGGTTGCGGCGTCGTGCGCAGGTAGGCGCGGATCTCTTTCCAACCCTTGGGGAAGCGCTTTTTCATCTCTTCCGGATCGGTGAGGCTCGGCACGATGACGCAGTCTTCGCCGTCTTTCCAGTCGACGGGAGTCGCCACCTTGTGGTTGTCCGTCAGCTGCAGCGAGTCGATGACCCGCAGGATCTCGCTGAAGTTACGGCCGGTGCTCGCAGGGTAGGTGATCATCGCGCGGATCTTCTTGTTGCCGTCGATGATGAACACCGAACGCACCGTGAGTGTGTCACTCGCCTCCGCGTGAATCATGTCGTAGAGCTTGGCGATCTTCCGCTCGGAGTCCCCCAAGATGGGGAAGTTCATCTTGGTGCTTTGCGTCTCCTCGATGTCGCCGATCCACTTCTTGTGGTCTTCGACCCCGTCGACGCTGACCGCGATCATCTTCACGTTGCGTTTGTCGAACTCTGCCTTCAGGTTCGCCGCACGGCCGAGCTCGGTCGTGCAGACCGGCGTGAAGTCCTTCGGGTGTGAAAAGAGGATGGCCCACTGGCTGCCGATCCAGTCGTGGAATTTGACTGGGCCTTCCGTGGAATTGGCCTCGAAGTCCGGTGCAATGCTGCCGATATGAAGACCCATTGGGATACCCTCCTCTGGGGCTCGAGGTTCGAGCCCACGAACGCTGGGTCGGGTGACGTAACGTCACGGTCGGTTTTCGTCAAGCGAGCCTTTCGCCCCGTGAGGTCCCGCCGCTAGACTGCCGCCCGACATGCGCCTTGCCATCACTCTCTCGCTCTTCGCCCTCTGCGCGCTCGCGGCCTGCAAACCCGCCCCCGGAGGCTCGTGCGACCGGGGGGAAGCAAAGTGTGTGGACAAACAGAGTCAGCTCGTGTGCCAGAAAGGCAGCTACATCCAGGCGCCGTGCAAGGGGCCGAGGGGCTGCGGGCTGACACCGACCGGCGTCTCGTGTGACATCACCGGCAACCAACCGGGCGACATCTGCTCTACGGATGAAGAAGGCGCTTCGGGGTGCATCGACGCCAAGACCAAGATCGTGTGCAGCGGGGGGAAGTTCGCTGCCACGACCTGCCGCGGTCCCAGGGGCTGCGAAACCCAAGAGGGGCGGCCCCTCTGTGATCTCTCCGTCGCCGAGCCGGGCGACGCCTGCCGAGAGGCAGATCTGACGAAGGCCTGCAGCGTCGACGGCAAACAGTACCTGAGCTGCCGCGCCGGCAAGATGACGATGGAGTTTCAGTGCCTCGGACCAAACGGCTGCAAGTCCGAGGCCGGCAAGCTGTCGTGTGACATGTCGTATGCCCGCGATCAGGATCCGTGCACGACCGAGATGGAAGGCAAACACGCCTGCAACCTGGACAAGGGCAGCATCGTGATGTGCAAGGGCGGCAAGTTCGTGGTCGATGAGGAGTGCAAGAGCGGGACGGCGTGCAACGCAGAAGGCTCCATCCGCTGCGAGAAGCCGGAAAAGAAGGGCTGAAGCTCGCTCCGACGCCGGACAAAACAAAGCGAGGGCGCCGTTTCCGACGCCCGACAAAACAAAGCGAGGGCGCCGTTTCCGACGCCCGACAAAACAAAGCGAGGGCGCCGTTTCCGACGCCCTCGACCCACTGACTCAGCGAAGTGCTGCGGTCAGCTCTTGCGGCGCCGTCCCAATGCCCAGGCGGCCAGGAGACCAAAAGCGCCGAACGCAAACGCGGCACCGCCGGCGCGGGGCCCGGGGGAGGTGGCGCAGCTCGCCGAGGCTTCACCCTCGGCCTCGGCCGAAGCCTTGCAGCCGCTGGCATCGCATTTGAAGCTCGAGGTCGCACTGCCGCTCGCGCTGGTGTTGATCGAAGCAGTCCACGCGGTCAGCGCGTCGAGGCACGCTGCAGCGTTCCCGTTGTTGTCGACGTACTCCCCGTCGCACTTCACCGAGCCCTCGGGGCTCTCACACTTGGCCTTGCAACCGCCCTTGAGCTGGCTAGTGCAGCTCGCCTGCAGGTTGCTCTGGCAGTTGACCTGGCAGTTGACATTGGCCTTGGCTTTGCACTGACCGGAGCAACTGGCGTTGCACTTGGCCTTGCAGTCCGGGTACTCGCCCGTACAGCTGCCCTTGCACTCGCCCTGGCAGGTTGCCTTGCACGAGCCCTGACACTTCGACTCGCACTCACTCTTGTTGCCGTCGGACGCACATTTGCTCTCGCACGTGCCCTTGCAGTCGGCATCACAACCGGCCGTGCAGTTGGCGGAACAATCGAACTTGAGCTCGTCGCCGTTGCACTTGGCTTCGCAACCGGAGACGTCGCACTTGCCGGTGCACTCGCCGCTGGCGGAGGCGTTGCACTCGCCGGTGCAGCTAGCCTGGCCCTCGGCGTGGCAGGACGCCTCGAAGCTCAGGTTCGAGCACTCGACGTCGCAGCCTCCCGTAGCGATGGCCTCGCACTTGGCGCTGGCCTCGACGTGGATGTCGCCACACGCCTCGAGCCCGGCGTGAGCGGTTGACGGAACGAGCATGGGCACCGCAAAGGCGGCCGCGCCGATCAGGAAGGGTGCGATGAGTTTGTGCATGATTCGAGTCTCTCCTTGTTCCCTAAGCAGTGAAAAAGCAGGCTGCGGACGCCCCTCTACTGCTACGAAATGGTGCCCAAAAGCTTCCTTCAGGGGGTACGGGCTGGGAGTCTAGCAGGCCCAGGTCCGGGTGGGCCAAGCGCGGACGGATCCGCGTCAGCCATGGGAGCATCCGCTTCATTAGGACGGTCCTCGAGGGCGCCCCATTCAGCCCTCCCACCATCGCCTACACGCGAGGCCGGGGCGTCGGCCGGGTCCCAGGACAGCACGTAGCCGGCCTGCCGCAGCAGCTCGGCCAACCTCGGGAGCACCGAGTAGGTCGCGTCGGCGTGGATGTGAAACAGGACCACGGCGTTCGGACGGGCGCGACCGAGCACCGTGGCGAGCAGGTCCTCGGCCGGCGTTCCCTCCCAGTCCCGGCTGTCCACGTCCCAGAGGTAGATCTCGTACCCGAGCTCGCTCGCGACGCGCTCGACCCTCTTGTCGATGCCCATCAGCGGTGGCCGGAAGAGTTTGCACTCACCATCGCCGGCGCCTCGGCTGATTTCCTCGATGATCCGCGCCTCCGTCATCCAGGGTGCGGTCAGATTGACATGACTGTAAGTGTGATTGCAGACGCGGTGCCCCTCCTCGTAGGCCCGCTTCACCCAGTCGGGACGGGTCTTCGTCCAGCGCCCCGACGGGAAGAACAGGGCGCGGATGCCGAGCTCCTTCAGACGGTCGAGCAGCCTGTCGGCCTGGCGTCGATCGTTCGGACCGTCATCGAAGCTCAAGATCAGTCGCGCCCCCTCCCCTGGGAGCGGCGCGAGGGGCATCGGTACCCGGGTGCGGAAGCTCCACTCGACGGGTTCGGTGCCGGGGACGGAGACCGTGACTCGAACCGGTTTGCCTTGATGCCAACGCCTCGGTCTGAGCTCCACCGCGCTGTCGTCGAGCCAGTGAGTGTCGACGGGCAGGTCGGGCAGAAGCTGCACGAGCGAACCCCGCCACTCGCGGGGGACCTCCGCATCGAAGCGTACGACCACGGGTTCGTCGAGCGCGACACGCTCACCCGTCGGCGCGACGTCGATCACTCTCGGGACGCGGCGCGGAGGGAGGACCACCGGCGGCGGCGCGGGCACACTGACCGAAGCAGCCATGCGCTCGGCAGCGGGCTCACCGCGTGCGCTCGCCTGCGGCAGCGCCGCGGCAACTGCCATGAGAGCAAGCACCCGAGCGATTCGTCGCACGTCAGCCGGACTCTACCCGACCAAGCCCCCGGTCACGAGGCCCGACTCGCCCGCGACTCGGACCCCAATCGCGGACGCGACGCGGGAAATCGCAGGCGAAGGTTGCGAACCCCCGCGTGACGGCAGAGCATCCACCGACCCATGCGCTGGGAGACGGCTCTCTTCGCGACCCTGCTGCTCGCCTGCGAGCGGCGGGCTCCGCCGACGCGCGAGGCGGACGCGACAGGCGACCGCGTCGCGCCGACCGCCCTCGCCTCGGCCAGCCCCGAGCCGAGCGCGCGCGCCGACCGCAGCGCGCAGCTGCAGCCAAGCGCCGCCCCGAGCGCGAGCGCACCGCTCCCGGCCCGACCGGCCCCCGAGCGCTCTCCGCCCAGGCCCGCCGCTCTGCTCGATGGCCCTCCGCGCCCGGCCGAGAAACACGCGGGACTCACCGGTCCCGTCGATCCCGCAAAGGACGTTGTCTGGCTGACTCGCATGGCGACCGCGCCCGT
Source organism: Myxococcales bacterium (assembly GCA_016706225.1). Taxonomy (NCBI): domain Bacteria; kingdom Pseudomonadati; phylum Myxococcota; class Myxococcia; order Myxococcales; species Myxococcales bacterium. Next base: position 963,681 of record JADJKB010000021.1, read on the forward strand.
CAACGAAATCACACGCAACCCGGGCGGTGCGACGATCACATTCCGGGTGCGTTTTGCCGATGGCAATCGAGCGGTGTGGAAACCCGAGCAGAAACACTCGGCGTCCAACTATCGCGCGGAGATCGCCGCGTACCACCTCGATCGCATCGTGGGTTTTGCGCGGACGGCGGCCGTGGTCGGGCGCACCCTCGGTTACCCGCACGTCATCGAACACCTCGAAGCGTCCGCTGCAGCTCCGGAATTCATCGAGCGCTTCCGCAACGAGGTGCCGGCGCGCGATGGCAGGGTCGCAGGCGCCATGATCGCCTGGCACTCCGGACGGCTCACGAGCGCCGAGCCACCCAAGGGCTGGACGACGGGGTTGCGCTCAGCCGACGAGGTGCCGAGCGACGTTGCAGGCCGACTCCCAGAGTGGAGTGATCTGGTCGTGTTCGATTTCCTGATCGACAACACCGATCGCTGGTCGGGCGGCAACGTGCTCGCGCTGGGCGGCGGGCCACTCATCTTCTTGGACAACGCAGCAGGTTTCTCGGCGTTGCGAGACAACCACGGCGAAACCACGGAGAAACGCCTCGCCCCCATCTGTCGCTTTCGACGAGCGACGATCGAAACCCTTCGCACGCTGGGCCCCGACGCGGCGAGTGGTGATCGGCTTGGTGCACAGCTCGGTCACTCGCTCGCCAACGACCCCCTCGCCCCGCTCGTGGAAGCGGCACAGCTGCACGCCCTGGACATACGAGTCGAACGTTTGCTCGCTCACGTCGAGGGTTGTGAGAAAGAGCTGGGCGCAGCGACGGTGCTCTCGCTGTGAGCGGCGCGGCGCGGCGGCGGCTTCTAGCGCGCCGCTCCGGAACCTGGGCGTCGCTTTGCCGCGGGTGGTGGAGGTTCGGCGGGCGCGCGCTCGAGCTCGGTGACGCGCCTCCGTGCGACGTCGAGCTCGGCGGCGAGCGTGGCACGCCGGGCTTCGCTGCGAGCCAAGAGGCGCTTGGCTTCCTCGGCTCGGGCGCGTTCGACCGAGACCAGCTCGTCATAGGCACGCTTCACCCGGAGTGTATCGGGGCGAAGTTTTCCGAAGTAGACACCCAGCGCACCGCTCGCGAACAGGGTCGCCATCAAGAGGCCGCCGAGGACGATCCGGCTGGAGAGCCCGCGGGGCTCGGCCCGCAGCTCCAGCATGCGACGCTCGTGTTCGTACTGTTTCTCCAGCACCTCGATGCGCGCGCGCGCGGTCACCTCGGCCCGCTCGAGCTCGGCCGCGCGGACGGCCGCTGACCGCAGCTCCTCCTGTCGCTTTCGCTGAGCTGCCGCCCGTTCGGCCTCGGAGATCTCCAGCGCGCGCTCCGCCTCGACCGCACGTTTGGCCCTCGAGCGCTCGTCGGCGCGCTTGAGCGCGGCCTCCGCGGCCAGGCGATGCTCCCGAAGCTCGCGCGCAAGCCGCTCCTTCTCGGCGCGTGGAAGGCCGTTCAAGGAAAACAACATGGAATCGTCCCTGCGCGCTGCCATCGGATCACACCTCTGGGCCACGCCGCACGGGGGGAGGGGCCACCTTCCCGGTGAGACAACGGAGAGCGCCTGCCCTTGGGCGCAGAATCGACCAACCCGGAACCCGCTCTACGGCAAGGCTTTGGCAGGCTATCGTGAAACGACATGCTGCACGTCTGGCCAGGCGAGCCGATCAGGAGGCACGGCACATGACTTACGTGGGGCTCTGGGTCCGAGCCTTCGCCGTCACCCTCGGCAGTGAGCTCCTGATCGCGCCCCGGCTGCTGCCGTCTCGCGAGTCACGCCGGCGTCGCCTCGGAGCGGTCGTGGCCGCCAACGTGCTCAGCCACCCGGCGGTGTGGTTCGTGTTCCCTGACCTCGGCCTCCGCTATGGGTCGATGTTGGTGCTGGCCGAGCTCTGGGCGTTTGGCTCCGAGGCGCTGCTGTACGCACTCGTGTTCGTAGGCCTCTCGTGGCGCCGAGCCCTGGGCGTCTCCGCCGTCGCGAACGCGCTGTCTCTCGGCCTCGGGCTTCTGCTGCGCGGCGCCGGCTTCACGCTCTGACGCGGCCGACATTTCGGACCTTGCTCAGAGCCCCAGCTGCTTCGCGATGATCACCTTCATGATCTCGTTCGTGCCCGCGAAGATGCGCTGCACTCGCGCGTCCATGTACGCGCGGGAGATCGGGTACTCGAGCATGTACCCGTAGCCGCCAAACATCTGCAGGCACTCGTCGACCACTTCGCCCACCATGTCGGTGTGCCAGAGTTTGGCCATTGAACACTCCTTGACCAAGGATTTTCCCTGCATGTGTTCGACCACGAGGCGATCGGCAAAAACGCGTCCGACCTCGACCTTGGTCGCTACCTCCGCCAGCTTGAACTTGGTGTTCTGGAAGCTCGCGATGGGTTTGCCGAAGGCGCGCCTTTCCTTGACGTAGACCAGCGTGTCCTCGAGCACCTGTTCCGCGCTCGCTTGCGCCGCCAGGGCCACGACCAGCCGCTCCTGGGCCAGCTTCTGCATCAGCATCATGAACCCGGCCCCCTCCTCGCTCAGGCGATTTGCAACCGGGACGCGGCAGTCCTCGAACGACAGCTCACTCGTGTCCTGCGAGGCCATGCCCATCTTCGCCAGCTTCCTGCCCTTGACGAACCCGGGTCGGTCCGCCTCGACCACGACCAGCGAGATCCCGCGGTGGGCGTTGTTCGGGTCGCTGTCGGTCTTCACCGCAACGATGCACAGGTCGCACAGGATGCCGTTGGAGATGAACGTCTTGGTCCCGTTGATCACGTAGTCATCAGCGTCGCGTACGGCGGTCGTGGCGATGGCGGCAAGATCGCTGCCGGTTCCCGGTTCGGTCATGGCAATGGCCGTCACCAGATCGCCGGACGCAGCGCCCGGGAGCCAGCGTTTCTTCTGAGCGTCATCGCCGAACTCGTGGAGGTAGGGAACGATGATGTCGGAATGCAGAGACATCGCGAAGCCGGAGTCATAGACCTTCGCGAGCTCCTCGATGACGATGCAGGAGTGCAGCAGATCTCCGCCCGGCCCGCCGTGCTCCGCCTCGAGCCACGGGCACAGGAAGCCGCCGGCCCCGGCCTTCCTCCAGGTCTCCCGATCGACCATGCCCTGTGACCGCCAGCGCTCCTGATTGGGTACCACCTCGCGCTCGACGAATTTTGCGAACGACTGACGAAACAGCTCGTGCTCCTCGCTGTAAACATTCCGATCCACGGCGGTATCCTCCGGCGTCGGAGCCTATCACCGCGTGAAACGCGCGCGACGCGCCTCAATCTGGCCCTCACGAGCTGGCGCCGCCGGGAAGCATGATTTACAAGGCAGGCATGCGTCGTTCGTGGATCACCCTCAGCCTCGTCGGCCTGCTCGTTGCCTGTGGAAAACCGAGCGGCGGTGGCGCCGGCCCGAGCAGCACCGCCGGCACCAGCGTAGCGGGGCCGCCGGCCGCAGGTGGTGAAGTCGCGCGCCCGAGCGCGACGGAGCTCGCCCCCTTCGCTGTCGGCCAGTGGTCGAAGTACCGCATCAGCATGGATGACGGCCAGGTCACCGAGATCACCTACAAGATCGTCGGCGAAGAATCGGGCGCACACTGGCTCGAGATCGTGCGCGGCGCCGCGAACGCTGGAACCGTGATGCAGCTCTTGGTCAGCCTGAAGAGCCGCAGTGATCCGAATAGCCTCGAGATCAGGGCCGCGCGCATCCGCATGCCAAACGACCAAGTGCGCGAGCTACGAGACGAAACGCTGAAAGCGAGCGCTGATGCCTACAAGAAATCGTTGTCGGATATCTTCGTTCCGAACCTCGCGGGCGTGAGCCAGGAGGACGTGACCGTGCCCGCGGCGACCTTCCGCGGCGCCTACAAGCGCCAGCAAAAGGTCGAGACCTCTCAGGCCTCATCCGACCAATGGGTATGGATCCATCCAGCGGTCCCCATCAGCGGCGTGGTCAAGTCCGAAGAGATCGGCAAACCGAACAAGACGGAGCTCTTGACCTGGGGCGCCACGGGCGCAAAGAGCGAGATGCAGCGCGAGCCCAAGGCGCCCTGAGCCGCCCGGCTCAGACCCGAACGCGGGCGCCAGCCTTCTTGGCGCTCTCGAGTACCCCCGGAGAAAGCGCGCGCTCCCCGTGGAAGGTTGCGCCGCTCTGCGCCATCTCCACCAACACCGGCGCGGGCGTGAAGCGTTTGCCGTGCTCCTTCTCGTAGCGCTCCATGCGCCGCACGACGTCGAGCGCGCCGACGCTGTCGACGTAGCGGAAGGGCCCGCCGCGGAAGGGCGGGAACCCAAGCCCGAAGATTGCACCAATGTCACCGTCTCGTGCCGAACGCAGGATGCCCTCGCCAAAACACAGCGCCGCCTCGTTGACCATCTGTAGCGCCAGGCGCTCGGCGATTTCGTGTTTGGAGACCGCGCCCGGCTTGGGCTCGACGCCGAGCACTCGGTACACACTCGCGTCGACGGTCTTCGGCCCCTTCTTCTTGCCTCCGTACTGGTAGAACCCGCGGGAGTTCTTGCGCCCAAAACGCTCGTCGGCCACCAGCTTGTCCATGCCCGGCGGCGGCAGCATGCGCTCACCAAATGCCTCGAGCATGATCTTGCCGACCTTGGCCCCGACATCGATGCCAACCTCGTCGAGCAGCGTGACCGGACCGACGGGATAACCGAAATCCATCAGCGCGCCGTCGAGCTCCTCCACTGGCACACCTTCGGACAGCAGCCAGGCCGCTTCGTTCATGTACGGCGCGAGGATGCGCGAGGTGTAAAATCCAACGCCGTCGTTGACGACGATCACGGTCTTGCCCTGCTGTTTGCCGAGCGCGACCGCCGTCGCGGTGACCCACGGCGCGGTCTTCGGCGTCACGATGATCTCGAGCAGGGGCATCTTGTGCACCGGCGAGAAGTAGTGCATGCCGATCACACGTTCCGGGTGCGCCGCTGCGCGTGCGATCTTCCCAATGGGCAGCGACGAGGTGTTGGAGGCGAAGATGGCCTTTGCATGCCCGTGCTGTTCGATGTCCTTCAGCATCTGGTGTTTGAGCGCCAGGTCTTCGAACACGGCCTCGACCACCAGCTCCGCCTCGCGGAATCCGCTGTAGTCCGACGTCGGCGTGACCCGAGCCAGGAGCACGTCGCGTTCCATTGGCGTCATGCGTTTGCGTTTGACGCGTGCGTCCAGGATGCCGGCGACGTAGCTCATGCCAGCGGCCAGGCCCTTGTCGTCCCGATCTTTGAGGCGCACCGGTAGCTTGGCGATGTGCGTGGTGACGTAGGCAATGCCCGCCCCCATCAACCCAGCGCCGAGCACGCCGAGTTTGTGCACTGGCTTCGGCTCCACCTGTTCGTCGTCGACCCCGAGATCCTTCTTGAGCTCCACCGTTGCGGTGAAGATGTTCATGAGCTGAGCCGCCTCGGGGCTCACCGCCAAGGCACCAAACGCCTCGGCTTCTGCCTCACAGCCTTTTTCGAAGCCCCCTTCGAGCCCGGCGCGTACGACCTCGAGGATGCGCTCGGGCGAGGGGTAGTTTCCGCGCGTCTTGGCGAGCAGCTGCTTCTTGGCCTGATCGAACAGAACCTTGCGCCCCAGCGGGTTCTCCGCCAGCGCGAGCTCTGTCAGCTCTTCCTTGCTGAAGAACGACTTCAGGCGATCGAGCCCCTTGGTCTTGGGTTTTCCTGCTTCAGCCAGCACGAGCGCACGTTTGCAGGCGACCTCGAGCAGCACCGGCGGCGGCACGACGTCGTCCACGAGCCCCATCTTCTTGGCGCGTCTGGCGTCCACCTGTTTGCCCGTGAGCATCAGGTCCAGCGCGGCTTGCACTCCCACGAGTCGCGGCAGCCGTTGGGTGCCCGCCGCCGCCGGCAACAGCCCTAGCTGCACCTCCGGCAGCCCGAGCTTGGTCTTCTTGTCATCGCTCGCCACCCGAGCGTGGCACGCCAGCGCCACCTCGAGCCCACCGCCCAGGCAAGCGCCGTGAATGGCTGCCACGACCGGAACCCGAAAGCCTTCGATACGAGCCACTGCCCGCTGCCCGGTCCGCGAGAGCTCCGCCGCTTCAGCGCTGGACTGCACACGCTTGATCATCCGAATGTCCGCTCCGGCGATGAAGCTGTCCGGCTTGCCGCTGGTGAAGACGACCGCGCGCAGCTCGGTCGCCGCCTCGAGCTCGTCGAACACCCGAGCAAACTCCTCCGCGAAGTTCTGTTGCAGAGTGTTCATGCTCTCGCCGGGAACGTCCATGCGCACCACGGCGACGCCGTCGGCTCGCTGCTCGACGCTGAGCACGTGTGTCTCTCCCGACCCGTTGCCGTTCTGTCGTTTGGCCATCACTCTGCCTCCAGTACAATCGCCGCGCCGAGCCCGCCGGCCGCACACGCAGTGCACAGCGCAAGGGCGCCCTTGCGGCGCCTGAGCTCGTTCAGGCTCTGGGTGATCTGCCGCGCGCCCGTGGCCGCGAACGGGTGTCCGATGCTGATCGAGCCGCCGGACACGTTGAACCGATCCCAGTCGACCTCCCCGATTCGCTTGCCGCGCCCGAGTTTGTCCCGGGCGAACTCGTCGCTCTCGAACGCCTGGGTGTTGCTCAGCACCTGCGCCGCGAAGGCCTCGTGCATGTCGATGAGGTCCAGATCCTTCAGCTTGAGCCCGGCGCGATCCAGCGCCAGCGGGGTCGCGTAGGACGGGCCCATCAACATCTGGCCTGCGGGGTCGAGCGCAGCAAACGCATAGCTGCGGATGAAACCCAGTACGTCGAAGCCACCGGCACGCGCCTTCTCCTCGCTCATCAGGAGCACTGCGCTCGCACCATCGGTCAGCGGCGAGCTATTGCCCGCGGTGATCGTGCCGAGCTTTCGGTCGAAGGCCGGCCGCAGCTTCTCGTACGACTCGAGGCTCGAGTCCTTGCGCACCAGGTTGTCTTCCGCCACGACCTCGAACTTCGGCGGAACGAAGACGTGCATCACCTCTTGTTCGAGCCGCCCGTCGTTCCACGCTGCCGCGGCCAGGCTGTGACTGCGATGCGCGAGCCCGTCCTGGGCGCTGCGGGAGATCCCGTTCTCCTTGGCCATCTTCTCGGCGCTCTCGCCCATCGTGAGCCCGGTCGAATACTCCGTGAGCGCGGGAGGCACCGGAACCAGATCTTTGGGCGAGAGCCCGGCAAACGCCTTGATGCGCTCGCCGAGGCTTCGGGCCCGACTCGCTGCGATGAGCGCCTCGGCCAGGCGTTTGCTGACGGCGATCGGCACGTCGCTGGCGCTGTCCGCGCCACCCGCGACACCGCAGTCGATGGTCCCGGCCATGATGGCTTCGGCGACGTTGATGGTGGACTGGTAACTGGTCGCGCAGGCCCGCGACACACTGTAGGCCTCGATGTCGCGCGGCAGACCCGTACCGAGCACGATCTCGCGCGCAATGTTCGGTGCAACCAGCGACGGGACGACCTGGCCGTACACCAGCTGCTGCACCGCGCTCGGAGCAACCTCGGAGCGCTCGAGCAGCTCCGCCACGACCAGCTTGCCCAGGTCGAGTGCGCTCAGCGTCCGAAACGCGCCCCCCGACTTCACGAATGGGGTGCGCAGCCCACTGACGATCGCAACCCGGCGTGCGCCAACCTTCTTGCCCATGGTGACCGGACCTCCTGGCGGCTCCGCTTCGACAGCGGGCCGCACCGCGCTCCACCTCGGAGCGTCAGACCAGGGGTCCATAGGCAGTATGACGCGGCGTGTCAAGCCAGCGTGGGGTCAGCCCCGGCAATCGTTTCGCGGGCAGTGCCCAACAAGCTGCCGCGAAGGCAGAGCCAGCTCAGGAAGAGCCCGAGGCCCGCGACAGATGGCCGGGCAGGCCAATTGCGCGGGTTCCACTGCGCCCAGCTCCAAACCGAACCCGCACTGTCACCGGGCTTCCGGCGAGGCCGTCACACAGGGCGCCGACAAATGCCATCAACTCGTGCCGCACATCGTCTCCGAAGTGCTCATCCCCCATGATCACCAGCTCACCCAAACCCTGGGCGGTCATTTGATTGAGGATGCTGCGGGCGATCTGGTAGCGGGCGTCGCGAGCTTCGGAGTCGATCCGTTGGCTGGTCGCCAAGATTGCCACCGGAAGTGTGACCTGTCGCTCGGCGAGCCGCGCGAGGCGGCCCACGACTCGGGTCGCGAATTCCTCACTGCTCTCGCTCGCGGGCTGAGATTCGACGACGGCACTCGAGGCGCGGCCGGCAAGCTCGCTCGAGTACGAGGGCCAGCGTGCGCCGGCCTCCATCACCACCATCGCCGTCTTGGTATCGTTGTGTTCCAGCGTCATTGGATTGACTCGGCGACAGCCGACCCCTGGTAGCTGAAACCCGGTGGCCCCGAGATCATTCCCCAACGCGACCTCCAAACGCCAAAAGGCGTACTTCCCCCGATCAACATGATCGACCTCCCTGTCAGCACCCCTCGCGCCGACAAACGGAGGATCGCGAAGCCGCGCGCGGGCGTCAACCCAGCGCGGACAAATGAGTGGGCGTTTTCACCACTCGATTTTCGCGGGGCAATCGCAGAAACCCGCTCACGTCGGTTCTTTCCCTGTGCGAAAGCGCACAACTAGACTCGACTTGTGCGCTCTCGCGCAGCGGAAACACTGCTGCGAGAGGGTTTCTTCGAGGTTACCCCCGGCGCGCGACCTGCCAGAAATTCGCGACTCATCCCAGACCAGAGCAGGCATCCGCCGGCCTCGCCGGTAGTTCAAGTGGGTTTTCGCCGCTCATGCCCATCGCGATCTGAGCGTCGCAAGACTGCTCGGGTCGAGACTAGAGACTAGCGAAGAAATGGCATCGATGAGCGCGCGGCCTGCAGCACCGCGATGCGGGGGATCTTTCCGGTCTCGTCGACGGGGTAGTTGTCGCTCTTGATTCCGACGGAGCGGATCGCAGTGACGTCCGCCTCGCCGCGCACGCGGTACTCGATGTTGGCATTCATGGCCGTTTCACCCAGCAGCGGCGGCACCATGCCCCACGGGATGATCACGGGCGCCGCGACGATCGTCGTGCCGTCCGCGGGCAACCACTGATTTGGACTGTAAACGAGCGGCGGCAGCGTCCAGCGCCCCTGCAGCGTGGTCTGGACACGCACGTTGCGCACCTGCACGTCGAAGCTGTTGGAGTTGTTGACGCGCAGGTACACGGTCATGCCAATGCCCATCGGGCTCGCGGTCTGCACCTCGGCGTGATGAAGCTCCATTTTCGGCTTCGACACACAACCCGGCAAGACCAGGACCGAGGCGCCCCCGAGCAAGAAAGATCGCCGCTGCATCGTCCGGAGCGTAGCCGACGCGGGCAGCCCGTACCAGGCGTCAGATGAAACCCGCCGAGTTGGCCAACCCGCGCACGAGCGGGCTCGAGCTTCAGATGTGGAGCGCGCGCCCATCGACCGCGAGCGCGGCCTCTTTGACCGCCTCGGCCAGGGTCGGGTGGGCGTGGCAAGTGCGCGCCAGGTCCTCGGAGCTCGCGCCGAACTCGATGGCCGCCACGGCCTCCGCAATCAGCTCGCCGGCGCGCGCCCCGATGATGTGCACACCGAGCACTCGATCGGTCTCGGCATGCGCGAGGATCTTCACGCGCCCATCCACGCTGCCAAGGGCCTTCGCACGACCGTTGGCCATGAAGGGAAAGCTCCCCTTCCGGTAGAGCACTCGCTCGGCAATCAGCTCCTCTTCGGTGGCGCCGACCCCGGCGATCTCCGGGTGTGTGTAGCAGACGCCAGGGATGGCCGCGTAGTTGACGTGCCCATAGCCGGTGACGATACGCTCGACACACGCCACCCCCTCTTCGCTGGCCTTGTGGGCGAGCATCGGCCCTTCGATCACGTCTCCGACGGCATAAATGCCGGGGACCCGTGTCACGTAGCCTTCCCCGACCGGGATCCGCCCTCTGGCATCGAGCTCGATGCCGACCTTGTCGAGTCCGAGTGCGGCGGTGTTCGGTGCGCGCCCGACGGCCAGGAGCACACGGTCGCACACAATCGGTTCACCCGCTTCGATGCTGACGACGGCGCCGCGGCCCTCACGTCGCGCCCCGGTCACCCGCGTGCCGGTGCGGATCTCGAGCCCTTGGCGTTTGAGGACCCGCAGAGCATCGTTGGCGATTTCCGCATCCATGCCGGGCAAGATGCGCGGCAGGTACTCGAGCACGGTCACCTTGGCTCCCAGCCGCTGCCACACGCTTCCGAGCTCGAGGCCGATGAAACCTGCCCCGATCACCACCAGGTGTTCGGGGACCTTCGGGTAAGACAGCGCCTCCGTGCTCGTCCCGATCACGTCGCCGTCGAGCTCCACGCCCGGCAGCGGCTGCACGACACTTCCGGTGGCAATCACCACGTGTTCGGCACGCAGCTCGACCCCGCCGTCGCTCGACTCGACCCGAACTCTGCCTCGGCCCGACAGGCTGCCGTTGCCGGCGTAGCGGGTGATGCGGTTCTTCTTGAACAGACCCGCGATCCCCGCGGTCAACGCGTGCACGGTGTCGTCCTTCTTCCGGAGCATGCGCGGCAAATCGAGCTCGACCCCCGTCAGCTTCACCCCAAAGGCCTCGAGACCGTGTTTCGCTTCCGCGTAACGTTCGCTGGCCTCGAGCAGCGCTTTGCTCGGGATGCAGCCAATGCGGAGACAGGTTCCGCCTAGCGCGGGTTCCCGCTCGATACACGCAACGTCGAGCCCCAGCTGCGCCGCCCGGAGCGCCGCGACGTAGCCGCCGGGGCCGGCGCCAATCACGATCAGGTCGTGTCTTTTTTCTGCCACGTCAAACCTCGAGCAAGATGCGAGAAGGTTGCTCCACACACTCTTTGATGCGCTTCAAGAAACCGACGGCCTCGCGACCGTCGACGATGCGGTGATCGTAGCTCACTGCGACGTACATCATGGGTCGCACGACGATCTGACCATCGCGCACCACGGCGCGATCCTGGATGGCGTGCAGACCCAGGATGGCGCTCTGCGGCGGGTTGATGATGGGCGTCGACAGCAGGTTTCCGTAGACGCCTCCGTTCGAGATCGTGAACGTCCCGCCTTGGAGCTCCTCGAGCTTCAGTTTGTTCGCCTGCGCGCGCTTGCCATAGTCCGCAATGCTGAGCTCGATCTCAGCAAACGAAAGGCGCTCGACGTTGCGAATGATGGGTACGACGAGCCCCTTGCCGCCGCCAACGGCCACGCCGATGTCGTAGTAGTTTTTGTACACGATGTCGGTGCCGCGGATCTCGGCGTTGACCTCCGGCACCAACTTCAGCGCCTCGACCGCCGCCTTCACGAAGAACGACACCAAGCCGAGTTTGATCGCGTATTTTTCCTGAAATTGCGCCTGCAACTCCTTGCGGAGGTTGAACACGGCAGACATGTCGACCTCGTTGAAGGTGGTCAGCTGCGCGGTCGACTGCAGCGACTCGACCAGTCGCTCGGCGATGCGCTTACGCATCGGGGTCATGGCGACGACCTCTTCCTCGCGCTCGCCTCCCGTGACCAGCGCGGTCGGCTCGGGCGGTGAATGCGCCGCCGGTGACGACGCAGCGACGGCCGGACGCGGGGCCTCGACCCCCGCCGAGGCCGGTGCCGACCCGGGGCTTCGGCCCGCAGCCGCACGCAGCACGTCCTCCTTGAGCATACGTCCGCCCGGACCGGTGGCAGTTACGTCCGCGGCGGCGACGTGACCTTCGGCCAACACCCGGCGCGCTGCGGGCATGACTCGGGCGAAACCCTCGGGCGGCACGCTGGCGGCGCGGGCGCTTTGTGGGGCCGAGCCGGGCTCGGCGACGGCTCGCGCAAAGGGCGACGGCGGCGCGCTCGGCGCGTGCGGCGTGGCCGCCACCGGAGGCGGCGAGGCGGGGGGAGCCACCTGCACTGGCGCGGGTGCCGCGCCGGCCGAAGCCATCGACTCTTCCACCGTGCCAATCACGTCTCCGACTCGGGCGGCCTGACCGTTGGCCACGCGGATCTCGGTGAGCACGCCGTCGACCGGAGCCGGCAACTCGACCGTGACCTTGTCGGTCTCGATCATCACCACAATCTCCTCGCGGCGGACGCGGTCTCCCACGGACTTCAACCACTCGCCGATCACCACCTCCGTGATCGACTCGCCGACGCTTGGGACCTTCAGTTCGAGGAGCATCTCTTTCGTCGCCTTTCTGCTTCAGCTGAACGCCTTTTCGAGGATCTCCGCCTGCTCGAGCTTGTGCGCGCTCGGCGAACCGGTGGCCGGGCTCGCGGACTCCGCCCGACACACCACCGAGAGCGGGTGCCGCCCGAAGACGCCGTCGCCGAAGCGCGCGCGCAAGTGGCGCCACGCGCCCATGTTGTTGGGCTCGTCTTGCAGCCACACCACCGGTGTCCCTTCGCGGAAGGGCTCGAGCTCGTCGCGCAGGATCGCGGCGTCGAGTGGGTAGAACTGCTCGATGCGCAGGATGGCGACGTCACGTCGTGCCAGCTCCTCGCGGCGCTGCACGAGGTCGTAATAGATGCGACCGCTGCACAGGAGCACACGCTGAACCTCCGCCGGCTCGACCGCCGGATCAGCGAGCACACGTCGGAACCGCCCCGTCGCGCACTCTTCGAGGGAGCTGGTGCAGCGGGGGTGTCTGAGCAAGCTCTTCGGAGTGAACACGATCAAGGGCTTTCGCCACGGGCGGAGGACCTGGCGGCGGAGCAAGTGAAAGTACTGGGCGGGCGTGCTCGGCTGCGCGATCTGGATGTTGTCCTCGGCGGCCAGCACCAGGAACCGCTCGAGCCGTGCGCTCGAATGCTCCGGCCCCTGCCCTTCGTAACCATGCGGCAGGAGCATCACCAACCCCGACAGTCGCTTCCACTTGTCCTCGGCGCTGACCAGGAACTGATCGATGATCACCTGGGCGGCGTTGACGAAGTCGCCGAACTGCGCCTCCCACAGCACCAAGCCGTCCGGCCAATCCAGGCTGTAGCCGTACTCGAAGCCGAGCACACCCGCCTCGGAGAGCGCGCTGTTCACGATCTCGATCGGCGCTTGATCCGCCGCGAGCGCGCCGAGTGGCATGTGGGTGTGACCGTCGAGGACATCGTGCAGCACCGAGTGTCGGTGACTGAACGTACCGCGCTCCGCGTCTTGACCGGTCAGGCGAACACGCATGCCGCTGGTCACCAGGGTCGCGAACGCTAGCTGCTCCGCGGTTCCCCAATCGAGGGGGCGCTTGCCGTGCGCGACCTCACGACGCTGCTCGAGCATGCGCTCGATCTTCTTGTGGGGATGAAATCCCTCGGGCACGGCCGCCTGCGCTTCGACGAGCTCCGCCAGCCTCTCTCGGGGCACACCCGTCTCGACCTCGCGAGCGTCTTCTTCTGCGCCGCCCGAGTAACCTTGCCAGTAACCGCCGAGCCAGGCGCTGGTTCGGACGTAGTCGCTCTTGCGCGCCTGCGACAGCTCGCGCTCGAGCTGTTCGCGGCGTTCGACCTCGATGCGATCCGCTTCGTCGCGTGTGACGCCACCGAGCGCGAGCAGGTGCTCGAGATACCCGTCCCGCACGCTCTTGCGCTCGTTGATGGCAGCGTAGAGCAGCGGCTGAGTGAATGCGGGCTCGTCGCCCTCGTTGTGCCCCAAGCGGCGGTAGGCATACATGTCGAGCACGACGTCCCGCTGGAACTCGCTGCGAAAGTCCAGCGCCAGCCGCACGACCTGAGCCACTGCCTCCGGGTCTTCGCCGTTCACGTGGAAGATCGGGCTCTGCAACATCTTGGCGACATCCGTGGCGTAGGTGGTCGAGCGACTCTGCGTCGGCGGCGTCGTGAACCCGATCTGGTTGTTCACGACCACGTGCAGAGTGCCCCCGGTCCGGTAGGCCTCGAGCTGGCTCAGGTTCAGCGTCTCCTGGATGATGCCCTCGCCTGCAAATGCCGCGTCACCGTGGATCAACACGCCGAGCTTCTTGTCGCGCTCGGTGTCTCCACCCCGATCCTGCTTGGCGCGCACCCGCCCCAGCACGACGGGGTTCACATACTCGAGATGACTCGGGTTGAAACACAAGGAGAGATGCACCTTGCGGCCATTGGCCGCTTGCCAGTCGCTGCTGTAGCCGAGGTGGTATTTCACGTCGCCGCTGCCCAGAAACAGCTCGGGATCGCGGTCGTCGAACTCGCGAAAGATCGCCCGCGCACTCTTGCCCATGATGTTCGCGAGTACGTTGAGCCGCCCGCGGTGGGCCATGCCCAGGACCACTTCGTCCACACCTCGCTCACTCGCGCGCTCGATCGCGAACATCAAGAGCGGGATCAGGCTCTCGGAGCCCTGCAGAGAGAAGCTCTTGGCGCCCAGGTACTTCCGCTGGACGAACTCCTCGAACATCACAGCGTCGGTGAGCTTGGTCAGGATGCGTAGCTGCTCCTCGCGGCCGAGGCTCAGATGGTTCTGGGAGCCCTCCATGCGCTCCTGAAGCCAGTGTTTCACCCCCAGGTCGTCGATGTGCATGAACTGCACGCCGATCGAACGGCAGTAGGTATTCCGGAGCAGCGTGAGGATCTCACGCAGCGTCATCACCCGACCGTCAGCAATCGTCCGGGCGCTGAACTTGCGGTCGAGATCTTCTGCGGTGAGCCCGTAGTAGTCCGGGGCGAGCTCGGCCTGATCGGCGCGCGGCAGACCCAACGGATCGATCCGCGCGATCATGTGCCCGCGGACTCTGTAGGCGCGAATCAGCTGATCGACGCGGTCCTGGCGCACGACCGCATCACTGACGTCTGCGACCTGCACAGCGCCGGGCTCTCTCCGGAGCGGGCCGCGCGCCGCGCCGTTGCCCGGGTTGAAGACGCTGTGCGGGCGAAAGGTCGGGCCGAGCCTTGGTGGTGCGCCAGCGTCCCCGAGCGAGGCGAAGTAGCGCTGCCAGTCTTCTGAGACGGAGCGCGCGTCCGCGACGTAGGCCGCGTAGAGGTCCTCGACGAAGCCGAGCGACAGGGCATTCGGGGCGCGCGAGCTGAAATCCATGGCCTCTGCCATCTGCTCCCCCCGCCCCTGACGGTCAAGCGGGTGTGCAGGTCGAAACCCGCTGCGACTGGGTTTTGAGGGGGGATCCGCCCTCGACCGGGACTCCGCCGGGGTGGGTCCGAAACCCGAACGTAGCAACGGGCGCAGCTCTCTCTCGAGCCGCACCCGTTCGAGCAGCACGCCGCTTCAGTTGCAGGCTTGCGCGAAGTCGGAGCAGCAGTCGCCGCGCTGACCACACTGCGGGTCGCAGTAGCAGAGATTGTCGGGGGAGCTGCCCGGCGCCGCGTCGGTTCGGCCGCAGTAGTCCTTGCAGCTCCCGCCGGCGGGGCCACCACACGCCGCGGCGCGTCCCTCACAGCAATCGCCGTAGCTGAAGCACTGCGCGTCGCAGTAACAGGTTCGACCGTCCACGGTCTGAGCGGCCGCAGACTCACACTTGCCCGCGCAGACCCCTGCCTCGGCAGGCGGTGGCGGCGCGTTGGGGTCAATCTGCGATTTGGCGAGCAGCTCCTTGACCTTGGCGTACGACACGAAGGGATTGCTCGTCACGTCCCCTGCGGGGCCGACGCTGGTCCACAGGAAATCCGGCTGCTCACTGAATCCCCACATGCTGTGGTTCGAGCCTGGCTTGATCCACTCACCGCCGATGATCTTGCCGTCGGCGTCGCCCTCGACGATGTAGTTGTACTTGTCGGTGCGCAGATAGCTGCCGATCTCTGGCACCAGTGGGTGGTCCGTGGCGTGGGACTCGGTGACATAGTGCATGGTCACCACGACCTCCCAGAAGCGCTTCGCCTCGGGGTTGTAGGGGTAGTCGGCGCCCTCGATGCCGAGCAGCGCATTCGCCTTGGCGACGTCGATCTCCTCGAGTTTGTCCACCTTGAAGTCGTGCACGGGCTGGTTCCACACCTGGTAGTCGTAGGTGCGGTCCTCGGCGATGGCCATCTTGTACCGCCCCAGCATATTGGTCACGATCACGTGGAACGAACCCGCGTTGGTGTCGCGGCAGTTCGGATCCTTGATCCGACCGTGCTCGTCGCGCTCGACCTCTTTGGTGTTGCAGCGCCCGCCCACGATGATCGATTTGCTGCGGTCGTAGATGGTGATGAGCAGCGCCTTGATATCCGACGGGTAGAACATGACGCCCTGGTACTCGACCGGGAACTTCGGCTCGACCTCGTTCAGCGCCGCCGGCGTCCAGGCGTGGCAGAGGCCCCACCATGACTCGACGCCGTCGTTGTCATCGCACTCGTCGACTTGGCCGTCGCCGTCGCTGTCGACGCCATCGCGCGAGGCTTCGTTGCCCTTGTTGGCGCTCTGGTACTTGGCGGCCGGGCCGAGCTTCTCGTAGTAATCCTTGTCCCAAGCGCTGGTCCCGGCGGCGCAGTTGTCGGCGTCGAAGGGACGGAGTTTCATGAACTCCGCGTCGGCCTTCCAGCCGTTGAACGCAACGTCGTACTTCTCGAGAGGACTGAGCTCGTCCTTGGCCTTCCAGCGCGTGTTCGTGCTGTCCTTGTAGGTTGGCCAGTAGGTGTCGGGCCAGGGTGTGTTCTGGGCCATGCCTTCCAGAGGCAGCTCGCCCATGCTGTAAACGAGATCCTTGTTCAAGAAGTCGCCCAGCTTCTTGGGATCGTTTTTGTAGTCCCAGCCTTCAGCCTTGCCGAGCTTCGGCGGGCGAGATGGGTATTCGTAGCTGCCTCCGCCGGTGCCGGAGGGATCGCCGCTGCAAGCGACGACGGAAACCAGCGCGCCGAGGACGAGAACGTTGCGGAGTTTCATCTGGCCCATCTCCCTTCACGGGTGAACACCCCGTGTGCCCCAAATACCTACATGTAAGTATCTGTGGGGGCAAGTGGGAAATCTCAGGCGGCCAACTTTTCTGCGGAATGCCGCGCTATCCAGCGGTCAAGGGTGTCCGTTCAGGGGCAGAGCGCCGCCTTGTCGGAGCAGCAGTCGCCGTATTCGCTGCAGGAGCCATCACACCAACACGAGCCGTCCGGCGAGGAGCCCCCGCACGACGAGCGGCAGCTCTTTGCGAATGGGTTGTCGCTGGTGACGACCTCGAGCGAGCCGTTGTCGCTCGGCTCGGCGGGAGCGGGCGTCGCCGGCAGGCTCACCGCGGACCAATGGATGCCGTGGCCGACATACGCGAGCCCGATCAGGCCACCCGGATGTTTGCCTTGAGCCACGACGTGCAGGAGGCTCGGCGGCACGAAGTACCCCGCGCCGCTGTCGTCGCGGGGATCCGTCATCTTCCGGGCCTGGGCCATGAGCGGTTCGAGCGCGGCCTGGAACTCCGTGTAGGTCGCGTAGCTCTTTTTCACCACCGCGACGAGCGCGTCGAACAGCTGTTCCACGGCGATGCGCTTCGGATCCGTCGCCGGCAGCTCGTTCATCGCCATTGCCTCGAGCACACCAGGTTTCATCTGAACAAGTGGGTCGGCGCGGGGAATTTCGCCTGCGCCAGATCCACCAGCACCGTGTAAGCGTCCTCCACCTTCAGCATGGCCGGCTCGCCGGGCCAGATCGCGTTCAGCTTGGCGACGTCGGCCACATAAGGGCTGACGAAGAGATCCGTCGGGGAATCGCACTTGCCCGAGCAACCCACGGGTTTCTGGCGAGCGTCTCCCCCACCCGACCCCGTGTCTCCAGCATCGCTGCTGCACCCGAAAGCAAGCGCCAGCGCGGCGATGACCGACAGTCCAATCGAAACCCTTCGCATGCTCGCATGCTCCGGCCTCCGCCCTGGACGATCACGGACCCGAGCCGTCTCGTCAACCGCCATCGCGGGCCGCTCGTGCGCTCACAACAGCTTCGCACGGCGTGACACGAGCGCGATCAGCAAGACGATGCCGAAGACCATGCCCCAGAACATGGCGTATCCGTACTGCCACTTGAGCTCGGGCAAGTGGTCGAAATTCATGCCGTACACACCGCACAAGAAGGTGAGGGGCAGGAAGATGACGCTGACCACCGTCAGCTTCTTCATCACCTCGTTGGTCCGGTGCTGGACCAGCGACATGTACAGGTTGAGCGAGTTCGAGAGCACGTCGCGATCGACCAGCAAATCCTGCAACACCCGCTCGAGGGTCCCGACCATGTTTGCCAGAAACGGCTGGGTGGCCTCGCTGATGTAGAGGGACTTTCGCGTCGAGAGATCGGTCAGCACGGCGCGGGCGGGCATGACCACCTTGCGGAAGTGAAGCAGGTCGGCGCCCAGCTCCGAGACACTGGCAAAGACCCGATCGTCCACCTCCTTCATCAGCTCGTTCTGCAGTTTTTCGACCCGTTCTTCGAAGCGTTTCTGTACGGCCAGGTAGTTGTCGGTCAGGTGATCCCAGATCTCGTACACCAGGAAGCTCGGGCTCTTGGCGAAGGCGATGAAGTCGTGGGAGTAGTCCTTTTTCAGGGCCTCCAGGAACACCACGGCGCCACGGTGAAGCGTGAACAGGAAGCGGTCGCTGATGATGCAGTCGACCCGCTCGAGATCGAAGTGTCGGCCGACGAGGCGGCAGCCGGAGATCACCAGATGAAGGTAGCCGTCATAACGCGCGGTTTGTGTCGCCGGCTCACGGGTCAAGGCGTCTTCGACGATCTCTTCGTTGAAAAGCCCGAGCTCGGCCAGGGCCGTGCGGGTTGCATCTGCGTCGCCAATGTCCACGTCGATCCACACGTACTGGCCGGCCTCGATCGCGCCACGGACCTCGGATAGCTGCAGGAATCGCTCGACCTTCTTCTCGAAGTCGAACGCAACGACGCGCGTGGTGCTGCCCGCGGCGGGCTCTTCGGACATGCAGGCTCGCCGCGATCGTACGTCGGGACGTCAGGCGAACGCCAAAGAACGGCGAAGAAAGCCGGCCTCGGCTTTCCCCCTCGGCACATTCGGCGCTACCTTTGGACCGACCATGGTTTGGCGGGCGCCCTCGATTCGACGTGCGGTGAGCTTGGTTGCCTCCGCGATCGTTGCTGCGCTCACGGCCGCGTCGTGCTCACTCAGCCAGGATCTGGACTCCCTGAAGTCTGGCTCGGCCGACGCTGGCACGTCCGACAGCGGCAAGCCGGACGGCGACGCGGCTATCTGCGTTCCGGACCCCGGAGTGTGCGTGGCCTCCGGCGCGGAGTGCGGCAAGTACGACGACGGCAAGTGCCCGCTCGATTGTGGCGCGTGTCCGCCAGGGCTCAGCTGCGGCGGCGGCGGCAAGGCCAATCGCTGCGGCTGCAAACCAACCACCTGTGCGGACAGTGGTCGACAGTGCGGCATTGCTTCGGACGGGTGCGGCGGCACCCTGTCGTGTGGGGAGTGCACGGGTAGCCTGCTCTGCTCTGACAAAGGCCAATGCGTGACCTGCACCGAGGGCGCTGCCTGCTCACCTTCCAAGCTCTGCGTCACCTCGAGCATGGACTGCAGCGGAGCCCCGAAGTGCGTCGACGACGGATTCATCAGTGAGGGTAAGGCGTGCGGTCCCGGCCTCACCTGCAACGGCAAGGGCAACTGCGTCTGCACCCCCAAGACCTGCCAAGAGGCGGGTGTCGAGTGTGGTGCACCGAACGACGGTTGTGGCGGCAACCTCGACTGCGGCGGTTGCCCGTCGGGGCAGATCTGCGGGACGAGCGGCACGTGTGGCGCTTGCAGCGAAGGCGACCCGTGCGCCGCCTCGAGCCCCTGCAAGACCGCGAGCATGACTTGTGCGGGCGGTGAAGCGAAATGCGCCGACACCGGCAACGCAGCGGCCGGCACGAGCTGCGGCGCGGGGCAAGCGTGCGACGGGGCAGGCGCGTGTGCTTGCAAGCCGAAGACCTGCGCCGAGCTCGGCAAGGCTTGCGGTACCTTCAAGGACGACTGCGGCAACGACCTCGCCTGTGGCACGTGCCCGAGTGGGAAGGTCTGCGGCACCGACGGCCAGTGCGCTGCTTGTGTGCAGGGTGCAAGCTGCGCCGCGTCGGCGGTTTGTCACACCGCCAGCGTCGACTGCTCGGGCGGAGCGCCCAAGTGCAACGACACCGGGTTCACCGCTGCGGGTGTGTCTTGTGGACAGGGACAGGTCTGCAACGGCCAGGGAGCGTGTGTCGCTTGCGCCCAGGGCCAGAGCTGCGCGCCGAGCACGGCCTGCAAGACGGGATCGACGGACTGCTCGACGGGCGCGTCGGTCTGCCTGGTGACCGGGAGCCTGGCGGCCGGCACCGCCTGTGGCGCCGGCAAGGTGTGTGACGCCGGCGGCTCCTGCATCACATGCACGGATGGTGCTTCTTGCACGCCCTCACAGCTGTGCAAGACCGGAACGTTGACCTGCTCTTCGGGCAGTCCGGTGTGCAGCGCGGCAGGCAATGCTCAAAGCGGGACGGGCTGCGGCACCGGCAAGGTCTGTTATGCCGGGTCGTGCAGCAACTGCGCCGGCGGCAGCTCGTGTGTGCCGTCCAACCCGTGCAAGAACGGCGCGCTCGATTGCTCGAGCGGGCAGGGCGTGTGCAACGCAACGACCAACGTGGCCTCGGGCACGTCCTGCGGCTCGGGCATGGTGTGCAACGGCGGGACGTGTCAGGCGTGTAGCGAAGGCGGCGGCTGCACTCCGTCGAACCCTTGCAAGAACGGCTCAGTCAGCTGCAGTAGCGGCAGCTCCGTGTGCAACGCGACCACCAATGTGCAGAACGGCACGAGCTGTGGCTCGAACCTGGTTTGTTACAATGGTAACTGCAACGCCTGCCAGACCGGCGCCAGCTGCTCAGCGTCGAACGCCTGCATGAATGGTGTGACCCAGTGCAGTACCGGTCAGGCCGTATGCGCCACGTCTTCGCCCAAATCGAACGGCAGCGCCTGCACCGGCGCGGGCTGCACGGGTGGTTTCGTGTTCGGGTGCGACGGCAACGGCACGTGTGTGGCCGGCGACGAGTGGCAGTTCAGCTCCAACGCGGGCTACTGCATTGCGACCGTCTACTATTGTCCAGGCACACCCCAGCCGGGCCTCCCGCCGAGCAGCGGCGGCTACGCTCAGCTCGCGGTGCCGGCCGGTTGCGACTACTCGGGCTGCCCCACGGCGGACTCGTGCCAGCGGAACTTCTGCATGCCATGTCCGGTCGGCGGCTGCGCATTCTGTCCGACCTGGCCGACGCCCATCTTCAACTGAGCGCGGCCCGCCCCGAGCGTCAGCGAGCCCGACGCCCTTTGGGCTCCCGGGCGTGCACTCGCAGGTAACCCTGACTGACGAAATCGAAGACCTGCTGCGAGAGCACCTCGGCGCTCTCCTCCGCCAAGCCCAGCGTCACGGCTTGGTACAGCAGCTCCTTCAGCGCGCCGATGGTCAGGTAGGCGATCACCCGCGGCTCACCGTCCGCGACGATGCCCAGCTTCTGACCCTCGCGCAGGCTGTCGGTCAGGAGCTGGACCACAGCGTCGTAGAAGGTCGAGAGCTTGCGGTCGAAGGCCGGGTCTACGCCCTGCGCATCAGAGAGCAGGATCTTGGTCATGGCGCGATCCGCCAGACACATGCCGATGATGCCGCGAACGTTGGCGCGCGCCTGCTCGGCCACCGGCGCTGCGCCCGGCGCTACGTCGATGCGATTGATCGCCATCGTGAGCGAGGTGAAGAACCGATCCATGAGGTCGGAGAACACCGAGCGCTTGTCCTCGAAGTAGAGGTAGAAGGTACCGCGGGCGACGCCGGTCTCGGCCACGATGTCGTCAATGGTCGCCTGATGGTAGCCCCGCTTGGCGAACACATCGCGAGCGGCCGCCAGGATGTGCGAGCGGCGCTCGGCCTTGGACGCCGCCACCCTGCGTTTGCCGCGACCCCGCGCTCTTTCCGACGCTGGCGATTTGGTCTTCGCGCGGGCCACGGCGGAGACCATACGTGGTCGGACCCTGGCGTGTAAACGCGGGTCAGTTCTTGGTGAAACAAACCGTGGCGCCAGCGCGACACTTGCCCGTGTCGGTGTCGCAGAAGCCGACACACTCCTCGAAGCTCGAGCACGGCTCGCCGCTGGCCTTCTTCGCCACGCACTGCTTGGCCGGTGTGCAGTAAGCGCTCTCGATACAAGCGACCGAGTCGCAGCTGCCGCCGACGGGGGTGAGCGCAACACAAGTCCCGGATGCCCCCGAGGTAGACTGGCAGGTCGCATCTTTCACACAGCTCGAGAAGCCGGCACACGGCGCTCCGAGAGCGGCTCTCGCTTTGCAGGTGTCCACGTCGCAATACAGCGCCGGATCGTCTTCGCATACGAAGTACTCGGTCGCAGTGCTCCCCTTGGAGCCGCAGGGTTGACCTACCGCGGGGACCGGCTCGACCTTGCAGGTGCCCGAGCCACTTCCGGACGAGTAGTGGCAGCTGACACCCCCCTCCGCGGGAGTGGCGCAGTCGGAGCTCGAGTCGCAGCCCGAGCCGGGAGCGGACGAGCCGGCGAACACCGCGTCGCACGCCTTCGGCTCCGGCTCTTCGCAGCTCCAGCTCTGGAGCGCGGCAAGACATTCATCGGCCGCGGCCTGGTTGAGCTTCGAGCCCTGGGCGGCCGATGCAAAACTGATGAACTGCCTGCAAGCTCCCTCGTCGTTGTCGTCGCCAGCGGCTTTGCAGCACGGGGTCAGCCGCGGACACAGGAGCTCTCCATAACGAGCGGCGAAATCCTGAGCCGGTGTCTTGTCGTCGGAGCCGCAGGCAAGAAGCAGCGAGCAAGCGAGCAGCAGGGAACCACCGAGCTTCGTCGTACGCGACATTCGCGGGACTCTAGCAGCCCCCCTCGGGCCCCTGTGGCGGGGGGTGGACTGCCGAGTGACACGGACGTCAGCATGCTCCGAGCGGGAGCAGCGACGCGGCGCGGCCGGGTCACCCGAAGCCTCCCGGCCGGAGAACTGGGCCAAATCACCCGCCAAGCGTCGGGTCGGGGGGGGCTTCGCTCAATGCCTGCTTGCCCTCATGGTCCCGATCCGTACACTGACGCCGGCGTCAGTTCAGCAGGGGCTGGGTACAAGGCGCGCTTCACGAGGGCGAAACATGAGCTCCCACGATCTGATCATCGGCATGGACGTCGGCTCGACGACCGTCAAAGCCGTAGTCCTGCACCCTGACACCCTCGACATCCTCTGGGACGACTACCAGCGCCACCACACGAAACAACCCGAGAAGGTGCTCGAGCTGCTGCAGGCGATCTTGGCAGCGTTCCCCGACCAGCCGCGTGAAGCCTGGCGCATCTTCCTGACGGGCTCCGGCGCGGGTCCGCTGGCGCCGCCGACCGGCGGCAAGTTCGTCCAGGAAGTCAACGCCGTGACCCTGGCGGTCGAGCGCAAACACCCCGATGTGCTCAGCGTCATCGAGCTCGGCGGACAGGACGCGAAGATCATCATGTTCCGAGAGGACAAGAGCACCGGCCAGAAGACCGCGCTCACCTCGATGAACGACAAGTGTGCGAGCGGCACCGGCGCCACCATCGACAAGTGCATGATCAAGGTCGGCGCCGAGCCGGGCTTCGCCACTTCGCTCCACTTCAACGACGAAAAGCTGCACCACGTGGCTGCCAAGTGCGGAGTCTTCGCCGAAACCGACATCGTCAACCTGGTCAAGTCGGGGATCCCGAAGGACGAGGTCCTGAACTCCCTCGCCGACGCCATCGTGCTGCAGAACCTGTCGGTGCTGACACGCGGCAACACACTTCGAGGACGCGTGCTGCTCTTGGGTGGCCCGAACACCTACCTGCCCTTCCTGCGCGAGTGCTGGCAGAAGCGCATCCCGGAGACCTGGCGCGACCGCGGCTACGACTACCCGAAAGAAGTGCCGATCGAGGAGCAGATCTTCGTACCAGAAAAGAGCGATCTGTACGCCGCGTTCGGCGCGGCCGCGTACGGCCTGAGTGAGGGCGGCGACGCAGGCCGATTCACAGGCATCGAGACCCTGGAGCAGTTCATCAACCACGGGCGCCGTGCTCGCCTCGGCGAACAAGCCGGCCCGCCACTCTCCGTCGGCCAGACCGAGACCAGTGACTTCATCGAGACCTACAAGATCCCGCGCTTCGAGCCCGCCCGCTTCGAGAGAGGGCAGGTCGTGCGCGCGGTCATCGGGCTCGATGGCGGCTCGACCAGCAGCAAGGCCGTGCTGGTCGACGAAGAAGGCAGCATCGTCGCCAAGGCGTACCAGCTCTCGGGGGGCAATCCGATCAAGGACGCCAAGGAGCTCATCGCTCAGCTGAACGAACACGTCGTGAGCCAAGGCGCGACGCTCGAATGCATCGGGTTCGGGGCGACGGGATACGCCGCCGACGTGCTGGACGAGTGTGTGCTGGCAGACGTCAACGTGGTCGAGACCGTCGCGCACATGATGAGCGCGGTGCACTACTTCGGTGACGTCGACGTGATCTGCGACATCGGCGGGCAGGACATCAAGGTCCTGTTCATGAAGAACGGCGACATCCAGAACTTCAAGCTGTCGAACAGCTGCAGCGCCGGCAACGGCATGCTGCTGCAAGCGATGGCCGACCAGTTTGGCCTGCCGGTCACGGAGTACGCCGAGAACGCCTTCAAGGCCGAGCTCGCGCCGAAGTTCTCCTACGGCTGCGCGGTGTTCCTGGACACCGACCGGGTGAACTTCCAGAAGGAAGGTTTCCAGAAAGAGGAGCTGCTCGCCGGGCTGGCGCAGGTGCTACCGAAAAACGTCTGGCAGTACGTGGTGCAGATCCCCCGCCTCGCCTCGCTTGGCCGCAAGTTCGTGCTCCAAGGTGGCACTCAATACAACATGGCGGCGGTCAAGGCGCAGGTCGACTACATCAAACAGCGCGTTCCGGACGCGGAGGTCTACGTGCATCCCCACACCGGTGAGGCCGGCGCGATCGGCGCGGCCATGGAGACGCTGCGTCGCTTCAAGCGCGTCGGCACCACGCGCTTCATTGGCGTCGAAGGGCTGCTCAACCTCGAGTACACGACCAAGAACGACGAAGAGACCGTGTGTCACTTCTGCGCCAACGAGTGCAAACGCACGTTCATCGACGCCCGGCGACCGGATGGCTCGAACGCCCGCTACATCTCGGGCTTTTCCTGCGAGAAGGGCACCGTCGAGAGCAAAGACGCAATGCACGAGCTGGTCGCCGCGCGCAAGAAGATCGCCGCCCAGCACCCCAACCTGGTCGAGTACGAAGGGCGTCACGCCTTCCAGCACTTCTACGAGCCGGCTCCGATGCCGGAAGCGGGCTCACCGCTCGAGGACGTGCGGGTCAAACGCGGGCTGTTCCGGGTCAAACGCGAGACGTTCACCCGGGCGTTCGAGCGCTCGACGAGCGCCAGCTGGGCCGCTCGCAAGAACGTGCGCGTCGGCATGCCGCGTGTGCTGAACATGTACTCCACGGCGCCGTTCTTCCGCACCTATTTGGAGGCGCTCGGCGTGCCGAAACGCAACGTGATCTTCAGCGACCCGACCACCGAGGAGATGTGGGTGGAGGGTGGCAAGTACGGCTCGATTGACCCGTGTTTCCCCAGCAAGGTCGTGCAGGCGCACATCCACAACTTGCTGTTTCACAAACACGCGCCCGAGCGGCAGCAACCGCTCACCCACATCTTCTTCCCCATCCTGACCCATGTCCCGAACTTCGTCACGGACACGATGGACAACGCCTCGTGTCCCATCGTGGCGGGCACCCCGGATGTGATGAAGGCCGCCTTCACCAAGGAGGTGGACTTCTTCCAGCAGCGCAACATCGAGTACATCGACCCGGCGTTGTCGTTCACTGAGCCGACCTTGCTGGCGCAGCGTATGTTCGAGACCTGGGGCCCGCGCCTCGGCATGACCGAGGACGAGAACGACCACGCCTGTCGCGAGGGGTGGAAGGCGCTCGAAGCCTTCGAGCTCGACTTGCAGGAGAAGGGCCTCGCGATCCTCGAGACGGTCGAGCACGAGAACCGCATTGCAATCTTGGTGCTCAACCGCCCCTACCACTCCGATCCCGGGCTCAACCACTCGATCCCGGAGGAGTTTCAGGTGCTGGGCTACCCGATCATCAGCATCCGCTCGATCCCCAGGGATCCGGCGTGGCTCGCGCGGTTTTACCAGAAGGATCTGGGCGAACGCCGCATCAAGAGCGCGCTCGAGATCAACCACGTCTGGCCCGAGAACTACTCGGCCAACAGCGCACAGAAGGTCTGGGCCGCAACCTTCGCCTCACGCCATCCGAACGTCGCGGTCCTGGATCTGTCGAGCTTCAAGTGTGGCCACGACTCGCCCACTTACGGGTTGATCGACACCATCTTGCAGACGGCCAAGACCCCGGCAGCGGCGCTCCACGATCTGGACGCCAACAAACCTGGCGGAAGCATCAAGATCCGAGTGAAGACGTATGCCCACTCGTTGCGCATGCAGCTCGAGCGGCTGGAAGACCAAGCGCACAAACGCGCCGAGCTCGCCCAGGCCATCGATCAGAAACGTTTGGAGCTGCTCGAGCTCAAGCGGCAGCAGCTGGAGGGCGCCAAACGCTCCGACCCGAGCTTGAACCAGCAGATCGAGGAGCTTGGGGCGCGACTCCGGGCGTACGCGGCCCCCCCGGCCCCCATCGAGCTACCAAAGAACGTCGTCCGCCTCGGCAAGAAGCTGGACGGCCGCATCGTTCCCGTCGAGAGCGCACCAACCGCCGTCCCCGCTGAATGAACGCCCGCCACACAGACCAACAGGAAGAGACCAGGAGAACCGCATGACTCAGTCCGTATCGTTCGACCCCCCGAAGAAGCGCCTTCCTCTCGCCGACGTGGACGTGGACGCGGAGCTCCGTCAATTCGAGGCCGACGAGCGTGCGCGCCTCGGCCTAGAGGACCGCGAGCGCTGGGTGGAGGACATGGCCAACTTGGGTTTCACCAAGAGCGAGCGCGCGAACGTGA
Source organism: Myxococcales bacterium (assembly GCA_016706225.1). Classification (NCBI taxonomy): domain Bacteria; kingdom Pseudomonadati; phylum Myxococcota; class Myxococcia; order Myxococcales; species Myxococcales bacterium. The sequence continues at coordinate 990,481 of JADJKB010000021.1, forward strand.
CGTTGCTCGTGGGTGGCCTGACCATGGCCCACGATTATTTCGTGGAGGCGGCGCTGAAACGGGTCGGCTATTCGGTGCTCGCCCTCGACGCTCCGGACAACGATGCGCTGCGCTACGGCAAAGAGTTCGGCAACCGCGGCCAGTGTAACCCGACGTATTTCACCGTCGGCAACCTGGTGAAGTTCCTGGTTCACTTGCGCGACGACAAGGGCATGAGCCCTCAAGAGATCATCTCGAAGTTCGTGTTCTTGACCGCTGGGGCGTGTGGGCCGTGCCGCTTCGGCATGTACGTCACCGAGTACCGCAAAGCGCTCCGCGACGCGGGCTTCGACGGCTTCCGCGTGATGTTGTTCCAGCAGCAGGGCGGGCTCTCCCAGGCGACGGGCGAGGAGAGCGGGCTCGAGCTGAACCCGAAGTTCTTCCTGGCCTTGGTCAAGGCGATCCTCGCGGGTGATGTGTTGAACGCCGTCGGTTACCGAATTCGTCCATACGAGGTCGAGGCCGGTGCCACCGATCGCGCCATCGACGAGGCAAAACGCATCTGTCACGAGGCGCTCTCGAACGGCAAGAGCATCCTCGGCGCGCTGTACCGCTCGCGAAAGGTGCTGGAGCAGGTCGAGGTCGATCGCACCATGATCAAACCCCGCGTGGCCATCATCGGGGAATTCTGGGCGATGACGACCGAGGGCGACGGCAACTACCAGTTGCAGCGCTTCCTCGAGAAAGAGGGGGCCGAGGTCGACATCCAGCTGGTCACCGCCTGGCTGCTCTACAACATCTGGGAGGTCACCTGGGACACCGAGAATCGCGCCGAGCTGCGCGCCGACGACGGCGGGCGATTTGGCCACAAGGGTCTCGGAGAATACGGCGTGGCCAAGCGCAAGGCAGCGCTCTGGGCAGCTGACAAGGGGCTGCGTGTCGTGTTCCAGACCTACGCGTGGTTCGGTGGTCTTCACGGCTACCACCTGCCGAACATGGCCGACGTCGCCGACGCCGCCATGCCGCACTACAACAACGATCTGCGGGGCGGCGAAGGCCACATGGAGGTCGGCAAGCTCATCTTGAACGTGGTCAAACAGAAGGCGACCATGACGCTCAGCGTGAAGCCGTTTGGTTGTATGCCGTCGGGCAGCGTGAGCGACGGCGTGCAGTCCTTGATCACCGAGAAGTACCCGGGAACGATCTTCTGTGCGGTCGAGACCAGCGGCGACGGCGCGGTGAACTTCTACTCGCGCGTACAGATGTACCTGTTCAAGGCGCGCCAGGCGGCAGAGGCGGAAGTTCTGGCAGCCCTCGCCTCGACCGGGCGTGATCTCGAAACGACGCGCGCTTACCTCCGAGCGCACCCCCGGCTCGCGTCGTCCTTGCACCGCGCGCCCCACGCCGGCGGCTGCACTACGACGGATCTCGTGAAAGAGGCGGCGCACCTGGCCGCGACTCCGCTCTGGCGCCGCAGCGCCACCAGTCTGAGCAAGAACGCGGCGCTCGCGGGCCGTGGCCTGCTTGGGGCCGCGAAGGCAGCTCCAAGGGCGCTCACCCTCGCCGCCCGCGCGAGCCTCGAGCTCCGGGACATCGCCAAGGAGAACGGGCCGGCGGTCGTCGACGAGACCTTCGCCAAGGCCAAGGCGCGTTTGATCGAGGTCGCGTTTGGGCTGAAATCGGACCCGGCTTCGCAGGTCGCCGCCGCGGCGGGCTGAGCCCGGCACCAACTCGACCGCGCGTGAGGGCGGGTGGTATGCTTCGGCCAGCATGCCGGCGCCCTCCCCGCTTCGCCTTCGCGTGTGGTTCGTCGTGGGCGCCCTCGCGGCCACCGGCTGCCTGAAATCCCTGGACGAAGCCCGGATCGACGAGAAGAAGGACGGCAGCGCAGGCGGCGGAGTTGCCGGCGGCGGCGCGGGGGGCGCGAGCGGCAGCGGCGGCACCAGCGCGACCGGCGGCAGCGGCGGCACCGGCGCGACCGGTGGCAGCGGCGGCGCCGGCGGCAGCGCCGGGACCGTGCCCTACGATCCCACGAAGTTCCCCGTCACCAAGCTGTGGGCGGGCACAGCCCCCATCGTCTTCGGTGTGGACGAGACGGACGTCTTCCACTCGGTCGCGGGTGTCGCGAGTTCCGCGCTGACGCGGACACCGGTAGCCGGAGGCACCCCCGAGACGCTGCCCCCCACCCTGGAGAAGCCGGGTGCCATCGCCGTGCCGTCGACGTCGACGTTTCTCTTTGCGGTCGGCGGCCGCAACTCCGGCGCCGGAGGCAGCTTGGTCCGGACTACCAAGGCCGGCGGAGTCAAAGACGAGATCACGATCCCGAGCGCGAGCTTGCTCGCTGCGCGTGGCCTGTACGTGGCGACCGACGGTTTTGCCTATGTCACCTTCGATACCGACGCGACGCACAGCGTGGGGGTCGCACGGTTTGGGCTGGCCTCGGGCGTGCAGACCGGAACGGCGATCTTCACCGGTACGGGCAGCGAGACCGGAGGCGCCGTGGTGGCCAGCGGTAGCTGCGTGTATTTCGTGGCGTCCGGCGGGATTTGGGTGATGCCGACCGGAGGCGGCTCCCGCAAGAGCGCACTCTCGAACGCAGTGACCGACGCCATTGGCCTTGCGGCCGACGCAGCCAACTTCTACTTCACGCGGGGCGATGGCAGCGTTTGGGCCCGAACGCTCTCGGGCACGACGTGTGACGGGACCGGGAGCGCGGAGAAACAACTGGCCAGCGGCTTCGTCAACATCGGTCCGATCATTCGCTTCAAGTCCGCTCCGCTCGTGGCCTGGACGGCGCGTGGAGACGACGCCCAGGGCTTCGAAGGCGGCGGCGTGTTCATCGTCTCGCCCGGCGGCGGAGCCGTCACCCAGATCGGTCCCAAGGAGTCCGGACCCGAGTCCCTCGCGGACGGTCCCTACGACGTCGTTTTTTCCACCAGCACCGGCGAGCTGCGCAAGGTGCCCAAGCCTTAGCCAATCTCTCCCGCGCCGCTCACTGGGCGGCGGGCTTGAAGACCCACGCTCCGCCGTTCGTGGCGCTCGAACCGTTGCCCCAGGTGCCGGAGATCTTTCCGTCGTCCTTCTTGGCGAGCTTGGCTTTGCCGCTGGCGCCCGGCTCGTCCCAGTCGCACTCCAGCTCCTTCTCGCCCACGACCTTGCAGTCCATTGAGCCGCTCTTGCCGGCGTAGAGGCAGTTCACGTTGCGCTTGACCTGGGTGCACTTCGCCTTGCCCCAGTTCGAGATGTAGGTCCCCCGGAAGTCTTCGATCTTCTCTTCGGGGGCGGTCGGAGCGGGCGGCGGTAGTGGCGCCTCTGCCGTCACCGCCGGGGGTGGAGGAGGATCTTTCTTGCAGGCGAGAAGCGCGGAAAAGACCAGCACTGAACCAAGCCACTTCATCCGCATTTTCGTCTCCTGGAACGACGGGAGTCTCGGGCAGAGACCGCGACGGGTCAAGTCAGACACCGATCGTGACGTCGTCCTCCGTGTCGTCGGCTCGCCACGGTTCGGTGGACAGACCAATACTCTCGATCATGAACGTCGAGCCGGCGCGTGTCAGCATGTCGGCCAGCGCCGCCGAGGCCGTCGCGACCGCGAGCAGGGACGCAGATGGTGAGAACTGGCCTTCGACGGTGCTGACGTGCGCCTGCCAGACCAGCATGTCGGCGCGCTGCAAGTCGAAGGAGTGACCGAGCTCGACTGCACCGGTCGGGTTCGCCGCGTGAAGGTCGAGGATTTCGGAGGCCCAGCGCGCCGCCCGAATCCCGGCCACGCGCGCCAAGACGAAGGCCCGGCCGTCCATGAAGAGCGGCGATCTTAGCTGGGTCAAGGTCTCACCCGACATGCGAACCTCTGCCCGGGCGAGCGTGCCCGTCCAGCCAAAGCTCGGCAACAGCTGGCCGACCTCGCGGCGGCTGAGCGCCATCTCCTGCAGCGCGCGCCAGAACAGCCGCGTGTTGTTGGCGAGCAGGGCGAGCACGTAGCGATCCAGACCGGAGAGTGCGCGCCACAGCTCCAAGCTCACGCTGCGGCCAGGCCCAAGTGCGTGTCCAACGGCTTGCGGCACCTCGTCCGTCGGCGGGTCCGGAATCGAGGCGATCAGCTTCATTTCTCGGATCGGCGCGGCATTCATCAACTTCTGGATGCGTGACAGCTCCACGGCGTCCGCTGCCCCCGCCAGCACCAGATCGCGGCGCAGCTCCGCCGACATCGACAGCCAGCCTGCGCGTGACAGGGTCACTCCCGCGAGGCGCATTGCCCGCAAGGCGGCGAGCGGGGTCCTCGACAGGTCCGCCTCCGAAATGTCCTCGAACACGTAGATGAGCTTTGCCATCCGCCACCGAAGATCCTATCACCGCGCCCCGAACCGAGTCATGACCCAGAAAAAAGACAACGACCGGATCGTCTTCCACGTCGCCGGCCCCGATCGTCCCGGCGTCACCGCTCGCATTGCCGAGATCGTCGCCAAGGAAAAAGCGCTCCTGGTGGACATCGGCCAGAGTGTGCTCCACGGCTACTTGACGCTCTCGGCGATCGTGGAAATCCCCGCCCATTCGGCGGCGCTCAGGGAGATCCTGTTCTTCGCGTCGGAGCTCGGCCTCCGGCTCGAGGTGTCCAAGTTCATGCCGACTCAGGGCCTGCGCTCGGATGCACCTCCGGGCCTGTGTGTCACGGTGCTGGGCCAGCTCGCGGACGGCCAGGCGGTTGCGGCCATCACTCGAGAAATGGCCGCCAAGAACATGAACATCGGTGAGATCCGCTCGCTCTCCGACGACGACCTGGATGGGCTCGAGCTCTTGGCGGAGCTGCCGCCCGGTCCAAACCTCGGGCCCGACGAGCTCGCGGAGCTGCGAGGCTCGTTCCTGACGCTCGGGGCGGGGCTGGGGGTCGACCTCGCGGTGCAGCGCGACGACATCTACCGCCGGAGCAAGCGCATCGTCGTGATGGATGTCGACTCGACGTTCGTGAAGGGTGAGTTCATCGACGAGCTCGCGGGGCTCGTGGGTGTCAAGGAGCAGGTCGCCGCGATCACCGCCCGGGCGATGCGTGGAGAGCTGGACTTCAAGAGTGCCCTCGGCGAGCGCGTCAAGCTGCTCGAAGGGCTCAGCATGGAGCGCGCACTCGATCTGGCATCGAAGTTCGAGCTCACGCCGGGCGCCGAACGCTTCGTGCGAACGCTGAAGAGCTTGGGCTTCCGGGTTGGGCTGGTCAGCGGCGGGTTCGACTTCTTCGTCGAGCCGCTCAAACAACGCTTCGGCCTCGACTTCGCGTTCTCGAACGAGCTCGAAGTGCAGAACGGCGTTCTGACCGGACGTGTGCTCGGCACCATCGTCGACGGCGAGCGCAAGGCCCAGGTGCTCAGGGACATGGCCAAGGTCTACAAGTGCCGCATCGAGCAGACCGTGGCCATCGGTGATGGCGCCAACGACATGCTCATGCTCAAGGCGGCCGGGCTCGGTATCGCCTTCCGCGCCAAGCCCAAGCTGCAGGCCGTGGCCGACATGAGCCTCAACCATCACGAGCGACTCGATACGCTGCTCTACCTGATGGGCTTTCACGCCCGCGACCTACGCAGCGTCGAGTAATCGAGCGCCGATGGCCAAGCTCCGCCCGCTGCCGCTCGTGTTGCCGTCGGACGAGCTCACCGGCATCGCGCCGCCCGCCTTCGAGCGCGCGGTCGCGCGGGCGAGACCGGGCGACGCGCTGCACCGGGGTCTGCTCCACCTGTGCGCCAGCATCTGCGAAAACACCGTGGTTGCCTGCGCTCCGCCGAGCGCCCGCGCAGCGGTCCAGCACGCGCTCGCGACGCTCTCCGACTTCGCCGGGCAGAAGCTCGGCGAGGGCGCGGTGAAGAAGGCGCGCGCCGAGCTGTTCTCGGCGCTGATGCCCCTCGAGCGCGCCACCGCAGACGCCGTGCGCGCTTCCTTGTCGACCGAGGCGCGCCCCCCGGGCCAAACGACGCTGATCGACCCCCACGCCGACAGCGTCGTGGTGCGCCACGCAGCACTAGCAGCGCACTACGCTGCGAGCGCCGCGGTGCTCAGCCTGGATGCGGTGGCGGAGCCTCGAGAAGCCGCTCGCGTGCCGGCTCAGGCGGCTGGCGCGCTGGCGTATCGTTACGTGGGGCTCGGCCCGGCGCGCTCCGCGAGTGTGCGGAAGAACGCCTGCGACCAGGCGGCCTTCGAGAGTGAACGCCCCGGCGCAGCCGACGGGCACGGCGTCGGCGCGCTGGCCATCCAGCTCTTCCACGAATTCCTGGGCGCGTACTGGAAGGACGTGAGCGACGGCGAGCGCCTGCGCCTGTTCGAACTGGTCCTGTGGGCACTGCCGCCCGACCAGCAAGCGAGCTGAGCGAACGCGCAAGCCTCAGCGCTTGCGCGCCAGGAGCAGGCCGTCACCGATTGGCAGCAGGCTCTGGGTCACACGTTCGTCCGCCGCTACCTTGGCATTGAGCGCCCGGATGGCCTGGGTGTCGGCGTCGTTGTTCTCGGGATCAGCAACGTCACCGCTCCAGAGCGCGTTGTCGACTGCGACCAGCCCCCCGACACGCAGGAGCTGCAGGCTGCGCTCGTAGTAGGCGCCGTAGTTCCCCTTGTCGGCGTCGATGAACACGAAGTCGAAGCCGCCGGCTTCACCCTGTTCGATCAACGCATCGAGGGTCTGGAGCGCCGGGGCGATCCGCAAGTCGATCTTGTGTTCGACACCTGCGCGCGGAAAATACCGCCGCGCCACGCTGGTGAATTCTTCACTCACGTCACAAGCCACCAGGCGCCCGTCGTCGGGCAGAGAGAGCGCCACGGAAATCGCGCTGTAGCCGGTGAAAACGCCGATCTCGATGGCACGTCTCGCCCCCACCAGCTCGACCAACAGGCCCATGAGCTGACCCTGCTCAGGCGCAATTTGCATGCGCGCGAGCGGCAGCTTCATCGTCTCTTCTCGGAGCTCTGCGAGCACGCGCGGTTCGCGCACGGTGCCGAGCAGATACTCGTGAATACGGTCGGTGACTGCGAGGGTGCGGTTGGACATCGGAGAAATTCGTTTCGAGACTCTAATAGCCAGGGGTCAGGGCGCAGCGCAGAACTCCCGGACCAACTCCGAGAGCACCTCGAAGCCCCACTTGAACCCCTCGATCGGGATGCGTTCGTCGTGGCCGTGGTACATGCGCGTGAAATTCAGGTCGGCCGGCAAACGCACCGGCGAGAAGCCGTAACACACAGCGCCCAGCCTGGCGTACGCAAACGAGTCCGTGAAACCGGGAATCATGTAGGGCACAACCGTACCGTCGGCGTCGTGGCGGCCCACGGTCTCGACGATGGCGTCGTAGAGCGGTGTGCGCGTCTCGAACACGGTGCCGTCGTGTTGCTCCAGAATGTTCAGGCGCAGGTCGCGGCCGATCACGTCCTGGACCTCGGCCAGGAACTCTCCAACCGAGAGCCCCGGCACCACCCGCCCGTCGAGCTCGGCCCGAGCCTCGGAGGGGATCACGTTCACCTTGCGTCCCGCCCGCAAAATGGTCGGCGACACGGTGTTTCGCAGCATGGCGTTGATACCGCGCGCTTGATCCGGATTCTGCCGCTCGATGGTATCGAGCAAGAACCCCGCGAGACGGGGCTCGAGCACCATGGGCAGCAACTTGTTCTGCGGAAAGGGCGCGCGCCGCGCCAGCGCGCGCAGGAAACTCTCGACCACGGGTGTGACGTGTTGCGGTAGTCGGGTGCTCCCGAGCGCCTCGATCGCACGACTGAGCTTCACGACGGCGTTGTTCGGGTGGGGCATCGAGCCGTGCCCGGGCTCGCCCGTGGCTACCAGCTCGAACCAACAGATGCCCTTCTCGGACACCTGCACCGGATAGAAGCGCGACGACCCCATGTGCAGCGTGTGCCCCCCGACCTCGTTGAGCACGTACTCGGCGCGCACCAGGTCCGGGTGTTGATTCACCAAGAAGAGCGCGCCCTTGTTGGAGCCAGCTTCTTCGTCCGCGACGCCGGCGAAGATCACGTCACGCGCGAGCTTTGCGCCGGAGCGCTTGAGCGCGATCAGGGTCATGGCGCTCATCGCCACCATGTTCTTCATGTCGATGGCGCCGCGTCCCCAGACACAACCGTCCGCCTCGACGGCGGCGAACGGGTCGTGGCTCCAATGTTCGCGATCGGCTGGCACGACGTCGAGGTGACCGTTCAAGAGCAGCGGGCCTCTTTCACCCGTGCCGCGCAGGCGCGCGACCACACTTGCGCGCGTCGGCTCACTCTCGAGCACCGTGTGTTCGATCCCTTCGCGTTCGAACAGGCGGGCCAGGAGCTCAGCGGCCGGGCGCTCGTTGCCGGGGGGGTTGGTCGTGTCGATTCGAAGCAGCGCCTTGAACAGCTCGAGCGCCTCTTCGCTGGCTTTTCCTTGGTCGATCGCGGACATGGCGAGGAGGACGGCATGCTACCGGAATCCGGAGCCAAGCGTGGTAATCTGTCGCGTCCCATGTCCGCGTCCAGCGACGAGACCGCGCCCACGTTTCCGGAGCGCGTGGGGCGTTACGAGCTGCTGTTGCCCATCGGAACGGGGGGCATGGCGACGGTGTACCTCGCGCGGGTCGCGGTGGTCGGGGATGTCCACCGCGAGGTCGCGCTGAAGCTGCTGCACCCGTTCATGCAGGCCGAGGGGCGAGAATCGTCGATCTCGCTCATGGAGGAAGCCAAGCTCGCGGTCAGGATCCGCCACCCCAACGTGGTGCCGGTGATCGAGGTCGGAGACGGCCCACACGGCGTGTTCCTAGTCATGGAGTACGTCGAGGGTGACACCTTGAGCGGGCTGCACCGGACCGTTCGCGCCGATGGACACATGCTCCCGCTCAGGATCGCTGGCCGGGTCTTGATGGACGCGCTCGCCGGGCTGCACGCAGCCCACGAGCTGAGGGACGACGATGGCGTGTCCCTCGAGCTCGTGCATCGCGACTTCAGCCCCCAGAACATCTTGGTGGGCAGCGACGGTGTCAGCCGCCTGACCGATTTTGGTGTCGCGAAATCGGCCGGACGCGTCAACGTGACGACCTCGGGCATCATCAAGGGCAAGGTCGCCTACATGGCGCCCGAGCAGGCGCTGGGGAAGAAGGTCGATCGGCGTTGTGATGTGTGGGCTGCGGGGGTCGTCGCCTGGGAGATCTTGGCCGGCCAGCGCCTGTACAAACAAGAAGATCAGCTCGCGACCCTGCTGAAGATCGTGAACGAACCGCCGCCGCGCTTGAAGACCGTGCGCCCGGAGATCGCGTCGGAGCTGGACCAGGTGATCGCCGACGCGCTGACCATGGATCTCGAACAGCGCATCCCGAACGCCGCGGCGTTGCGGCAGCGCTTGACCGAAGCATGGCGAGCGGCGGGGGGTCTGGCGGACGCTCAGGAGGTCGGCGAGTTCGTCGATTGCACCGCACGCCAGAAGATCAGCGCGCGGCGCGAGCAGGTGAGTCGGGTCATCAAACTTCGCGGCAGCCTCGCGAAGGTCAGCAACGCCGCATCCCGAGCCGCCCACGAGTCTTCGGGGAGTCTCAGCACCCGTGGCCCGGGCAACGAAGACACCACGAGTGCCATTTCGGCGTCGAGCATCGGGGCCGCGAACCCGGGCCGCATCAGCGCCGATTCCATGGCGGGCCTGCGCCCCGCCGAGCGGAGCTACCGCGGACTGTTCATCGGCGCGTTGGTGGTCGCCGCAGGCGCCGTCGGGTTCGCCATCTGGATGGGCGGGCGGACCCCGAGGGCCGAGACCGTGACCAATACCCCCCCCCCAAGCTCAGCGCCGGCGAGCACGCCGGCCACGCCCGCGAGCCCGAGCCCGAGCGCGGTCGCCGCCGCCACGCCGTCGACCGTTGAGCTCTCGGTCGAGTTTAACGCGCCGCTCAAGGCGCTGAAGGTGAACGGGCGACACATCAGCCTCGAACCGCACGCCCGCCTGGCACGGGTGACGCTCAGTGCCGACGAGCGGAAGAAGAGCATCGAGCTCGAGGGGGTCGCCGAGGACCAGCGGAAAACGCGCACGACCGTCGAACCTGGGGCCGAAGCAGCGCGCCTCACCTTCAGCGAAGTGAAGCACCCCGCTGCCGCTGCCCCCGCCGGCCAAGTCGTGCGAGACTCCCCCAAGCCTCCGGAGCTGCCCGGACTGGCGCCGACCCCTTACGAGAAATGACGCGCCGACATCCCTCGCTCGCCTCTCTGCTCGGGGCAGCCCTCGTGTTTTCGGTCTGCATGCACGCCCCGAGTGCGCGCGCCGACGAAGCGGCGGACTGGGACAAGAAGGCCCGCGCTGCCTTCGAGAAGAAAGACTTCGCGGGCGCGGCTGCTGCCTTTGAAGAGGCCTATCGCGTCAAACCCCACCCGGCGACCAAGTACAACGCGGCGCTGGCGTGGGAAAAGGGCACAGAGCTCGCGCGCGCGGCGGATGCTTTCGAGGCCGCGCTCAACAGCGAGGGACTGGACGAAGGGCGTGCCAAGGCCGCACGAGCGCGCCTGGCAGTGTTGAAGCCGATGCTCGGTTACGTGTTCGTCGAGAAACCCATCGGCGCGACGATCAGCAGCGACCACGTCACCGAGGCTCCCATTCCCACTCGGTTTCATCTCACACCAGGTGAGCACCAGCTCGTCTTGAAGCGACGTGACGGCTCCACGGCGGAACGAAACGTGACGCTGCGAGCGGGCGCCACTCTTACCGTCGAATTCGAGGCCGCCGATCTGGCAGCCGACACGCCGCCGCCGACGCCGCCCAAGGCCGCGCCGGTTGCGGCCCCGAAACCACCCCCGGAGAAAGCTCCGGCGAAATCCGAATCATGTACGAGCTGCACCTGGGGCTGGGTCAGCTTGGGTGTGGGTGTGGCAGCCGCAGGCGCCGGAGCTTTCTTCGGAGTGCAGACTCTGTCGGCCAAGAGCGAGTTCAACGACTCGGGAAAGACCGACGCCGACGCGCGCGATCGGGCGATCAACAATCGCACGCTGTCCAACGTTGCGTTCGGCGTCGCGGCGGTCGCCGGCGGCGTCGGGCTGTATCTGATCTTCACCGGCAAGAAGACCCCAGACGAGGCCGGAAGCGCGAGCGTGGCAGTCGGACCGGGCTCCGTGAGCGGCCGCTTCCGGTTCTGAGAGGTACGTTTCATGACCCCCAGCTTGGTGACCGGTGGCTGTGGCTTCCTCGGAAGCTCGATCGTCAAACAGCTCGTTCAGGCCGGCCGGAGCGTGCGTGTGCTCGCGCTGCCACACGAGGTGGCGGACAACCTGCGCGGTGTGGACGTCGAGCTGGTTCGGGGAGACATCAGGGACCGCGAGGCCTGCGAGCGCGCGGTCGCAGGGTGTGAGACCGTGTTCCACGCCGCCGCCATTTACAAAGCGTGGGCTCCCGACCCGACGGACATGTATCGCGTCAACCTGAGCGGCACGTTCAACATGCTCGAAGCGTCACGTCGCGCCGGGGTTCAGCGCGTCGTCTACACGGCCAGCATCGTGTCTCTGGGGCGCCCAGCGAAGGGCGGCCTCGCGGACGAGAACACCGCCTATGAGGCCTGGGACATCGATTTCCCCTACAGCCGCTCGAAGTATCATAGCCGCGAGCTGGCCGAAGACTTCGCGCGCTTTGGGCTCGACGTGCGCATCGTGTGTCCCGGCGTGGTGCTCGGCCCGGGGGACATCACGCCAACTCCGAGCGGTAAGCTCATCCTGAACACGTTGAAGGGCGGACCGCCGGTCTACATCGACGCCGGCGCGAGCTACGTCGACGTGCGCGATGCCGCCCGCGTGCACGTGCTCGCGGCTGACAAGGGTCGGCCTGGAGAACGCTACATCGCGACCGCGCACAACCTGACCGCCCTCGAGTTCATGCAAGCAGTCGACGACGTGGCGGGCCGCTCGCGGCGCTACGTCAGGGTTCCGACCTCGGTCGCGCGCGGACTGGTCAAGGCGATGGAGGCCGCGGCGCGTCGCACGGGCAAAGAACCGCTTTTGTCGCGCAACTTCTTCGAGTACAGCACGTTGCCGTGTTTCTGCACCGGCAAGCGTGCGGAGCGTGAGCTCGGGGCGACCTACCGCCCGCTCTCCGAGACCCTGCACGATGCCATCGCGTACTTCCGCGAACGCGGCCTCGCGTGAACGACCCGGCCTCTCCGCCGCTCAGTAGTGCGGGGGCACGTCGTCCTTCGCGTCGCGGGTGGCGCCGGGTTCACCGAGCTCCAGCAGGCGCTTCTCCAGCGCCTTGAGCCGGCGCTCCAGCTGTTCGATGCGCTGCTCCTGTCGATAGACGACGTCGCTCACCTCGCCGAGGGTCTTGTCTTGATGTGTGTAGCGGACCTCAAGCTCGACCAGCCTCCCGTCCGTGCCCCCGCGGTCCTCGGCGCCGGTTCCGTCTTTCACGGGCCCGAGTGTAGCGCGCCTTCACCCGCCGGTCCGAGCCCGCTTCATTTTGGAAGAAACCGGCTACACTCTCGGGACAGCGGACCTTACCGCGCGGAGGTGTTTGATGTTCAGGCGCTCGATGCTCAGTTCGATTTCTGTGGTCTCCCTCGTGGTCGTCGCCTGCGGCGGCAGTAGCGACGACGGCGGTGGCGGCAAGACGCTCAGCATCGAGGACCTGCCCGCGGAGTACGCCAAGGCTCAGTGTGGTCTGTACAAGAAGTGCTTTGGTGACGTCTTCGGCCTGTTCAGCAAGGGTGAAGACTGCGAGACCCTCACCAAGACACGGGTCGAGAGCTCTTCTCTGGGGCAGCTCGCGGCGGGCGTCGCTGCCGGCAAGATCAAATACGACGGCGCCAAGGCCGCCGACTGCCTGGCGGAGATCGCTGCGCGGAGCTGCGACGCCCTGGCGCAGCGCACGAGTGAGGCCTGCGATCTGGCGGCCGAAGGCAGCGTCGCGGCCGGCGAGAGCTGCGACTACGACTTCGATTGTGTAGGCTCGCTCTACTGCAAATTCGACAGCGCCTGTCCGGGCAAATGCAGTGAGCGCCAGCCCGCCGGGGCTGGTTGCAAGCGAGACGACGACTGCCAGGACGGCCTGGTGTGCGGCGGTGCGACGCAAGCCTGCGTAAAACCCGGCGCGGTCGGCGACGCTTGTGGCGGGGGCGTGGCGCCCGAATGCGCGCCGACGCTTGCGTGTGCAGGCGCGAGCGCAGCGACTCAGACCGCCGGAAAGTGCAAAGCGTTTTCGGACGTGTTCAGCGGGGGTCCCGGCAGCGCCTGCTCGTTCAAGGAACTCAACCTCTGCACGGCCGACCAGAGTTGTGTGTTCGAAGGCACCCCCCCGACCACCGGCGCGTGCGCGAAGAAGGTGGCTTCGGGCGCGGCCTGCAAGCGCGCGTCGATCCCGAGCGCCTGCCCTGCGGGTGAGTACTGCGACGGCGGCGCGGCCTCGGCGGATGGCACGTGCAAGGCCCTGCCGGGCGCCGGGGAGCCGTGTGCCACCGAGCTCGGCGATCAGGTGTGCGCCCCCTACACCCGCTGCGACGCCGGCACCTGCGTGGCGCTACAAAACAACGGTGGCCCGTGCAAGAGCGATCAGGCTTGTTACAGTGAGACCTGCGTCGGGGGGGTCTGCAAGATCAACGCTTGCCAGTGAGCGGCGCGCGGAGCGGTCTCGCCGTTCAAGCCGCGAACTTCGCCGAGAGCGCTTCCTCTGCGAGCTCGTCGAAGCTCATGCGCCGAGCCCGCTCTCGGTCACTCTCGGTGTAGAGCCGCGCCAGCAGCGTGCGGTCGATCCCCACGATGCGCTCGATCAGGCGGCCGAAGACCAGGCGGGCCACCGGGTGTTCGTTGTAGACGTCCTGCAGAGCCTGCAAGAAACGCGTGAATGGGTGCTCCTGAACGCCGGGTTTGGTCCCCAAGATCTGCATGCGCTTGAAGGCTTCTTTGATGCGGCGCCCGCTGGGGTCCGTCAGGGTCATGGGCTCGAAGAACACCCCCCGAAAGAACGGCGCCGCCCGGTACATCAACCCGGCCAAAGCCAGTGCACCTTTGACCCGATGAGCCAGCCGGGGTTTCGGGCGCCGCGCCAGATCCCGTCGATACTCGGGCGACGAGTAGTACTCGGTCATGCGGAAGTCGACGGCGATGTGCCGTGACTCGTCGCGATTGATGAGCTCCATTGCACTCGCGCTCATCTCGTCACCCACGAAGTCGTTGATCGAGCGCAGGAGCGCCACGTCCAGCACGAGCTCGCCCGCCGTGATGTAGGCGTTGGCTATCTCCGGGGAGAGGTAGCGCACGGCGTTGACGAAGTGCGGGGTGAACTTCACGAGCGCAGGATTGAGCTGGTAGACCTCGTATTTGTGCACATCGTAGAAGTCCGCCAGCATCTGCGCTGCGTGCGCGTGCCTCACTTCATCTTTGACGAAGCTGGCGAAGATGCGCCGCAGCGTGGGGTCGTCCGTGTGTTTTTGCTGCTGCGCGAAGAGCGCGCCTGCCAGGCGTTCGATGCCCGCCATGTCGGTGAAGTACTGGACGATGGCGATCTCGTCCTCGCGGCTCATGTCCCGCGGACGTTTGCTGAAATCGAGATCACCGACTTTCCACTGCTCGCGTTCACATTTTTCGAGCATCGCCTCGAGATCCATCGCGCTCCCTCGTTTCGTCGTTCGAGGATAGCGCCCCGGGCGACGCGAGGCGCGCGTGCAGGTGGCGGTATGTAGGTGAACTGGATCCAGAGACACACCTCTGGCGCGCGACAGTGAAACGTTACGGCTGTGCTGAAATGGTTCAGCCTACCAAAACCTGAAACTCTCTGATCCGACGTGCTTTTGCCGATAATTCGTGTATCGTCTCGCGACCGTTCCGGACAGCCGGTCGGGGCGAAAGGGAGCAAATGGTCGACCTCAACTCGTCACCTACGAACGAAAAGCCGAACCTCGACGTACTTTTCCCAAACCTGAAGCGACCCAGTGCGGCCTCGAAATCGCCGCGCTTCATGGCGCCGGCTGCCGCCGCGTCGAGTCTGCTCAAAGGTGCGCCGGTGTCGGCTCGAGTCATCCCGCCGCCGCCCAGCCTGCGATCGCAGCCGGCCAGCGTGAGGGCGCCGTTGAGTGTCAGGCCAGCGACGCCGAAGGCCCCCGCGAGTGTGAAGCCGCCGCCGCCCAGCGCGCGCAAGCCGGAGATGTTCGAGGAGGTCGAAGCGGAAGAGCTGCTCGCATCGGCACCCGCTCACCTCGAACCGATTCGACCGGTCGACGACGAGTACGTCGACGAGGGTCCGACGATCGCGCTGCACTCGCCGCTCCTCGGTGCACCCGCGACCGCCCGCCCGATCGCATCGTCGGCGCCGCGCGCGTCGAGCTCCACCCCTCCTCCGGTCAGCCGCCGGGCAGCGCCGCCGCCTTCCAGCGCGGGCAAGCTTCCACCTGTCCCGTCCGCGCCGAGCGCGTCCAGACTTCCTCCGGTTCCGACGCCGCCGCCGTCCAGGCAAGATCTCGCCGCGCCGAGCGAGCCGATGATCCCGCCTGCGCTCCCGCCCGTGGTGACCGAAGTAGAGGCAGAGCTGAAAGCACCGGTGAGCTCCAAGGCTGCCCGTGCGTCCGCCGCGGCGAGCCTGCTTGCTCCGAGCGGCACAGCTCGCTCCTACGCGCCGCCGAGTGTGCCCCCGTCGGTTCCGCGTCCGCGCAGCGCGCTCGAGACCATTCCGGCGAGCCGCGCCCACAGTCTGATGCCGATGGCAGCGAGTGTGCCACCGCCGCCGGTCACCACCGCGCAGCCGAAGGGCAACACCGGCTTGGTCTTGTTGGCCGCTGCAGCAGCGCTGTGTGTGGTTGGGGCCCTGGGTGTCGCCGCCGTCAAAGGTGGGTCGGCGCTGGGAATTGGTTCGCCCAAGACCGGCGCCCTCGCGGTCACGGTCGCTGGGCCAGGCGGCGCAAAGGTCGACGGACTGCGGGTCCTCGTCGACGGCGTCGTCCAGTGCGACACTGCCCCGTGCCGCCTCGGCGAGCTCAGCGCGGGCACGCACTTCATCAGCGCGGAGGCGCCCGGGTTTTCGACCACGGCGGCCCGCGCCGTTGCCGTCGAGCGCGGGGCCGAGGCTGCCTTGCACGTCGATCTCGTGCCGGTCGCGCCGCAGGCCGCGGCAGAGCAGCCGAAGATCTTGGCTGGGGGCACCTCCCTCGACGACCTGAAGGCCGAAAGCCCGGCGGCGGACCGCACCGAAGCCAGGCCGGTCGCACAGAGCCCGGCCAAGATGGAGCGAACTGCCAAGGCCGACAAACCCGAAGCGAAGAAGGCTGCCGACGCCAAAGCCGACACCAAGAACGCCGGCGCGACGCAGGCGATCGAGGGCGGCACGCTGAACATCAACTCGATCCCGATGGCCAACGTCGTGCTCGACGGTCGACCCATGGGCTCGACCCCGCTGATCGGTCTCAAGGTGAGCGCAGGGCCGCACTCCGTGGTCTTCATTCACCCCGAGCACGGACGGAAAGCGTCGGGCACCACGGTCAAGGCAGGTGGCTCTGCGACGGTTGCCGTGCGTTTCTGAGCGAGCTTCCGTTCGGCGCACGTAGCGAAAGCTGATCGGCACACGAGGCGAGTGGCGGCGACGTCACTCGCCTCGACGCATTTGGGGATGCTTCAACCCTTCTGGGCTCGTTTTTTCGTCGCCGGCGGCTTCACCTTCGCGGGCGGTTTCGCCTTTGCGGGCGGTTTCGCCCTTGCGGGCGGTTTCGCCTTTGCGGGCGGCTTCGCGGGTGACGATGGTTTTGCACTGGGCGCCTTCGACACCGGCGGCCTACCGGATGCGGGGGGTTTGCTCGGTGACGGTTTCTCGGCTGGCGCGGATGGCTTGTGAGTGCGCCCAGACTTGGGACCCACGACTTCGCGCACGAGCCACTCGCGATACCTGATCACCTGCCAGGTCTTTTCGCGCGGCGCACACCAGCGGTTCTGCTTGGGGAAATTCAGACCCTGGTACGCTGCCAACCAACGGGGCAACGCGGCGCTCTTCACCTTCTCGAAGCACAGCTTGCGGTTGTCGCTGATGATACGCGCCATGGTGCGCAGGTTCGTCTCGGCGTCGAGCAGCGACTTCTTCTCCGCCTGGCATTCAGCGCTCGGATTGTTCACCGGGTCGTCGTCGCCCCGGCATGCCCCGATGAAACGCGCACGGATCTGACCGAGTCCGTAGTCCTCGCCGTTCGGCGAGACCACGTCGGGATGCCACCCGCTCTCGTTGTGGACGATCGCGACGGCGGTCAACGGATCGAAATCTCGTTGTTTGGCCTCTTCCTGAACGACCTTCGCGAACCGCTCCGCCTCTTCGCGCGGCAGATCCGGCCGTGACAGCAGGATGGCGGAGACGATGACGGCAATCGGGCGCAGCATGACGCACTACTCGGGAAGGCGCGGGACCCCAGTCGGTAGCAGAGGCGTCGTACCAGGAGCAAATTCGGCAGCCCGAATCGGCGGAATCATGCGGGAAATTTCCGCAAGCTCGTGCCCGTGGCAAGCGCCGCTCGCCCAGAGCCCGCTCGGATCATTTCGTCGCCGATGACGACGCGGACCAAACTGCATTAGGCTGCCGCCCATGCAGAAGCTGAAGAAGGAGGACCGCCTGCTCCTCCTCAAGTTCGTGTGTGCGTTCGCCTGGGCCGATCTCGAGGTGAAGGCGAGCGAGAAGGCGCTGGTCAAGAAGCTGGTGGGAAAGCTGAAGCTCGACGCCGACGAGAAGAAAGAGGTCGAGCAGTGGTTGAAGACGCCACCGCGAGCCGAAGAGATCGACCCCAACAAGATCCCTCGAGCACACCGCAAGCTCTTCTTGGACGCCGCACGCGACATGATCGCGGTGGACGGCGAGATCGACGACAACGAGCGCGAGAACTTGGACCTGCTCGAGCAGCTCCTGGTCTGAAACTTCAGCGCTTGCCGATGGTAACTTCGGACGCCAGCTGAAGCGTGGTCCCGTCCAGGCCCGGCAGATCCAGCTTCATGTTGCGCGTCATCTCGAGCCGACCGGTCGGGTAGACCTCACCGAACCGGAACACGAGCTCGCCGCTGCTCCTCGCAGTCGCGGTCTCGTCCGTGCTGCCGGCGGGGATCTGCGTGCGCGAAAGCCGGGTGTGCGCGGACTTCTTGTCGAGCGAGGTCAGCTCGTACGAGCTGACCTGGCGAACGGGACCGTCCTTTTCGTTGACCAAGCTCGTGACTTGCCAGCGCGCGCCCAAGCCAACCGCCTCCTCGGGAAACGGGTCTCCCGTCTCCACCGGCGCATCACCGTCGGTCGCGCCCTCTTCGACGTGGAACTCCTTCATCACTCCGCGGCTGGTGATCCAGCCCCAGCCTGCGATCTTTTCCGGGGCGGCGCCGCCTCCGCCCATCAGGCCGCCGAGCGCGGCCGCCCCGCCGCCGCCTCCGCTCTTGAACGGGCCAGCCTCGAACTTGAAGCGTGCCTCGCCGGCTTTGTTCACTTCGACGATCTGCGCCTGCATCGGCGCGTTGATGTTGATGGTCGGCAGCGGCAGATTGGCACCTTTCACTCGGGTCTTCGCCTTCATGGCGAGCCGCTGCGTGTTCTTGCCAAAACGGTGCCTCAGCTCCCGGCGAGGTTCCGCACCGGCGTCGAGAAGTTTTACCGCGGGCCCCGCCTGCAGCTCGGTGTCCGTGGCATCGAGCGCTGTCGGCTTCCCGGCGCTCGCGCCGCCCTCACCGGCGCCCGCCGCCTGGGCGCCGAGCCCTTCGTCAGCGGGCGGACGCTGCGCGCCGCCGATCTGCGCCTCCTGCGTCTCGATGACCGGTGGCGGAGGCGGTTTGGCGGCGCAAGCCGCGAGAGCCAGCGAGAAGCCGGCCGCCCACCCCAGATACCGCCACCGGACTCGCATGGCTCAACCGTGGGGTTTGAACTCGGGCGGAACCGCCGACCCTTCACCGTAGAAGTAACGTTCGAGCTCCGTCATCCAGACGCGCTGGCCCTGCTCACTGGTGAGGTCCAGTCGAAACTCGTTGATGATCATCTTCGAGTGCTCGAGCCACCCACGCCAGGCCTCTTTGGACACGGTCTCGAAGACTTTTTCACCGAGCTCACCCTTGAACGGAGGTTTGTCCAGGCCTTCTGCCTCGCGACCGAGCTTCACGCATTGAACCGAACGCGCCATGCCCGCTTCTTGCGTCGGCGGGCCGGTGTCGTCAACCGTGAAGCGGCGGGGACGCGCTCCGCCTCAGTTCAACGTGCCGTCGGTCGCCATGTTCGGGCGCACGCTGGATTCGACCGAAGCCACTCGCTCCACCTCGAGCACCGCGGCCACCTCGTCGTCCATCGTGCCGGCCAGCATCTTGCCCCACATGATGAAGTCCGCAGCCAGGCTCCAGGCGGGATAACTGAAGGTTGCCGGGCGGTTCTTCTCGACGAAGAAGTGCGAAAACCACGCCGGCCCGTAGCCCGCCACGGGGGCCGCGAGCAGCAACGCTCGACTGCGACTGAGGAGCCCCGCGGCAGCACACCCCACGGCCAACGTGGTTCCCACGAAGTGGAACTGCCGCGTCAGCTTTCGGGAGTGCTGGCGCACGTAGAACGGCCAGAACTCTTCGAAGGATTCGATGCGCTTTTTCATGGGACCCATAGCCTGCCCGAGGATGCGCCATCGCGCCAGTCGCTCATCGAGTCAGCGCCTCCGCGACCAGACGGTCGAGCTCGGGCCCTCGCACGACCCGCGCGCGGACCGCGGTCACCTTTCCGCTCTTGCCCACGACCACCAGGGTGGGGAGGTTGCGCACCCCATACGCCGCGGCCACCCGGGTGCCTTCGTCAAAGACCATCGCGTAGGTGAGTGACGCCGACTTGACGAACGTCAGCGCGTCGTCGCGTTCGTCGCTGGTGTTGACGCCCACGACCACCACGTCGCCGCTCGGGTGAGCGCGCGAGAGTTGTTCGACGATCGGCGCCTGCTGACGGCAAGGCCCACACCAGCTCGCCCAAAAATCCAAGACCACCGCCTTGCCGGCAAGGTCTGCCAGGTGGAGGCGATTGCCCAGCTCTCCACCCGAGATGACGTCGAGGTCGAAGTCGGGCGCGGGAGCCCCTTCGAGGGGGCTCGATTTGCCGCCGCCCACCCGCGGCAACACCACCAGACCGAAGATCAAGCTGGCGGCGATGACCAAGACGATGGTCAACCAAGCCGTACGAGGCTCGTCTTTGCTCCGGTCGACCGATTCAGTCACGCTGCGGGCTTCGGTCTAACCGATGACGGCGGCCCCTGCCAGTCCCTCGCCTCGAGCACGGCTTGCGCGGCCGGAGTGCCGCTGGCCGGCAGCCGGACCCTCACGCGCGCACCGCCGAGCGGGCTCGCGTCCGCGACCACGGTGCCCCCGTGCTCGATGATGATCTTCTTGACGATGGCCAGGCCGAGCCCGGTGCCCTCGGTCTTGGTCGTGACGTAGGGATCGAAGATGGTCTCGCGCATTTCGGTGGGGATACCCGGACCGTCGTCGTCCACATCGATGACGAAGAACTCACCCTGCCGGTGCAGGCTGACCTTGACGCGGCCGCTCTCGGTCACGATGGCTTGACCGGCATTACGGATCAGGTTGAGCAGCGCGCGCCGGAGCATCTGTCGATCGAGGTGTACCTCAGCGGCGCCCTCCGGGAGCTCGAACTCGAGCTCGACGCCCCGGGGTAAGACGGCTCCGCGCTCGAGCGGTGCCTCCGCGTCCAGCCCTTCCTCGTCGACCACACTGATGCGCTCCCGCTGCTCGCGCAGAAATCCAGCGAGGTCCGCCAGTTCCAGCCGCGCCTGCGGCAAGCGTGCGAAGCTCGAGAACTCACCGACCAGCCGTCGCAACGTGCCGACCTCGTCCTCGACGATCTCACGCGTCGTGTCGAGCAGCTTGCGATAAGCCGCCTCATCCCCGTCGTAGCGCCGGTGGACCTCCTGAACGGCGAGCTGGATCGGCGTCAGCGGGTTCTTGATCTCGTGGGCCAAGCGCCGCGCCATCTCCTGCCAGGCCCCGATGCGCTGCAGGTACTCGATGCGCGCGCGGCTGGCTTCGACCTCACCGAGCATACGATTGAACGCGCGGGCCAGATCCGCGATCTCGTCGCTGCCGGCCTCGGGCACACGTATGGCGAGATCACCAGCGCCGACTCGCTTGGTCGCGACGGCAAGCTCTCCGATGCGGGACGACACACTGCGCGCCAGGAGAGTCCCCACGCCAAACGCCGCGAGAATGGTGATGCCGAGGAGCATGGCGAACGAGTAAACGTACGACTCCTCGTCGACCTCCCGCCGCTGCTCCATCTGTTTGTAGGTGTCGACGAACTGGCTCATGCCCTCGAGCTCCTCGAAGCGAGCTTTGTCTGCGGCGAAGACCGCCACCAGCTTGGCCACGTTCGCTGCCGGAGCCTCGGGTGCCTCGCCGAGTCCTGCGTCATCGGGCGGATCCTCAGGCTCGTATTGCTCGTTTCCGGTGTCCGGCGGCGGCGCTTGTTCGCCCAGAAAACGCGTCACCTCCAGCTTGTTCTCTTTCTTGGGATCGAGCGGTGCTCCGCGGTCGACTGCGGCGAGCAGCTTGCCGTCCGCAGCGTAGACACTCAGGGACACCACGCCGGGATAGCGTGCGAGATCTTTCTCCAGCTCACGCTTCGTCGCGGCAGCGTCCGCGCTTGCCACCGCGGTCCGGAGTGGCTGGCCCGCCGCGATGGCCGCTGCCGCGTTCCGCATCGACGCCTTCACCGTCCGCGCGAGCTCTTGATACAACCCGAGGGACTCGTCGAGGCGAGAGCCGATCTCGGGCAAGTAGAAGCGGGACGCCGTCTGGCGCACCATGCTGCGCGCCATCCAGATGGCGAACAACATCGGGATCAGAGCGGTCAGGCCGATGGCCAGTGCCAAGCGCCGACGGATACGCCCCGATTGGGCCACCTCAGGCGTCGCCCCCGCGGGAAAATAACTTCCGCAAGAGCAACATGGGATCAAATCCGAGGAGCTCGCGCACGTCGCGATCGACGTGGGCAAGCTCGCGGAAACGCGAGAACGCGGGCCCTAGCGGTCCGTCCGAGGTCAACCATGCCGAGGCACCCATGCGCTCGGCGAGCCCCCGGACTGCGACGAACGCGGCTCGCCCAACGTCCACACCCAGCGGCAACGCCACCGCCGGCACTGCGGGAGACAAGATGACGTCGCGCGCTGCGACCGCCGCTGCCCACGCCCCGGGAAGCGGCCGATGGAGCAAGGCCGAGAGTGTGTCGAGCTCGCCAAAACATCCGATCGCGAGCGGGCCACCCGCTTGCTCCGCCGCCCGCGCCAGATGCCGATAGTCACGCCTGAAATCCCCCGCGACGAGCCCCATCTCGGCGCGCAAGCGGTCGGGACCGAGGATCAGATCGAAACCCGCACCTTTGCGCCGCGCGAGGATGCTCGTGTACAGCTTGCCCTCGCGAAACACTCCCAAGAGGAGTGACTTTCCATCGGGACACAGCGCGTCGAACGCCCTGAGCAAGACGCCTTCGTGGGGCATCGGCCAAGCGTTGACCTTCCAAGGCCAAACACTCAGCTGACCCTCGGCCTCGAGCTCGCGCAGCACTGCAATGAAGAGCACGATCTGGTCCAGCGAATCCTGGTCGCGCCGCATCCTCGCTGCGACGCGCTCCATCAGCTCGTCGAGCGCGCCGCGCCTCAGCTCCGCCGCCCACCGGCAGCCGTAGCGTGCCGCCAATTCTTCGAGGGGCTCGGGCCACGGCTGAGCGCCGAGGTCGAGCCGCCCGAGCTCGGTGCCGAGGAGCTTCTTCAGTTGACCGTCCGCCGTCACGGCAATCACGCCGCCGCGGAGGCGAGCGTCCGCGCTGGCGCGTTCAGCACGAACATCGTCGCTGTTCTGCGCCGGCTCGCCACGATCAGCAGGCTCGCTGCGCTCGACCGCGGCTCGAGGCGCTTGGAACACCTCCGCCAGCCGCACCCAATCGTCGGTAGTGAACCCTTCGAGGCGAACGTCACGCGACAGCACGGCCCGGGAGTATACGCCTCGACACCCGCGATTCGGAGGACAATCAGGGGTTCAGGCGCGCGAGGGATCGGAAGTATAGTCGGAGAATGTTGGAGCCCGCGGACCGAGACACTGCTTCGGACCTGATTCAGTTCATCAACGCCTCACCCACCCCTTATCACGCCGTTGTCGAGGTGAAGCGACGCCTCGTCGCCGCGGGGTTCTCGGAGCTGGACGAGCGCGAAGCCTGGCCGATCACACCGGGCGCGAAGCACTTCGTCGTGCGTGGAGGCGGCACGCTGGTGGCGTTCGTCGCGGGCGGCGAGCCGCCGTCGCATGCCGGGTTTCTCCTGCTCGGCGCCCACACCGACTCGCCAAATCTCAGGGTCAAGCCGTCGCCCGACCTATCCCCGGCTGGTTATCGCCAGTTTGGCGTCGAGGTATACGGCGGCGTGATCTGGCACACCTGGCTCGATCGCGATCTGTCGGTCGCCGGTCGCCTGACGCTGCAGAGCGGGGAGACTCGCCTGGTGCGCTTCGACGAGGCTCTGTGCCGAATCCCCAGTGTCGCGATTCATCTGAATCGAGACGTCAACTCGGCCGGCCTCCAGCTCAACGCACAGAACCACCTGGTCCCGCTCCTTGGACTGGGAGACAAGGACGAGAAGCGGGGATTGTCGGCCAGCTTGAGCGAGCGAGCGCAGCTCGAGAGCGCGGAGATCGTGGGGCTCGACCTGTGTTTGTTCGACGTTCAACCCGCGTGCATCGGTGGCGAACGCGGCGAGCTCCTGTTCGCGCCGCGGCTCGACAACCTGGCGTCTTGCCACGCGGCCACGACTGCGCTCCTCGCATCCGGGCCGGCCGGCGCCGCGACGCGAGTCATCGCTCTCTACGATCACGAAGAGGTCGGGAGCCAGAGCGCCGCGGGAGCGAAATCCCGCTTCCTGTCGAGTGTGCTCGACCGGGTGGCCAGCGCGTACGCAGACGCGGGACGCGACGCGACGAGCCGCGCGTTTGCGCGCTCGCTGATGGTGAGTGCCGACATGGCGCATGCAGTCCACCCGAACTACTCGGACAAACATGACAAACAACACGCGCCGCAGCTCGGCAAAGGGCCGGTGATCAAGGCCAACGCCAATCAGTCCTACGCGACGGACGGCCCGAGCGCCGCGGTCTTCGAGATCGCGTGCCGGGAGACGGGCACGCTGGTCCAGCGCTTCGTGTCGCGCAACGACATGCCCTGCGGCAGCACCATCGGCCCCATCTCGGCGGCGGCGATGGGCGTGCGCACGGTCGACGTCGGAAACCCGATGCTCAGCATGCACTCGTGCCGCGAAATGGCCGCTACCGCCGACGTTGCACCGATGATCCGGGCGCTCACTCAGGTGTTTCAGAACGCGAAACTACCGAAACCGAGCGCCTGAGCCTCGAAGGCCCCGCGCGGTGGCGTCGCGACGAGACGCGGCTCAGTTCGCGTTGGCCAGGACGATCCGGGAGAGCCAGGCCTCGACCTCTGCCTCGGATAGCGGTGTCAGCCGGACCTGCGCGTCGAGCGACGCGTAGGTGCGCTGGGCAGGGATCAGGCGAGCATACGAGGACGGGCCGATCAGGAGCACCCGGGTGCCATCGACCGCGGGGATTTCCCAGGGTTCGCCTTCGCCCCAGATCCAGTGCGCGGAGCCCGAGTAGTCACTGGCCTCGGGCAGAGAGCCGCGCTCGACCAGCGCGGTGTAGGCGTAGGCATTGAAGGCGCATTCGACCACGAGCCCCGAGTCCTGCGCGCCGTGACCCGTGAGACACGACACCGCCTCCGCGGGCGGGCGGACCAGGGTCAGGTAGCCGCCTGCTGGATCACCCGACGCCGCATCGGCGACCAGCACGAATAGCTCGAAGTTGCTGGCGACGCCGCTCATCGTGCCAGACAGTCCTCGCCCCGCGGCAACGTCGATCACGAGCAGCGGTTCGGCATCGAGCACGTCGAGGAGCTGGCGTAACCACGCCGCCCCCGGGTGATAGGGCTCCAGCCGGCGCAGCGCCGGCAATAACTCGCGCTGCCGCCGACGCGCTTCGGGATCGGCGCCGAGCACCGCCACCGCAGCGAGGTAAGTGTCGCCGATCAACGCCCAGGGCCGCTCCTCTGACAGACGCGTCCCGACCCACTCACTCTCGTCGACCTCGTCGACCTCGTCGACCTCGTCGCCGCCGGAGGCGTCTCGCGCCGGCTGCTCACCAAGCACCTTGTCGAGCAACTTGACACTCTCGTCGAGCCAGCGGCGCAGCCGCGGGAACAGGGCGGACTCGAGCGCCCGCCCCGGGGCGCCGCGCTCGACGAGCGCGCCAGCCATGACCGTGCTCAACGTGAGCGACGATCCTTCACGTTTCAGATCCTCGGCCAGCTCGGATACCAACGCCTCGCGCTCGTCGACCGCGGTGTCCAGGGCGGCGTTCAGGAGCGCCGAGGCTGCACCCCGAGCGACCTCCGGTTCGAAGGGCTCGGCGCGGGATGCGCCGAGATAGAGAGCGAGTTTGCCCCCAAGTCCCATACCTCCCGAGCATACGGTAGAATGTCGGGCATGCGACCATTGGCGTTGGGCGTGGCAGCGTTGATCTGGGGAAGCGCGCTCGTCGGCTGCGGCAGCGACAGCAATGACGGCGGCAAGTCGAGCGGCGGGGGCGCCTCGGGCAGCGGCGGGAGCGGTGGCGTCAGCTCCGGCGGCGCCAGCTCAGGCGGCGTCAGCTCCGGCGGCGGCGGCGTCAGCTCCGGCGGTGCGGCCGGTAGTGCCAGCGGCGGCACGGCGGGCGCGGCGAGCGGGGGCGCCTCGGGCGCAGGCGGCGCTCCAAGCGGCGGGGGCGCGGGCGGAGCAACGGGCGGAGGCGGCGCGGGCACAGGCGGGGCCAGCGGCGCAGGCAACCTCTGGCAACCCAAACCCGGCACCACCTGGCAGTGGCAACTCACGGGCACCATCGACACGAGCGTCGACGCTGCCATGTTCGACATCGATCTCTTCGACGCCAAGCAGAGTGTGATCGACGCGCTGCACGCCATGGGCCGAGTCGTGATCTGTTACTTCAGCGCTGGCAGCCGCGAGGACTGGCGGCCGGACGCGGGCAGCTTCAAAGCAAGCGACTACGGCAAGGGCGTCGCGGGCTGGTCCGGCGAGAATTGGCTCGACGTGCGCTCGGCCAACGTGCGCAGCATCATGCAGAAGCGACTGGACCTGGCGGTGAGCAAGAAGTGCGACGGAGTCGAGCCGGACAACGTCGACGGGTACCAGAACTCGTCCGGCTTCCCGCTGACCGAAGCCCATCAGCTCGACTACAACAACTTCCTTGCCACCGAGTCCCATGCTCGGAAGTTGTCGGTGGGCCTCAAGAACGCCCTCGACCTGGTGCCAAAGCTGGTTGCAAGCTTCGATTGGGCACTCAACGAGGAGTGTCTCGCCTACAAAGAGTGCGGACTGCTCAAGCCGTTCATCACGGCGAACAAGGCCGTCTTCCACGTCGAGTACGTGGACAATTCGGGCCAAGGTGCTGCCAAGAAGGGCTCAGTCTGCGGGCAATCGACCATCGCGGGGTTCTCGACGCTGATCAAGACCTGGGACCTCGACGCCTGGCGCCTGACCTGTCCGTGACGACGGTCAGGGCGGCGGCGGCGCGAACCCCTGCGCGAACGGCTGCGGACCGGGACGCAGTGGGCGCGACGGACGGAAGGTCCGGAACACGTCGATACCACGTGCCTCGAGTCCATCCGCATCGTCATACCGCAGGCTGAGCACGCGGGTCGGGCTCGAGCTCGCACGCTCGAACGAGACCTGGACCACGCGGCTCGTGCGCGACTCACCGTATTCAGTTCCGATGTTGCCATCACTCTCGGCAGCGCGGTCCTGAGCTGCACCCGCTCGGCCTGCGCTCGGTCTCGGGGCGGACTTCGACCTTGCCGGTGCGCGTCGGCGACGCCAGTTGTCCTGAGGAATGGCGACCTCTTCGCGCACTCGCTCAGCGAAGAACGCCACGCCGACGACGCCGACGTTCTGGGGCGTGCCCATGCGCGACGAGTAGCTGTCGCTCGGGTTCGTGAAACGGAACGTCGCCACGTCGTCCAGGCTCTGACGGAAGCCCTCGATGCGCACACTGCCAAACGCCGGCACGATGTAGCCGCGGTGGCGCACGAAGTCGGCGCTCTGACCACTCAGCACGTCCCGCCCGTCCACGCTGACGACAGCCTCGACCCGCTGAGCAGTGGGATTTCGGACCACGACCACGTAGCGGTCGCCGTCCTCACCGAGCACCCAGCTGGTGCCCCGGTGCTGAAAGGTGCGCAGGGAGCGGCCTGCTCCGTCCTCCAGCGACAGCGAAAATGCGGGGCGGGGCGGCGGCGGGGGGCGCCACCGGGGACTCCTGGCGGCTGCGGCCATCACGCCGAGAACCACTGAAACGGTGACCAGCGCGGCGATGACGTAGCGTAAACGGCGACGGTTCATGGCTTTTTCCTCGGTGTCTGGCGCGCTCGCGTCCATTTGCCCAAGCTCTGAGACGCGCCGGGGAGGAAAACGATCTGCCGAGGGCTCAGCTCGTGAGTTTTTTCAGTGCGGACAGCGCCTCGTCCACGTGGCTCTGGGCGTTGAGCGCCGCTCGGTGCACGTGTGCGATCCGGCCATCACGACCGACGACGAAGGTGACCCGGCCGTCGAAGAAGCCCAAGGTCTTCTTGATCCCGAACTCGGCCCGCACTTCGCCCCCGGGATCGGCCAAGAGCACGT
This sequence comes from Myxococcales bacterium, assembly GCA_016706225.1. Classification (NCBI taxonomy): domain Bacteria; kingdom Pseudomonadati; phylum Myxococcota; class Myxococcia; order Myxococcales; species Myxococcales bacterium. The sequence continues at coordinate 1,018,116 of JADJKB010000021.1, forward strand.
AGGGCAGCTCATGGCGACCGGCGAAGCTCCGGTGCGACGCAACACCGTCGGAGCTGATGCCTACCACCTGGGCACCACGCTCCGTGAACACCTCGTGCTGGTCCCGAAACGCACAGGCTTCGGCGATGCAGACCGGGGTGTCGTCTTTGGGATAGAAAAAAATTACGACCGGTCCCTGGGCGAGTGCGTCGGCGAAACGCCACGCGCGGCCCAGGTGGTCGTCCAGAGTGAAGTCCGGGACCGGATCACCGACAGCAAGCGCGCGAGCCATGAATGCCCGATGCTGGACCACACCGCCGCGGATTGCCAGGCCTCAGCGCACGGCCCAGAGCGTCAGGCGCCCATCGCGGGCGCTGGCCGCGAGAATCGCTCCGCTTTCGTCGAACGCCGCGTCTTCCACCGGGCTCTTGGTGTCGAGGGCAACACGCTTGGGACCCGCGACTTCGGCGAGCTCCAGCCCGTCGGAGCCGCCGCGCGCCAGCCATTTGCCATCCCGCGTGAACAAGATCCGCTTCACCCACGCGCCGTTCTTGAGCTTTGCCTTGGCCACTGGCACTTCGCCGAGCTCCCACAGCGTCGTGGTGTTCTCGCCACCCTCCTCTGCCAAGAGGTTGCCGTCGTGACTGAAGGCGATGCCATCGGATTCACTCTCGTGACGCACGAGATCATGGGGGACGCTCGGCTTTGCGAGGTCCCACCACCACACCGAGCCCTGCACCCACGCAACTGCAATGCGGCTACCGTCGCGCGTCAGAGCCAAGCTCTTGACGTCGATGGGAGGCCCAGGGACCGGGATCTCGGTGGTTGCCGAGCCATCGAGCCCGTACACCCGCACCACGCCATCGTGGTGCCCGAGCGCCAAGCGCGCGCCGCTCACGGCGGCCGCAGTGATGCGTGAGCCGTTGATCGGCAAGTCGGGCTTCTTTGCGTGTTTCAGCCCGTCGACCACGACCACGGATTTCTCGCACACGATGATCAAGTCACCACCGTGAAACGCGACTCCGCCGCGCACCACGTCACGACACCGCTGCACCTTGCCCAGAGACTTGCCGGTGGACAGCTCGAAGAGCTCGACGCCGTCCTTGTTGGCGAAAGCGACCCTCGATAATCGGCTGCTCACAGCGACGCCGCGGCCATAACCGCCGGCGGCGGCATCCCAGATCCGCTGCACGCGCTCCGCCGTCGCCGCGCCGATCACCGTGGGGACTCTGGGCCGTGTGCCGGCCTTGGCGGCAGCCTTGGGCGCTTTCCCCGGCGCCGCCGTGGCCGGGGTCGCCCCACCGGCCGCGCACGCGACCACGAAGCTCGACAGGAACAGTGCCAAAGCGGTGCTTCGCACGCCCGCACTCTACCCGCGATGCGACGACCGGCGCGAGCTTCTTCGCTTCAACCGATGCGATACATCGCAACCAGCAGCGCCACCGCAAAACCCATGCTCACGCACACCAGCGCAACGACCACGCCGAGCCAGCGAGAGGACTGAAATGAACGGCGCTCGCCGTCGCCGATGCCAGCTTCCTCGAGGTGCAGGTCGAGGACCCGCGCCGACCGGCGTCCCTCCAAGACCAGGAGCAGCGCCGCGAGTGCGGCGGCCAGGAGCGTGAAACCCAGAGCCACGAACCGCGCCTTGCTGCGCCTCGCGACATCGGCCGCAAAACCGAGGCCCATGCCATCGACCAGCAGACGATCCGGGACAGCCCGGGCGCGTGGCGGCTCGGCAGCGAGCGGACCCTGCGGCGCGCGAACTGGCCACCCTACGGTGGAAGCACTGTCGAGCTCGGGCTCACCGGACACGACCGCCCACAGCGGGCCGCTCGGCAACTCGGGCAGCTCGGTGACGGCGATCGAACCGCCACGCTGATCTGCGGCCATCGGCAGCAGGCCACCGAGCAGGCGCTGCTGCTCGCTCACGATGGCAAAGTAGGCAACGTCACGCTCGATGGCGGACTCGATTCGCAACTTGCGGCCCTCCAGCGACGCGCGCAGCGCCCCGACTGCCACGGGGATCTGCCCGCTCCACTCCCCTGCCTCTCCCCCCGGCTCCGTCGCTTTGATGGTCAGGGACACGATGTGATCGCGAGGTGTGAGGTTCACGACGCTGCGCCCTTGGGCGTCGGTCGGGTCCGGCAGCCGCACCACGTCTGCGCCGTCTGCCTCGAGCACGAGTCGCACCCCCGAACGCGCGCCGCTCGGGCCGCTCACCTCGACCCACAACGGGTCAGTGAACGGCACGGCGAACGCGCCGCGCCCGGGTGCCGCGCGAATGACCAGGGTGCCGCTCAGCTGCCCGTTCAAGAATCCACCGCGCTCTCGCGCACCCTTCGCCCATTCCTCTTGCGAGAGCTGGACCGTACCTTGGGCCAGGAGTCCGCTCCGGCCGAGCACACGGAGTTTCACGGGTCCGTGCACGGCACCCGGTGGCTCGAGAGCCACGCTGGCCATGCCCAGCTCGTCCGGAGTCGCAACCGCGCGGACCCGCCGTCCATCCGCGAGCTCGGCTTCGATCGTCACTTCACCGATGTTCGCCGGCGACTCGATGGCGAGGTAGCGCTCGACCACGGAGACGCGCAACGCGAGACGGGTCGCGCCTTCGGTCGAACCCCCGAACACCCGCGCACCGAAGTAGGGTCGGGGTGCCCCGACCACGAACAAAGCGAAGGCGATCACCGCCACGGTGATCAGGGGCAACGACAAGAGAACGACGCGACTGCCTCGCACGCGACGAGCAGTGTGCACCCTTCAACGCTGAAAATCCCGGAGTCGCGCCGGAGCCGCAGTCGCGGGCCACCGAACAGGCCGTTTCTCGCGCCGCCTCCCTGCCGCGCTACCTGCTTTGGCGGATGAGCCGGCTGGCGCTCAGGCCTCGTCGCCCTCGGACTCGATCTTCGTTGGTGTCCGCGTCGACCGACGCGGGTTCGGCACCATTCAGGTGGATACGCCGAGCCGGGGCAGAAGCCACAGCTGGATCCCAAAGTACGCAAGCCCGAGCAGCAGCGGGAAGGCGACGGACGACATGGTCGGCCTAGTTTTGGGCCGTCCGCCGCGATTGGCAACCCCTGCCGAGAGGACGGCTTTACGCCTCTGTCGCGCATGAATTACGCTCCGCGCCCCGATGTCCGAAAAGAAGACGGCGAAGAAGAAGAAGAGCACAAAGCGTGATCGCAAGGAGCGACGCTTCCTGCCCACCACGACTCCGACCTCGACGTACGCGGGGATTGGTGGAATGGCCGGCGCCCTCGCGCTCGGTGCAGGTGTCTACGGCCAGTGGATCCGCGAGCCGGGCTACCCCTGGGCACAGTACCTGGTCGCCGGCGGCGCGCTCACCCTCGGCGCAGCGCTCTGGTTCAGCGACGTCACGGGGGATCCAGTCCGGGTCGGTGACGCCGGCGTTGCGCTGGAACAGGGCGGCGAGTTCCTGCGTGTCGCCTGGTGCGACCTCACGCGGATCCGCATCGATCGCGCCAAGCTGCTGCTGGAGACCGACGACGTGACGATGGCGATCCCCATCGCAGGCCACCAGGCAACCGTCGCCTGGATCCTCAAACAAGCGGTCTTGCGCGTGCCGGATGCACTCGACGTCAAGGATCGGGACTCCGAAGGGCTGCCGGAGCCAAAAGAGACCGACGGCGAGCTGGTGCCGGTGGAGAACCTGCAGATCGCTGGGCGCGCCTGCGCCGCCAGCGAAAAGACCATCGCTTTCGAGCGGGATGCCCGTCTGTGCCCGACCTGTGCCCAGGTCTACGACAAGGAGCACGTACCCAGGAACTGCGTGACGTGCGGCGAAGAGCTCCGCGGCCACGCCTACGCCTTGTGAGGGACGATGACTGACTCGATCAAGACGGTAGCCGTGCTCGGCGCCGGCACGATGGGACGCGGTATCGCGCAGCTCGCAGCGCAACGAGGGATCGAGGCGCGCCTGTTCGACGTCTCGTCGGACCAGCTCGCCCGAGCACTCAGCGACGTGCGCGGCCAGCTCGCCAAGCTCACGACCAAGAGCAAGCTCAGCGCCGAAGAGGAGAAAGCCTGCGTCGCACGCCTGATTTCGGCCAGCGATCTCCCGAGCGCGTGCCGCTCGGCGGACGTCGTGATCGAGGCCGCCCCGGAGTCGATGGACCTGAAGGTGCAGCTGTTTGCGTCTGTGCTCGAGCATGCGCCGAGCCACGCCCTGCTCGGTTCGAACACCTCGAGTTTGTCGATCACGGAACTCGGGCAGCGCACGGGGGCGGCGGATCGAACCGTCGGCCTGCACTTCTTCAATCCTCCGCCGGTCATGCCGCTCCTGGAGATTGTCCAGGGACTCGGAACCAGCCGCGAGACGTTGGAGCGCGCGCTGTCACTCTCGCGTCAGCTCGGCAAAGAGTCGATCGTGGTCCGAGATTTTCCGGGTTTCGCCACCAGCCGGCTGGGTGTCATTTTGGGGGCCGAGGCCATGCGCATGCTCGAGGCAGGAGTCGCCAGCACTGCCGACATCGATCGCGCGATGGAGCTCGGATATCGACACCCGATGGGGCCGCTCAAGCTCACGGACCTCGTCGGGCTCGATGTGCGACTCGCGATCCTGGAACACCTGCAGCGCGAGGTCGGCGAGCAATTCCGGCCGCCGCCCCTGTTGCGGCAGATGGTGCGAGCGGGCCGCCTCGGGAAGAAGGTGGGACTCGGGTTCTATCGCTGGACGGACGAGGGGCCGGTCCCCGCCGAGTAGACATGCCGGCCGCGCAACATACCGGCGAGGTCAAGGGTTACGCCCTGCTGTCCTACGTCGCGCCGCTGCAGCGGGACAAGGGCGACCTATGGCACCGCGTCGAGCTCGCCATGTCACCCGAAGCGCAGCGCTTCTTCCGCGGCGAAATCTACGCCAGCTCTTGGTATCCGCGCGCCCACTTGCACGCCCTGATGCAGGCGTACTGCCAGGCCGTGAAGAGCTCGAACGACGAGCTTCGCGAGCTCGGCAGCATGGCTGCTCGCTACCAAATCCACGTCATTTACCGGTTGTTTCTCAAGTTCGCGACCCCGGCGCTGGTGTTCAACCGTGCGTCGAGTGTCTGGTCCCGGCAGACCACCGTCGGCACCTTCACCGTCGTCGAGGAGCATCCGGATCATCTGATTGGTGAGCTCGACGATCCGGATCTACCCAAGGGGATCCCGGAGCTCATCTCCGGCTGGAGCGACACGATCATCGCGATGCTCGGGCGCACACCGTACCGCACCAGCTGGGAGGCCGTCGGCCCCACGCGATGGCGTTTTCGCGTGGGGTGGATCAAACGCTGAGGCCGTATCAGGGCGGCGGAGGCGGCGCGCCGTAGAGCGGCTGCGGTCCGCCGTCGGTGCTCTGACCACCGTCATCGGCTGCATCATCCCCGCCCGCGTCTGCCGGCAGACCGTAGAGCGGCGCTGCACCGGCAAAGCCACCCGAAGCGTTGCCCGCTGCGCCACCCGAAGCGTTGCCCGCCGCGCCACCCGAGGCGTTGCCCGCTACGCCGCCGCTGCCGCCAGTGGAGGTGCCACCGGAGCCACCCGCACCACCGGTCCCCGTGCCTCCGGTCGAGCTGCCGCCGCTGCCGCCGCCATCGGAGTCACCCCCACACGCGGTGGCCGCGAGACCCGCGGCCAGCGTGGCGCCGAACGCAAACAGCGCCGAACGACCGAGGCGTCGCGTCGGAAGCACCGGCGGAGGGCTCGCCGACAGATCGAGAGCAGACTGACAGAAGGGGCAAGCGCTCTCGTTGGCGCGCACGTGGCGCTGACACTCTGGACAAGGAACCAAGTGACTCATGCAGAAACTCCTTCGCTAGGATCGTCTTCGACTATCAACTCGAAATCTCCGACGTCGAACGGCTCACCTGGAGCCGCGACACGCTGAACCAGCCGCTCGCGTTTGCCCTGGCGCTGATGCTCGAGGGCGCGGTGGTGGCAGTAAGGGTTGTTGCCGCCCTTCTGGAAGAACGTGAACGACGTCCAGGTGCAGCCCGCGCGGCAATCGTCGGCGTAGTAACAGCTGCGGCAGAAACCCCACAGATCATCGACCGTGCGGTCGCGGGTGTAGCGAAGCGGGGTGGCTCGCTCCCAGATCTGCTCCAGGCTCGCGTCGCGAATGTTGCCGCCCGTCCAGGCCTCGGTGGGGAGCGACGGACAACCCTTGATCGCACCGTCGGCCTCGATACCCAGCGTCGAGCGCCCCGCGCCACAGGACGCCAGATGTCCCCGCGGCATCGTGCCACGGAAGACCGTCTCGTACGGTCCGAAGTAACCGATGTTGTTGCCCGGCCAGAGCCGCACGCCCAGCTCGTCGCAGCGTTCTTTCAGCTTGGCTAGCAGTGGAAACAGCTCGAGCAGGTGGTACGGCTCGAGCAACACGTCGGGTTCGTCCGCGGCCCGCCCCATGGGAACGGTCAGCTGGATCTGCCAGCTGTGTGCCCCGGCGGCCGCGATGCTCTCGAGCACGTCCGGCAGCTCCGGCATGCTCAGACGGTTGATCTGGGTGTTGGCCGCGACGCGCACGCCGGCCTCGCGCAAGTTCTTCAGCGCCGCGTGCGCCGAGCGGTGGGAGCCGGGTACGCCGCGCAGGCGATCGTGGGTGACCTCGCCACCGTCGATGGACACACTCGCGCTCTGTAGACCCGCCTGGGCGGCAGCCCGTGCGCGCTCGGGCGTGATGCCACGACCGCCCGTGGTCATGGTGGCCGTCATGCCGTGCGCGCGGATGGCGGCCACGATCTCGAGCCAGTCGGAGCGCAGGTACGCCTCGCCACCGATGATGGTCACTTCCTTGACGCCAAGCGCTGCCATCTGCGCCACGAGATCGAGGCAAGCCGCCGTGTCGAGCTCGTCGGGTCGAGCGTGTCCGGCGCGCGAGCCGCAGTGGCGACACGCGAGATCACAGGCCAGGGTGATCTCCCAGACGGCGTACACCGGACGCCACTGTCGATCGACGGCCCGCGACTCGGCCGCGAGGGGTAGCTGCCTCCGAGCGGCATGCGCGATGGGGGCAATGGGCAGGCTGCGGGGACGCGGCTTCAGCAGCTCACGGGCCCGCTCATCTGGCGACAGCGGATCAGGCCCCCGACCAAGCATCTGGGGCAGCGTAACAGTTGACGGTCGTCAATGCGAGCGCGCCCGCTTTGGGCTAGCGGCCCGCCCCGGATCACGGCGGCGGGCGGCGCGGCTCCGGCAGCCGTGTGCCCGACAGGCGCACCCTCACGACACCGGGGCCGGCAGCCCAGCATCTGCCCGCAGCAAGGTTGCCGCGACTCGTCCCGTGCGCACGGCAGCCTCCATGCTCGCAGTCGGTTGGGTGCCGTTCACCCAGTCTCCCGTCAAGGTCAGGTTGGTGTAGGGACGCACGTCCTGGCGCGGGCGATACTTCCAGTGCCCGGGCTCCATCAGCAGGTAGCGCATGTGCTGAGCGGTGTTGCGCCGGAACAGCCACTTGTTGCCGTTGGTCTGGGTCACGACCTGATCGACGTCAAACCGCTGGCGATCGACGAACGGCAGCTCGCTGAAGCTCGTGAGCGTCTCACGCACGATGGTCTCGTCCGACAGGCCAGCGTACAGGCCCTCTTGACCCTCGAACTCGATCACCGAACCGAAGGCACCGTTCTCGAGCTCGGTGACCCGGTTGGTGTAGTCGATGAGCGTCGCACACGGCTGCGGGGTCCCCATCACCACGGTGGCGTAGTCGGAGGGCATGACCTTCTGCGGCAGCCACATCCGGAGTGAGATCGAGGCGACGGTACGCAACGCCCAGATGGTGCGCAGCTCGGGGACCGCCATCACGGCCTCGTCGAAGCGCGAGGTCGTGCCGAGCAGCGTGCGCAGGCTGTCCACCGGCAGAGCCGAGATGACGTCGTCGAAATCGGTCCCACGCCGGAGGACTCGTTCGGCGCTGCTCGACGCCGGCGCTGGATCTCCGACCGGATAGGGGTTCTCGTCGAGGGAGTATCCGCCGCCCATTGCCACGGGCGTGACGTGGTCCACCACGCCGGCGATCGGCTGCGCGGTGGCCATTTGGCGCGTGGCCACCTCGGTCACGCGCTTCGTGGCGGGATCGAGCTCGATGCGGGTCGCCTTCGTGCAGAACTCGAGCTTGCCGCCGAGCGAGCGATAGAGCTCGGCGATTGGCGCGACGATCACCTCGCTCAACGGACCGTTCAAATAGAAGACGGTCGAGTTCTCGCTGCCCATCAACCGCTGAAAACCGTAGTTGGCGACGTAGGCCGAACCCTCTGCCGGGAAGTTGAAGGCCAGGTCGAGCACGTATTTGAACCAGCTCTTCTTGGTGAGCTCGATGTCGAGCCCGGTCTCGACCGCGTAGGCAGTGAACGCGTGCTCGTCGATGGCCGGGTCGACATTCTGCAGCAGCAGCTTCGCGCCGACCTTCGCCAACCAGCGCCCCGCCGCGAGCTTCTCGGTGAAGCTCATGCCCTGGTAACCGATGAAGCCGCTGCCAAAGAGGGCCGGCACGTCGAGCGGCCCGGACGGAATGTCGAGGCGATTGACCGCGCGCGCGCTGGCCTCGTACATCAAGTGCACGCCTTCGTTGGAGGTGAACCAGCGCGGATCGGTGACCGGGTGTCCGCCGCGAGCAAGCAGCGTCTGAAGCGCGTGGTAGTACCCGAACACGCCGTGGAACCCGACCTCCATGTAGCGGTTGTCGGGCAGACGCCAGCTCGCTGCTTTGCCACCCAGGCGGTGTTCCATGCACACGATGGTCACGTCGAACGCGTTGGCCCCGCCCTCCTGCAAGAGGTGAATGCCCGCTGACAGAGCCGAGAGGCCCCCACCCAGAATCAGAACTTTTCTCGCTGCCACAGCCCGGATGCTCCCCGGCGTGTCAGCGGAGGTCAACGATTCTGGCGCCCGCTTGCGCAATCGCCCAGCCGGGTGGTGCGCGCCCGAGGCGCGGGGAAGTATCCTTGCGCTCGTGAAGCAGCCGATCGCAGCTTGCCTCGTCGTGATTGCCGTCAGCGGCTGCGCGACCGGTCACCCCGAGTCACCCGCTGCCGCTCCCGCTGTGGAGAAGCGGCCCTCCGCCCGTGCCGAAGTGACCAGCCCGAGCCCGAGCGCAGCGACGAACCCAGCGCCCCCAGCCCCCGCTCCGGCCGAGGCGAAGGCACCGCCAACGATCGACCTCGGAGCGTTCGAACACCCGTTGTCGGATCCGGTCCATTCGTTCGCCCTCGGCGACAAAGCACGGGTCGCGGCCATCGGTGGTGAGGTCTGGTTGGACATCGGGAAGGGTCTGACGAAGCTCCCGCGTCCGCCGGCAATTGGCCCGAGTGTTCAGATCTACTTCGGCCGCGACGATCAGCCGCGGCTGATGGGCTTCGAGCGCGGCTCGGAGTCGACTGCGGCAGTCTACCTGCGTTGGCGCGCTGGAGGCTGGCAGCGCGCGGTGGCGGAGATCGGCAAACTCGGCGGTGAGAAGGCGAGCCCGCTGTTCGGTGTGTTGGGCAACGACGATCCGGAGGTCGTCTGCGCGCCCGACCTCGTCTGCATCATCAAGCGCCGCACGGGTTGGACCACACTGAAACCACCGCCCGGGCTGCCCGCTGTCGAGCTGTGTAACGGCGTGCCGTGGGCGCTCGAAGGAGCGGACCTGTTCCGCTTGCGTAGCGACGGCTGGCATCCGCTCGAAACAAAGCCCACTTTCGTCGCTGGCGATGGCGTCTGGGCCAATGCCGACGACGACGTCTGGGTAGCGGAGGCCAAGGGCGAGCGGCTGCACCATTTCGACGGCAAGAGCTGGACGGCGGAACCTGCACCGCTTCGTGGCCCGCGAGGGCTGTGGGGAAGCGCAAAGAACGACGTGTGGCTGGCGGCCGACGGCGGCGCCGCCCACTTCGATGGGACGCATTGGAGCGTCGTAGCCGGTCCCGCGGGCCCCCTGCGGCAAGTCCGTCGACGCGGCACTGAGGTGTGGCTCGGGGGTTCCTCCGGCCTCTGGCGCGGCACGCTCCGCTGACGCGGGCCTCGACGACACCCGTGGTAGGTTCTCGCCGGTCCAGGCGCGCGACGATTGCCAAGTGTGAGAGCTGCGGACTCGACCATCAGACGACGATCCCTCCCCTGCTCGTGCCACGGCTGGTTCAGGGGTTGAAGCTGCCGCTCATCGTGCATCCCCAAGACCCGAGCCGGGTCGAGGTGCAGTGGCACCTGGTCTGACCGCCATCCGCTAACTCACGGGGCTCGCCAGCCGGCCAGGGCGCGCGCCGGTGAGCTTGCCGTTTTCGACGATCACCTGCCCGTTTACCAGTGTCGCCAGGTATCCCTCGGCTCGCTGGATCAACCGGCGCCCGCCGGCCGGCAGATCGAACACCATCTCCGGGCGCGTCAGCGACAAACGCTCGAACTCGATGACGTTGATGTCGGCGCGCTGACCCGGTTTCAATTCGCCGCGGTCGGAAAGGCCCACGTAGCGCGACGTGTCGCGGGTCAGCATGCGCACGACGCGCGCGAGGGGCAGCTTGTCGCGCTCGCGATCCCGGGCCCAGTGAGTGAGCATGAAGGTCGGGAAGCTCGCGTCGCAAACGGTGCCGACATGGGCGCCGCCGTCGCTCAAGCCCGGCAACGCCAGCGGGTGCGTGAGCATCGTGTGCACGTTGTCGAGGCTCATGTCGGTGTAGTTGTAGATCGGGAAATACAAGAGGGCCTTGCCGCCATCTTCGAGCAGCGCGTCGTACACGACCTGAAGCGCCGGCAGGTTCTTCGCAAAGGCCTCGGCCGCGATCGATTCCCCGACCGCCGGCTCGTAGTTGGGAGTCGCGCCGAGGCGGAACAATCGCATCGCCACCACGTCCATCATCGCCAGCAACTTGTCCGCGAGCGGGGGGATTGGGCTGCCATCGCCGGCCACGGGCTCGTGGGTCTCTTGCAAGAGCCGCGTGCGCACCGCCGGGTCGGAGAGCACGCGCACGCGCTCGGCGAGCGGCAGGTGGGCGATCTTCTTGTACGACGGGAACCCCATGAAGGGGTGGAACGTCGCCTCGAGACCCAGGAGCACACCAATGCCGCGGGCCCCAGCCTGGACCCGCATCGGCACACCGCGAGCCACTGCCCGCTCCACCCGCTCCAGGATCCGCCGCCACTGATTGGGCGACTGATCCCGCTGCATGAGCGACACCGACGTCGGTCGTCCCCCCGCCGCTTCGGCCATGCGCTCGAGCACGTCGAACTCCGCATCGAAGCGCTCGTCGCCCTCGTTCATGTCGAAGTCCGAGACGGCCTGCAGCACGCCCGTCGAGCGGCCCACAAAAGCCTTGGCGATCCCCTCGAGCTCGCGGGCATCAGCCTCGGATGCGGGCGTGGCGCCGCCGTCCGCCGCCCGATGGTTGTCGGAGCGTCCCGTCGAGAACCCGATGGCGCCGGCGTCGAGGGCCTCTCGCACCAGGTCGCGCATGGTCGCGATCTCGGCATCCGTGGGCGACTCGCCGGCAATGGCGCGGTCGCCCATCACAAAAACCCTGAGCGCGTCGTGGGGGATCTGCAGCCCGAAGTCGATCGCGTGAGGCGACCGGTCCAACGCTCGCATGTACTCCGGGAAGCTCTCCCACTCCCAGGTGATGCCCTCCGACAGCGCGGTGCCGGGGATGTCCTCGACACCCTCCATCAGCGCCACGAGTCGCTCGCGATCCGTGGGGCGGACGGGCGCGAAACCGACCCCACAGTTGCCGAGCACGACCGTCGTCGCTCCGTGCAAACTCGATGGCGCCAGATCCGGGTCCCAGGAGATCTGCCCGTCGTAGTGGCAGTGGATGTCGGTGAATCCTGGCGTGACGATGGCGCCGGTCGCGTCGATGACGCGTTCCGCGACCCCGTCCACCTTGCCCACCTCGGTGATGCGTCCACCCGAGATCGCGATGTCCGCCGTGAAGGGCTCACCGCCGCTGCCATCGAAGATACGCCCGCCGCGAACGATGAGATCCAACGCCATGGCGCGGGAGCGTAGCACGCGGCTTCGCCGTTCGATCCCCTCGGCGTCACCGTCTGGTATCGTGATGCTCCGAACCATGTCCGCTTCGAATCGACTGCTCACCCTGCTCGGGCTCGCCACGTCACTCCTCTTGGGTTGCTCCGGCAGCGACGGGGGTGATGACCCCAAAGATAGCGGCGGCGCCGGCGGCACGGCGGGCAGCGGCGCGAGCGGAGGTGGCGCGGGACTCGGTGGCAGCGCGGGACTCGGTGGCAGCGCGGGACTCGGTGGCAGCAGCGGACTCGGCGGCAGTGCGGGACTCGGCGGCAGCGGCGGCGCCACACTCGGCGCGACATTTCGCTTCGGGATCAACGGCGGACACCGCAACGCCGGCTTCGCGGACGACGTGCAGGCCGATCTCGAGGCCGCCGCGGGCTGCAACAGCCAGCGCATCAGCCTGCCCGAGACCCACCTGGACAAGTGGGGCTATGGCATCGAGGTCAAGGACATGCAGCACTACGCGAGCGTGGGCATGAAGGATCAGGTCGCGTTCTTGACCAGCCCGATCCGCACCCACTCCAGCGCGCCCGCCAGCGCCGCGGATTGGGAGCTTGCCCACTACCTGCCGAAGAACCTGTACGAACCCATCGTGCTCCCCGGCGGCGGAGTGAATCCCAACAACCATTGGGCCAAATACGTGTTCGACACCGTCAGCCAGTACAAGACCTGGATCAAGGTCTGGGAGATCTGGAACGAACCGGACTGGGTCTCGAGCTGGCAGGTCACGCAGACCTGGGGCAGCGCCCCGCCGCTCGCCAAAGCTCTGCCGCGTTTCAACGGCTCCATCTACGAGTACGTGCGCCTGCTGCGTGTATCGAGCGTGGCAGCCAAGCTCGCCGATCCCGAAGCCAAGATCGCCACCGGCGGCCTCGGCTACCCGTCGTTCCTCGGTGCCCTGTTGCGCTACACGGACAACCCCGCGGACGGCAGCGCGACGAGCGAGTTCCCGAGCAAGGGCGGCGACTATTTCGACGTGCTCAGCTTCCATCACTACCCGATCTACACGCCGGGCAACTCGGATGCCGGCGTGGCCGGCTACCTCGATCAGAAGACGAAGATGGACGCCGAGCTGACGAAAGCAGGCAAGCAGGTGGTCGGCTACGAGACCACCGAGAGCGGCGCTCCGCACGTCACCATCACCAGCACGCCGAGCGGAACCGAGTACGCGCGGAACTACTTGATGAAGGTGATGACCTCGGCCCATGCCGCGGGCGTGCACGGCATCGATTGGTTCGTGCTGAGCGACGGGGCCAAAGCCGGAGCCAGCACCGATCCCTACGACTTCATGGGGCTGTACTTGGACATCGTGTCGCTCACCGCGCCGAGCCAAGCCGTGAAGACGGAGACCGGTGTGGCCTACGCAACCTTGAAGGCCTTGCTCGGTGGTGCGAAGTTCGACGGGACCGCCACCACGGCGCTCGGGCTACCGCAAACCGTCGGCGGGGCGGCGTTCCAGACGGCGGCCGGCAAGCCCGCGTTCGTGCTGTGGGCCAAGGCCTCCGGCAGCGACGAGAGCGCGACCGCGAGCTACGCGCTGGCCACGACCCAGCCGCTCCTCTCCCACGCCTGGGATTTCTCGAGCAGCGGCAAGACCGCCGAGCTGACCCCGACGGGTGGCAAGGTCGACGTCAGCCTCGGCAGCTCACCGACGATCTTGCTGCCGAAATGAATCGGCTCAGGCGAGCTCGATGCTAATCGACGCAGTTCCCGACAGCGCAGCGTCCAGGCTCTTGGCCACGACCCGGGCGATCAACTGCTCACCCTTGGGCAGCGACGGGTCGTCGAGCACCATGACCGGGATGTCCAGGCCGTCCTGATCCAGGAGCGGCGTACCGTCCGCGCGTTCGAGAAAAAATCGGTACATGAGCGGCACCTGTTCGTCCGGGTTCTCCACGCGCCACTCGAGCACCGTGAGGGCCGCCTCGTTGCGCGCGATGCGGATGTGGAACTCGGGGTCCTCGTAGCGCTTGACCAGCTCGGCAAACGCGTACCCCGTCGCGGGTTGGCCGGCGAAGGTTCCGCTCACCCTACAAGTGCCCTCCCAGAACTCTCCCAGCCAGTTGGCCCAACCTTCGAACAGCCGGCTCATCGCCCCGAGCAGGTTTGGCGGCGGGGCGTCCACCAGAGGAGTCAACTGATCGTGGTAGCGGGGAGCGATGGTCAGCGACGTACCCCACTCCGGCGCGTCGAAGGTCCAACCGGCGGAGTAGACCGCATGCTGCTCGGGGGATCGCCAGAACCGCGTGCGTTTCCAGCGCTCGGCGCCGACCAGCTTGTCGAACGTGCCATCGGCACGGATCAACCCGGCACCCCCGTAGGCGGGCAAGCTGGGCGTTGCTCCGTTCGCCTCCCACACCGTCGTCAGCAAGAGCTCATCACCCGAGTCCAGCTGCACGCTCATCCACTCGTATTGTTCGAGGCTCCGATTTCGAATCGGCGTGACGTAGAACGGGCCCCATTGGTGGTCGTACCAGCCGACCCCCTTCACGCTCACGGTCTCGCGCCCGCCCGCGGGCGTCTCGAGCTCGAGGGTGCCGATGACCTCGAGCCGAGTGAGGGAGTAGTAGTAAAACGCGCCGCGTCGCCCGAAGGGTAAATAACCTTTTCCGCCCGCCTCGTACGGCCGCTTCTTGTTCTTGCTGGTGAGCTTCACCGAGAAGTGTCCGGCGTCGTCCTTGGCGTCCAGCTCACCCGCAAACGGCACGAGCGCGCCCGCGGCGTCTCGCGGCGTCACCCAGTGGTCCGTACCGCCGCCGTGTTTGAAAGAGAGGTCGAGGTGCTCCGGTGACGCGCGCAATAGCCCCCACGCGGTGCCGGTCCAGTCCGCGATGAACCGATCCGATGCGTCGAAGGCGCGCACGACCAGGAAGCGCAGCCCCTGGGTGAAGTACGCAACGAAGACGCTGAAGCGACGGCCCGCGCCCCCCACCTCTTCGACGTGTGCGTTCAGGTACACCCACTCCATCTCGGACAGAGCCGGGTTCGCGATGCGTCCCGGCAGCAGCCGATGCCAGCCGTCGTCGCGCGGAAATTGCACGGCTGAGCCAGCTCGATGGTAGGGCCACTGATCGAAGGGCGGCGGGTTGGGCATGGCGCTGACTGTACCAAAGTCGCCCCCGGGAACGAGCACTCCGTCTGCCGCGCGGCGCGCCGCAATTTCCCGAGCCGAGCCCGCAACAACACTCGCGGGCGCCCACGCTGGTGTTAGAGTCCGGCCATGGCTTCCGAGACGGTCTTCATCGTCGATGCAGTGCGTACGCCCATCGGCAAATTCAAGGGTGCGCTGTCGAAGGTCCGGTCCGACGACCTGGCGGCTCACGTCGTCGCAGCCCTGGCAAAACGCAATGCCGCGCTGTGCGAGCGACTCGATCAGGTCATTTTGGGTTCGACCAACCAGGCCGGCGAAGACAATCGCAACGTCGCTCGTATGGCCGTGCTCTTGGCGGGTCTGCCGTACGAAGTGCCTGCCGTGACGGTCAATCGTTTGTGCGGCTCGGGCCTCGAGGCCATCAACGACGCCGCGCGTATGATCTTGGTCGGCGAGTCCGAGGTCGCCATCGCGGGCGGCGTCGAGAGCATGACGCGAGCCCCTTACTCGATGCCAAAGCCCGAGGAAGCATTTCCGAGAGCCGCGCCCACGCTGTATGACACGACACTGGGCTGGCGTTACCCGAACCCGCGCATGAAAGAGCGGTTCGAATTGATCAGCATGGGGGAGACTGCCGAGAACGTCGCGAAGAAATACGGTGTGACGCGCGAAGAGCAGGACGAGTTTGCGCTCGCGTCGCACCAGAAGGCGGCGGCCGCCTGGGAGAAGAACGCCTTTGCGGACGAGCTGTGCCCGGTCGAGGTGCCGCAAGCCAAAGGCCCGCCAGTCGTCTTCGATCGCGATGAGTGTGTGCGACCGGACAGCTCCCTTGCGGCGCTCGCCAAGCTGCGGCCAGTGTTTCGGGCAGACGGCAGCGTCACCGCCGGGAACTCGTCGCCGCTGAACGATGGGTCGGCGGCGATCCTGCTCGCGTCGGAGTCCGTCGTGAAGGAGCTCGGTCTCACACCGATCGCCCGCTGGGCCGGCTCCGCCACCGCAGGCGTCGACCCGAGCTACATGGGCGAAGGCCCGATCCCCGCCACGAAGAAGCTACTGAGCCGGGTCGGGCTGCGTGTCCCGAATCTCGACGTGGTCGAGCTGAACGAGGCCTTCGCCGCCCAGAGCCTGGCCTGCCTGCGGGGGCTCGATCTCGACCCGGCAAAGGTCAACCTCCACGGCGGTGCCATCGCGCTCGGCCACCCCATCGGCGCCTCGGGCGCGCGCATCGTGGCGACCTTGCTCGGCGTGATGCGTGCCAACCCGAAGGCCAAGCTCGGCCTCGCCTCACTTTGTATTGGAGTTGGCCAAGGCATCGCCAGTTTGTTCGAACGCGTGTAAAGATCGGATCCGATGAGTGGGGACCGCGATTTCCTGGAGACTACGGTCGAGCCCCAACCCGACGACTCGGCGGACGTGCGCTGGGCCCTGGAGACCGCGGTGGCCATGTGGATTCGAGGCAGCCGCGATCAGACCCTCAAGTGGCTGCACACCGCCATGCAGTCTGCGACCAACGATGGCCGCCACGACCGCGCCTACGCTCTCGGCCGTGTGCTGACAGATCTCGAACATCGGCAGCTGCCGGTACGCCGGACGAACCAGCCCCCTGCGGTCGCGCCGAGCCCTGCGTCGACGACGCAGCCGCTGGTGGACCTCGCGAAACTGGCCGGTGCCAGCTCCAGCGTCAGTCGTCCCAAAAAGAGCCTGCTCCAGACCAAACCCTATCGGGTCACGCCTGACGAGCTGACTTCGCACTTCACACCCGATTCGTCGTTGCTGGAGGCATGCCAGCAGTCAGCGACGGACGCCGGGACAGAACCCCTGGCACCCGAGGCCGAGCCGCCGACCGAGTTCATGCCGCGCCCCATCACGCGTCCGCGCCCCCCGCCTATCATCCACGACGGCCTCGAAGCGACGCTCACCAACGTTCGGCCCAGCGAGAAACAGCAGTCCGAGCGCACGGTGGTGATGTCGGCGGAGGAGCTGATGGCTCCGTCAGCAAAGAGCGTGGGGCCTCCGACGACGGTGGGTAGCCATCAGACGAACCTCGAGCCGATGCGCGCGCTCCGGGTGTGCGTCGTCCGAGGCCAAGGTCGCGAGCTCGTGCTCAGACTGTTGGACGAGGGCGAAGCGCCGCAAGAGGGTGCACAAGAGGCGCTGATCATCCCGCTCGCGCGTCAGAAAGCCTGAGCGAGACTCGGTCGCAATCCGAGCCAACGAAGCGCCCGTCGTCTCGGTGTGTCACCCCGCGTCACTCGAGAGCGGCGTCAGTGTGTCACCCCGGATCTCCAGCACGGCGGGGCGACCTCCGTAGTGGCGCGCAAGGCCAACGTCGATGCGCCAGACCTTGCCAGCACAACCGCTGGTAATACCGCTCTTTTGCACCGTATGGCCCACCACCATGCGCTTTGCTCCGAGCTGCGTCAGCACGCTCGCAAGCGCACCGCACGCGGCCGCCGAAGGTTCACCGTCGGAATACTCTCGGGTCCAGATCGGCGCGGAGTCTCCATTCAAGAGCTCTGGCATGCGCGGCGTCTGACCCTGCATCCAGCTGCGGGTCTCGGCGTTGAGTCGACCGATGCCGTAGCGCAGATGGGCCGGTAGGACGCCGCCGTGCGCGAACACCGTGTCGCCGACGACGATGACGACGGGGCGCTCGGCAAGGCGCTTCGCGACCGGGCCCCCCGGCAAGAACGCCGCGGCCCGCCCGTATTGCTCCGCAGGCAGGAGCGATGCGGCGCGCTCCCGCGGCCCGGAGCTGGGTGTCTCCCGAAAATCGCGAAACCCGTCGGGAGTGACGTAGCGGAAATCGCCGGCGACGTTCATCACTTCGTGGTTGCCGTTCAGCGCCAAGAACGCGCCGCCGGCCTTTTCGGCTGCCGGCTTCAGCTTGTCGAAGAGATCCAAGATCTCCGGTTCTTCGTCGCCCCGGTCGAGCTGATCCCCGGTCTGAACCAGCGCCAATTTGCCGCCGATCCAGCTGTCCTTGTCGTCGATGGCCCCGGCGAGGCGCAACGCGGCGCGGGCGGCGGCGATGTCCCCGTGCAGATCACCGATTGCGACCAGGCGCTCCCGGGCTGGAAAGCGGAACGACGAGTCGTCCAGCGGCGGCGCGGGTGGTGCGCTGACGGGCCGCGTCGCAGCGCTCGGCTCGCGCGGGGGATCCGAATTGCACGCGGTAGCGGCGAACACGGCCACGACCGAGAGCCAGAGGCAACGCCAATGCATCACGCCTCCGAGCGTAGTCCAAACTCGCGCCGAGTGCCCGGGTGGTCGCGTCGTCCACGGCCCGCGGGCCTCCACGCCGCGAGCCGCGGGACTCGGCTCAGCGCTCGCCCCGCGTCAGGATCACCTCCACCACCGGACGGGCGGCGGAGATGTCCGTGACACGCCGACGCACGGCTCGTCGGATCTCGTCTTCGAGATCCACGCCGCGCAAACCTCGGGCTCGGGCCAGTGCAGCCACGACGTCGCGAGCGATGCTCTTGAGCGCCCCGGCGTCGCCGTCGACCGCTGGCACACCCCGCGAGAGGACACTCGGCGGACCTTCGGCCTCACCCGAGTCCGCCACGGACACACTGACGCAGATGAGGCCCGAGCGCCCCAGCTCGGCGCGCTTCTTGAGCACGTCCGCGGGCAACGGCTCGCCGCGCGGCGCGACCGCGATGCGACCGTGCACGACCCGCTGGTCGAGGGAGAGGCCCTCGTCGCCAGAAAAACGGACACTCTGGCCGTTCTCCACCACGACCCGCTGGGCAATCCCGAGCTCGGCAGCGAGCGCCGCATGGCGTGTCATGTGGGCCAGCGTTCCGTGAAGCGGAATGAACGCCTGCGGCCGGATCAGCTCGATCATGCGCCGTTGTTCGGAGCGACCGGCGTGCCCGCTGGTGTGCACGCCGGGATCGGAAATCCTGGTGTGGAGTAGCACCTTGCGCCGCAGGAGGTCGTTCATCAAACCGAGCACGGGCCGCTCGTTGCCGGGGATCACCCGGGATGAAAAGACCACGCTGTCGCCTTCTTCTAGGGTCAGGTGTGGATGAACCCCCGCGGCGAGCCGACTCATGGCGCTGTTCGGCTCTGCTTGCGTCCCGCCGGCTAGCACGAGCAATCGGCTGCGCGGCAGGCTCCTGGCATCCTCGGCGGCCACGACCAGATTGCTGGGCCACGCCAGGCGCTTGATCTGGCTCGCGACCTCCCGCTGGGTGAGGAGGCTGCGACCCAAAAGACAGATCTTGCGCTCGGTACGCACCGCGATCTCACCCAGGGAAATCAGGCGCTGGATGTTGCTGGCGAACATCGCGACGATCACCCGACCCGATGCCTCACGGACCAGACGTTCGAGAGCCTGAGCGACCTCCCGCTCCGAGCCCTGGCGCTCGGGAGTGTCGATGTTCGTGCTGTCGCTGAGCATCAAACCGACACCGCGCTCGCCAATCGCTTCCAGGCGCGCCACATCGCTCGGCTCTCCGTCCGGCGGATCGGGATCGAAGTTGAAGTCGCCGGTGTGAAACACGAATCCCGCCCGAGTCTCGATGCAGAGCGCGCTGGCTTCGACGATGGAGTGGGCGACCCGTACCACCTCGACCTCGAAGGGACCGACTCGATGGCTCGATCCCGCGTGCACCTCGCGCAGGTCGAGCTCACCGGGCTTGAAGTCGTGCTCAGCCAGCCGGCGGCGCGCCAAGGACAACGCGTGCGGCGGACCAAACACCGGGACATCCAGGCGGTCGAGCAGGTAGGGCAGGCCCCCGATGTGGTCCTCGTGACCGTGGGTGACGAACACACCGTGAAGGCGCTCCGCGTTCTGCTCCAGCCACGTGAAGTCTGGGTGCAGGACGTCGACGCCCAGATCATCGTGGGGGAAGCTGGTACCGGCGTCGATGACCAGGATGCCGTCGTCCTGCTCGATGGCGAGGCAGTTCATGCCGATTTCGCCGAGACCACCCAACGGCACGATGCGGATACTCAAATGAAGCTCCGAGAGAAGAAGAGCGAGGAGCCTAGCCGACTCGTGCCGACGGGACTACGTTCGGCGCTTCGACTCGGAGGCCCCCCGTGAGCGTGAAGAGCGTATCGCCGCAAGAAACCCAGACCTTGCTCGCCGAGGGCGCCGTGTACGTCGACGTGCGCAGCGAACCCGAATTCGACGCGGGCCACCCTCCCGGCGCGCTCAACGTGCCCCTGCTGCACGCCGGGCCCGCCGGCATGCTGCCCAATCCCGAGTTTCTCGCGGTGATGCAGCAGTGCTTTGGCAAACACGAGAAGCTGGTGATGGGCTGTCGCTCGGGGCAGCGCTCGATGCGAGCCGCCGAAATGCTGCTCGGTGCTGGTTTCACCGACGTGGCCAACCTGACCACCGGCTGGGAAGGCAGCCGCGACGCATTCGGACGGGCTTCGCCGGGTTGGCGTGCCCAAGGCCTTCCCGTCGAGCTCGGCAAACCCGAAGGCCAACGCTACGACGACGCCAAACAGCGCAAGCCGCCCGGATGAACTTCCCGGCGCGAAGCACAGCACTCGCAAGCCCTGCCAACAGCGAGAGCAGATCTAGATCGAACGCGAAGGTTCCGTCGCTGAAAGGGCGCTGTAGGACCAGGCGTAGGAGGTTGGAGCTCCGGCTGCCAGATGCGGACACCGCGCTCGTGCAGATCCAGGCTCGAGATGCGGCTGGGAACCTGGGCAACCCCGCGGCGGTCATTATCCGTCGCCCGAGACTCTCGGACTTGGACCGCGCGATCGCGCTCGAGCAGCACGCCGAGGACCGCATCCTGGCAGGTGACCTCGCAGCGGCCCGCGCCGACATCGATGCATCCCGACCGTTCATCAAGCAGCAACTCGCCGCTGCGGTGAAGCTCGCTGCGAAAGCGCCAGGGCCCAGCCCGGACGCGCATCACGCGGTCATCGAGCTCGCGCACGTCCTCGGCCTCAAATCACTCGCTCGGGCGCTGACCAAACCCCAGACGCTCGGGCAAGCGACTGTTGCCCTGTCGAACGCCCTCGCGCGGGAGATTGCCCTTGCAGGGTGGGCCGACGAGAACGGGTTCCAGCTGTGAGATTCGCGCGCTTGGGCTGCGCGGCGGGTCTGATGCTCGTTCACTGCGGGAGCACCGAGCAAAGTCCGGGCTCGGGCGGCGCCTGCTCAGTAGGTTGCCCTGACGCTGGCGCGGGCGGTAGCGCTGGGACTGATGGGGATGCGGGCGACGCCGACGACAGCCCTCAAACGGGCGGCGTGGGCGGGGGAGAGGGGTGTGTCGACATCGTGGTGTCCACGCAGCTTCTTCAGAGTCCGGGCGACTACACTGGCCCGGCTGGAATCCTTGGAGGCGGCATGTGGGCCACCGACAAGGGCGTCCACGTTGCGTGGTGGGCCGTGAAGTGGCTACCGAAGCCCAATCAGCCCCCGCAGTGGGATTCCGGCCGGGTCTGGCTGATCGTCGACACGTTCGACCGCGACACGGGCACGCTGTTGGGCCAGAACTTGTTCGATCCCTACCCGCCCAGTGTAACGGCGAAGCTCAGCGGCCTCTACTCCGTCGGTGCCCGCTCAGATGGGACTTTCGTCGTCGGCTACGACTGGGTCGAGAACGGAGAGCGACCACAGCGGGCCATGCTCTTTCATGTCGGAGATGACAAGCCCTTCGCCAACGTCGTGCTGCCGGTTGCCGGCGACCCGCTCCTCATCGGTACGCAGTTGGCTGCCGGCTGGGATGGCGAAGCGTTTGCGCTTCACGCCTACGGAGCGCCCCCCCAGTACACGCTGCACGTCGCACGCATCGACGAGACCGGTAAGGTGCTGCTGCCCCTCACCCAGTACGGCAGCATTCCCAACGTCTCCGCCAGCGAGCTTGGCAGCAAGACTTGCACTGGCCCAGAGAGTGGTCGGCCCTACGTCTTCAGCGCGGACACCGACAACTTGCTTGCGGGGCACGACCGGGCCGGCGCACCTCGGCTCGTGTGGCAGGCCCGAAGGTCGTGGACGCCATCGGGTTCCCGACGACGTCCACGGGGCCCACCGGCGCTCGCGGCCGACGCGGACGGCGGCTGGCTCGGTTGGATCCAGACCAAACCGACCGGTGGAGACCTGGTCGTGCAACGCATCAACCTGGACGGCGATCCCACGGGCAACGCCGCGATGGGGTCAATCTATCCGCTCGCGGACCCCAAGGGCCTCTCCCGAATTGCGCTGCAGTCCGTGGGCAAGGGCGGTGCGCGTGTCTATTCCGCCTCGACAACGAAGCTCTACCTGATCCCGCTGGACGCGGCCGAATGGGGCACTCCGTCGCTGATCGTCGACAGCACGTCCACACCGGACTTCGATGCCCGAGACCTCAGCCCTTTTGCCTGGAAAGATGAGAACTGGCTCGGCTTCTGGGAGCAGCACGCAGGTTATGACACGATCTTGCGCGTGCTGAAGGTGAAGCCAGGCTGCGTTTATCCCGGGCGCCGTGGGGCGGCCCAGTAGCGTTGCGCTGTAAGTGCTCTGCACTCCGCGTCTTGAACTCCTGACGTACAGAGCACCATGAGCCCGCGCTCGTGCGTTTTGAAGCTCGGGCGCGTAACCGATCACCTCGTCGGCTCATGATTGACCGAACCTCTGCCAGATGGTGGCGCAGCGCGGAAGCCGATCTTGTAGTCCGACTTGGCCACCTCAGCGAATGAGCGAAGGAACCAGGAAACCTGAGACTGCTGGTAGGCTCCTGGGGGGCCACATGAGACCACTCCGGGAGGAAGAGCGCCGATTTGCTCCGAGGCGGGTCGATGGGGTCGAGGTCGCGTCGTTGCCGTTGACCCCCCTCGAGGCGTTCGTGCTCTGTCAGCTCGATGGCGCGACCGATCTCGACGAGGTGTCGGTGGTCACGTCCCTCAGCCCAACGGACGTCGGCCGCATCGTCCAGCGCCTCGTCGGAATGGGTGTCGTTCGAGCGGACGTACCGCGCCCCTCCCGCATCACCGGGCCAACGACCAATCCAGCGCGCCAGCGCGACCCGCGCCGGGACGACGACTCCGCTGCCCCGAATGAAGACAGCGTGCGACTGATCGGCGCGCGTCGCGCGAAGGTGAATCCGAGTTCTTCGGTCGAGCCCGCCGCCAAACGCCAATCGGGCGGCGGCGAACGAGCGCTCGTCGAGGTGGAGCTCGACCCCGAACGGCGAGCGCTGATCGACGATACCCACTCCCGCCTCGAAACGCTGACCCACTACCAGTTGTTGGACGTGGCTCCGCGAGCGGAGCGCAAGGAGATCAAGGCCGCCTACTTCTCCATCATCTCGACGTTTCACCCGGACAAATACTTTGGCAAGCAGCTGGGCACCTACCAGAAGAAGCTGAGTGAGGTCTTCACGCGCCTGACTCACGCGTACGAGGTGCTGTCGCGGAAGGCGTCGCGAGAGGAGTATGACCGCTACCTGAAGGCTCGCCGCGCCACTCGCTCCTTCGATGCGGTGCTCACATCTTTGCCACCTCCCGGCCCGAGCCAAACTCCGCCGAGCACCGCTGCCGCCGCGTCCACCGCGAGCTCGACGCCCGACGCCAAGCGTTCGGAAGAACCGCCTCCCGCGTCCGTGGCGGAGGCTGCGCCTGCAGCTGCACCCGGATCCGCCGAGCTCGGCTCGAAGCCGGCAGAACGGTCGGAGCCCCCTCCGGCAGCCCCGCCGCGCGGCGCGGGGCGGGCAGAAATGGCGCGCTTGGAGCAAGCGCAGAAGTTTCGACTGGCAGGGCTCGATGCGCTGCGCGACGGCCATTACGTTTCGGCGGTCAACGCGTTCCGCATCGCCATGTCCATCACACCCGAGGACAGCGAGATCGTCGGTCTGTTGCTGAAAGCCGAGCAGACCGCCGCGCGGGAGCTCGCGGAGAAATATCTGGCGCGCGCCCAGTACGAGGAGCGCAGCAAGGACTTCGTCGCTGCCGCTCAGTCTTACGAGCGGGTAGCCGCGGGCCGGCCCAAAGACCCCAAGCCACTCGACTTGGCGGCGCGCTCGGTTCTTCGCGCGGGCACCGATCCTCGGCGCGCGGTTGGCCTTGCGCGCCGCGCAGTCGCCCTCGATCCCAGAGTGACGGCGCACAGTCTCACCCTCGCCGAAGCGTACCAGGCGGCAGGCATGCTCAAGAGTGCGCTGGCGGAGGCCGAGCGGGCGCGCTCGACGGCACCCAAAGACGAGGCCATTGCCGCCCTGTGCAGGCGGCTGAAAAAACTCGGCAGCTGAAGGCAAGTCGAGCTCGACGCGACGTCAACCCGCGGCCGCGCTCCGCGCGCGCAGCGGCTGCAGGAAGAGGGTTTCCATCGCGCCCTTGCCCTTGACCTCGAGCGTCACGACGACGCCAAACAGCGCAAGCCGCCCGGAGCGTAGCGTGCGTCAGCGAAAGAGCGGCGTGCCGGGGCTCACCAGGTAACCGAGAATGGCGCCGACCGCGGCGACCAGGAGCGCAATGCCGATCGAGGTGCGAGTCGAAGGCGCGCGACGCTGTTTCCAGGTCACGGGATTGGCGCGGAGGAGTCGCTTCGCTACGACCAGCGCGGTCTCGCTCGTCTCCGGTACACACAAGAGTGCAGCAACGGCGCTGATCGCCATCCGCTCGGGGTTGCCCGCCGCTTGTCGCTCTTTGAGGGCAACCGCGTAGAGCAGGGCCAGGGGCGGTGGAAGCGTCGAGTGTTTTTCCAGCGCGCCGATGATGGCGTCCCAGTTGGTCGCCGCGAGCATCGGTTCGACCTCCTTGATCTTCTCGTCGAAGCTGGCGAATGCTGCATGGCCCGCGGGAGCCGGCAGCGTCGACGCCTTGCGATCGACGCGGGGTTCTGTGGCAGGGTCCACCTCGATCGAGATAGGCGGAAGGCTCAAGAACCGACGTAAGAGGACGTCCACCGATGCATCACTCACGGGCCCGTCCGGCGCGGGTGTGGCCTCGGTGGCGGCGGGCTCCGTCGTTGGCGTGCTGGCGTCCGCCGGGACAGGTTCCGTCGCGGCGACCGGGCTCACCGCCTCGGTCGGGCTCGCGGCGTCGACGGAACCCGCGGCACCCAGGCTGGTTCGTTCCTTCGCCGCAGCGCTCGGCGCCGCGGGGATGGTCTCTTTCGCCGCATTGGCGCTCAGTCCCTCTGACCGTTCGGGCCCCGCCGCATCGGCACCCGGCGCAGCGTCTGCGGAGCCCTTGGGCTCCTCGCTGGCGGCGCTCGCGTCGGCCGACGGCTCACTGCTCTCGGATGCCAACCAACGGAGAATACGTCACCCGCGCCACCTGGGGCAACCAACGGCCGGCCTCACCCGCCATCGGCGCCGGGCGGCTTCGGCGAGCCTTTCACACGCCGGTAATCGTCGGCGTTTCTTTCGATCAATGCCGCATCACGCGCGGCTTTTTCAGCTTCCGCGCTCAGCACCGCCGTGAACAGGGTGAGACCCCAGATGCCGTTGTCTCGGCGTCGGAACGGATAACGCGTGCCTTTCGTGGTCTCGACCGTCGCGCGCTCGCCGGCAATCTCGACCTTGCCGACCCCGGACAGGTCCTTTCGCAGGCGGTCAACCCAGCCGAGCCTGCGGGCGAAGAGCGCGAACACGTCGGCGCCGTCTGGCGCAAGTGCCTCGCTCGAATAGCTCTCTGCGAGACGCGTGCGTTCGGGCTCCGGGTAGTCGGCCAGCACCCGGTCTCGGGCCTGTTTGCGGTAGGTCCGAATGGTGAAACAAGCGTGCTGTGCCGCGGTCTCGGTGTAAGCAAAAAACTCTTCCGGTTGCCCGAGATTCACCGCGCGCACCACGCGTAGATAGGCGCCTTCGGGCGTGCGGTCGCTGGGGAAGCGGAGCCAAGCCCAGGCAAACCACCCGGCCGGCGGCAGCACCACGGCGAGCGCAATCAGCGCGATCAGGCGGCGACGCTTCAAGACGGGAGCGGGTCTACCACCGGATGCGATGGACGTCCCGGGCGAAACGGGATACCGAACTCGCTACGCATGTACGATGGAGCAAAGGTCCTCGTAGTCGTCCCGGCCTATTGCGAGGAGCGATTGCTGCCGCGCACACTGCTCGGCATTCCCGGTTTTGTGGACGCCATTCTGGTGGTCGACGACGCCAGCCCCGACCAGACGTCAGCCGCGGCCCGCGGTGTCGATGACCCACGGGTTCAGGTGCTCCGCCACGGAGCCAACCGCGGGGTGGGGGCAGCCATCATCACCGGCTACCGACACGGACTGCAGATGGGCGCCGACGTGGTGGCGGTCATGGCGGGCGACGCCCAGATGGACCCGGCGGATTTGCCCGCGCTGCTCCGACCGATCACGGCGGGCAGCAGCGACTACGTGAAGGGCAATCGCTTCGCGCACTCGCGCGTGGCGGACATGCCGCTCGCGCGTCGTGCGGGTGGGCGCGCGCTGTCGGTGTTGACGCGAAAGCTCACGGGGCTCGAGGTGGACGACACCCAGTGCGGATACACCGCGATCGGCCGGCGTGCGCTCGACCATCTCGACCTGTCGGCGGTCTGGCCGCGTTACGGCTACCCGAACGACCTCCTGGGTTTGCTCGCAGCCGGGGGTCATCGCGTCAGCGAAGTGCCGGTCCGCCCTGTGTACGCTGACGAAAAGAGCGGGGTTCGTCCCTGGCACATGGCCACCATTTTCGGCGTGTTGCTCAGGCGCCGGATGCTGACGGCGCTCGGCGTCGGCACCCCCAATCTCCTCTCCAGCGCCAACGCGCTACAATCAGCCGGCGATGTCACGGGTGTGGCTAGTCATCAGCGTGTGGCTGCTCGGGAGTGCTTGCTCGAGCAGTGAGGCGAATCCACCGTCCGGGAGCGGCGGGAGCGGCGGCACCGGATTGGCAGAGAGCGGAGGTTCGGCGGGCAGCGGCGCTGGGCCGAGCGGAGGCAGTGCGGGTTCCTCCGATGCGAGCGCTGGTGATGCGGACGCAGCCAATGACACGAGCCTCGGCGGCGCGGCGGGTGCTGCCGCGTTCGTGCTGGGCAGCGAATACGCAGCCATGGGGCTGGGCGCGACCTACGCGGCGACCGGGGTCGTGGCCACGAAGCTCCAACCCGAGATTGTCATGTGGCAACGCATCGAACCGAAGGCCCCCGTCGCCGGTGTGCACGCTTACGATTTCAGCTGCGTCGACGCGCTGATCCTCGAGCACCAAAAAGCCGGTCAGACCCAGCTCCAGGCGTACATCAGCCCCAAGTCGTACTGGGCCTCCGTCGACTGCCCGAATGACCTGGGCTGCAAGGACATCGCCCCGAAGCCCGCAAGCTTGGACGACTTCAGGGCGTTCATTCGAGCCGTAGTCGAGCGATATGACGGGGATGGCCTCGATGATGCCCCAGGGCTCGTTACGCCAATTCGAGAGTGGGTGTTCGGCGGCGAGTGGACCGGGTTCTGGCCCAAGGATGACGCAGACAGCTATCTGGCCACGCTCACTGTGGTCTGCGAAGAAGCAAAGAAAGCCGACTCCACGGCACGCATGGGACTGATCCCGTTCATGCTCTTCGATGTCTTCATCGGCAACCCGCCGTCGGCGACGAGCATCCAGAACAAACTGAAGGACCCGCCGCCTGGCTTCCGCAATTCGACCGCGGGCATGCTGACGATGCTCGACCATCCGGAGCTGTTCGACTTCGTCGACGTGCACAGCCTGGGCGACTACAGCGAAATCCCGGCGTTGCTCGCCTGGTTCCGAGCCGAGATGAAGAAGCGCGGCTACGAGCGCCCGCTGATGATCGACGACGCATTCCCGATCGGAATGCTCGCCAACGGCGCCGGCTGGCCTGCGAGCTACGGCGTGGTGGACAAGAACAAGACCTACCAGAGCCTGCTCGCGGTCGCCGATCCAGCAGGCCCCGACTACACCAAGTCCTTGGCCTGGGTGCGGGCCGAGGTCGCTCGGGGTCTGATCAAGAAAGTGATGGTCGCCGCCGCCGAAGGCGCTGCCGGGATCCAGATCGGCAATACAGAGGACTGGATGGATGACACCCAGGTCAAGGGGCTCCTCGGTCGAGAGACCTCGATCTTCTTG
This sequence comes from Myxococcales bacterium, assembly GCA_016706225.1. NCBI lineage: Bacteria > Pseudomonadati > Myxococcota > Myxococcia > Myxococcales > Myxococcales bacterium. The sequence goes on from JADJKB010000021.1 coordinate 1,046,158, forward strand.
ACCGGAGCCGCCGCGATGATGGGGCTGGTCGACGTCACACACCCCAATGGGCTGGACGTCTGCAAGGCGCGGCTGCCCGGCAAACCGCGCCCCGGGATCCGCGCGCTCGAGCAGGTCGCGACGGCGCTCAGCGGATTCACGCAGGTCACCCCTCTCAGCGGACTCGGCGCGGGCGTCTGGGCCTACCGCATCGAACGCCCCGGTTCGCCGATCCTGGTTGCCTGGCACGAGAACGACACGCTCGAGCTTCCCGGGGTGATAGAGGCTCCGGTGGCCGTTTTGTTGCCGCTCGCCGGCGCGACGAGTGCAAAGCTCACTCGCGCAGTGACGGACGTTTCAGCCCCCGCACCAACGAGCTCAGTCGTCGGCCTGCAGGGCGGCAACGTTCCGGTGCAGCTCGATGCAACTCCCGTGTTCGTCGAAGCCACTCCCTGAATTCGCGCAAAGGTCACTGCCAGGGGTCGACGACTGAATCCTTTCTGGGCGGCGCCATGTTGATCCGGCGGGCGACGACCTGCCCCGCGACAATCGTGACGTCGATGCGTTTCCGGACAGCACCGCTCTCGAGCGTGAGCTTCAGCCTGCCCGCCTGCACCGGAGCCCTCACCACGGGCGAGCTACCGAGTGTCTTTCCACCTGCAATCACACTCTCGCAGACCGGCACACAGATGACCGTGAGGTAACCCGTGCCCTGCTGAGCAGGCGCCGGCTTTGCCGGAACGGGGAGCGGCGCTGGGGACGGAGCAGGTGTGGGGGTCGCCCGATCCGACGCCCAGGGATTGACCAGCGTGGGGCGTTCTGGCTCTGCTCCCCGCACGGCACGCGGGCCGATGGGCGCCGCACTCGGCGCACGCTTCTGACTGTCATCGGTTGGCCGCTCGACGCTTGGTGTCGGCAGAGTCCAGGGCCCGAGACCGGGTCGAGACGCGCGCTCGATTGGCGGACCGCCCAGCGCCTCCGGAGTCGGGAGCTCGGCGGGCTGGCGAAGGCCCGAGCGCGCGACGAGCGCACCCACCGCAGCGGCCATTGCCATCGAAGCGGCAAAGAGCACGACCAGCCGAGCTCGGGGCCGCCGCCCAGTCGAGCCCCCGAGAGCCTGCGTATTCGACGGGGCACTGACCTCACGAATCCCCGCGGCCCGCGCGTCCCAGGCGAGGCGCACCGCCACTTCACCGCACTCGGCGCAGCTCTCGAGATGCGCCGACAGGAGCGCTCGCTGCTCTGGCTCGAGCAGACCTTCAGCGTCGAGCGCGAGGCGGATCTCCGCTTCCTCGCAGGCCTCTTCCCTGCCCGCGGCGCGCTCGTGCCGAAACTCTTCGAGGGCGAGCACGGCCGAACAGGCCTCACACCCGTGCACATGCTCCCCCACTCCGCCGCTCTTCTGGAGCAGCTGGTCGATGTCCGGACATTCGCTCACGACGACTCCTCCATCGCACGCGGCTCTGCCGTCTCGGCCGTGCGGTACCGATCCCGGAGACGCTTCAGCGCGGCGCGCACGATGCGGTGTGCTTCTTCCGGTTCGCGCACGCCGAGACGCCGAGCGATCGCAGTGTTCGATTCCCCCTCGAGCCAGAGTGAGAGCGCCGTCAGTTGCTGGATGCTGAGCTCGCTGCGCGCACGTTCGAGTAGACTGAGCACCGTGGCCTGCCCGGCGAGATCGGCCGTGGCGATCGGGGGTGGCACGTCGTCGATGGAAACGAGACGCACCCAACGCGAGGCTTCACCCCGCCCCAAACGCTCGGGATGAGCCCGGGCGTGATCGACCGCGACGCGCGTCGCAAGCGTGTGAAGCCACGCCACGAACGCGGCCTCACTCTGCCCTCCCGCCGAGCTCATGAAGGCCCCTAGACGGCGGAACCCCGCCTCGCGCAGGCGGGCCATGACCTTGAGCACGATCTCGCGCCGATCGTCGGCGCTTCGGCAGAGCGGCCCGGTCACCTGCCAGCGACCCGTCACCGCCCAAATGCGCGGCTCCATTTGCTGCCAGAGCTCGTGCCAGGCGTGCGTGTCCGAGGCCAGCACTCGAGCCGCGAGCTCCAGCAGGTCGAGTCCCTTGGCCACCGTCTCGATCAAACGGCAAGCCTGGGAGAGCTGTCACCGGGGCTGGGTCGATTTCTTCATGACCCAGGCAAAGCGGCGGAAATTCCGGGGGTCGCGTCCAGAAAAACAGCCGGCGACAGCGCGGGGCATGCGGCGCTACTCGATGAGTTTGCCGGTCGCGGCGATGCGCTCGGAGAGCTCCCGCAAGGAATCCACGGACCAGCTGGCGGCCCGCGGCGTATGCGCGAGGAGCCAAGCCATCACCCGCTCCGTGCGATCACGCCCGGGAAACGGCCGGAGATCCAGGACACGGGGCAGGGCGATCGCAGCGGCGTCCCAGGTCGGGCGGGCCGAGCTTGCGCGCAGGGAGCCCAAGCTCTTCGCCCGCTGAGCGGGTCGAGCGAGATCCTCGGCGTGCTGGTTCGCCGCCTGCTCGGTGGCGTTCTGTCCGGGATATCGGGCGAGCTCTGCGCGGGTCAAGATCGGCATGGTGGGAGCTGTCGGTTAGCCGGTGGCGCTCCCCTCGGACCAGTTTTTTGCACCGAATTTCAGGGTGCAGCCAGCGCCCGCGCGACCAAGGTGTCCGCCCAGCGGAGCGCATGCTCGAGATCGAAACAATGTTCGATCTCGGCTCGACCGAGGTGTTTTCCGATCTCGGCGTCGCCAAGCAAAAGCTCGCGGAACTCACCCTCACCCGCGAAGGCGGCCATGGCGTTCTTCTGCACGAGCTCGTAGGCGCGCTGGCGGGGCAGGCCTTTGCCGACCAGCTCCAGCATGATCGCCTCGCTGAAAAAGAGCCCGCCGGAGCGCTCGAGATTCTCGCGCATGCGCTCTTCGTAGACCACCAGGCCCTCGACCACCGAGGCCGCGCGTTCGAGCATGAAACCGAGGGTGGCCGTGACGTCCGGCGCGATCATGCGTTCGACGCTGGAGTGGGAGATGTCGCGCTCGTGCCACAGGCTGACGTTCTCGAGCGCCGGCACGACCGCCGCCCGTACGACCCGCGCGAGGCCGCACAGGTTTTCGCTCAGGACCGGGTTGCGCTTGTGGGGCATCGCGCTCGAGCCCTTCTGCCCCTTGGCGAACTGTTCCTCTGCCTCGCCGACCTCGGTCCGCTGCCAGTGCCGGATGTTGGTCGCCAGGCGTTCCACGGCCGCTGCCAGGAGCGCCGCTGCGGAGAAGAACGCCGCGTGCCGATCCCGCGCGACGACCTGAGTGGCGACGGTCTCGGGCTCGAGGCCGAGCTTGGCCAGCGCTGCCTCTTCAATTTCGGGTGACAGGTGGGCGTAGGTGCCGACCGCACCAGCGATCTTGCCGACCGCGATCTCACCGCGGGCCGCCCGGAGCCGCGCCCGCCCACGTTTCACCTCGGCGAGATGACCGGCCAGCACCACACCGAACGTGACCGGCTCGGCATGAATGCCGTGCGAGCGGCCGATGACCGGCGTGTTCTTGTGCTCCTCTGCCCGGCGCGCCAGCGCGTCGACGAGACGATCGGCTCGGGCCAGCAAGAGGTCGGTCGCGCGCACCAGGAGCACCGCGAAGCTCGAGTCGAGCACGTCGCTCGAGGTCATGCCGCGGTGAAGCCAGCGCGCCGGCGCACCGGCCTTTTCTTCGATGTGAGTCAAGAACGCGATCACGTCGTGGCGGGTCGTCTTTTCGATGCGATCGATCTCGTCGGGGTCCGGCCTAAGCTCTCGCGACCGAAGCTCGGCCGCCGTGCCGGCCGGCACGAGGCCGGCGACTTCCATGGCCTCACAGGCCGCGAGCTCCACCTCCAGCCACACCGCGTAGCGGTTGTGATCGGACCACAGCTCGGCGATCTCCTTGGGCGTGTAACGCGGGATCATCGCGCAGAGGGGTAACGCGTCCGCCTGCCTCTGTCCACCGCATGCGCGGCCCAGAGCCGGAGGCTCAGGGCTTGAAGATTGGGCCGTCGACCTTCACCACTTCGAAGGCGCTGCCGGGCACAGCCTTGAGCTGCCCCAGCTCGTCGTCGTCGAAGCTCGGGTGTGACGTGCCGGAGATGAACCAGTTCGAGCCGTTGTCGGCCACGATCATCCCGTACCGCTTCAGCGCCTTCATCACCACCAGCGACGCGCCGCTGAAGCCGGACAGATCGAAGCTGGATTTCAAGCGCAGCCTGAGGCCCATGGGTGGTGCGCTCGCGTCGGTATTGCCACTGGCCCAATGGGTCGCAGGGTGGATGTACGCCTTCTGGCTCACGCTCACGGTGAAGCGCAGGGCGTGGTGGATCTCGCCTGCCGTCACGGCCTCGTCGTAGCGCACGAGGCCGGGGAAGATCGGCAAGCCCGCGGCGTCGGCACTGGTCCAACCGTCGGGGCGAAGGGTGTTCTTGGTCAGATCGAAGATCGCGCCGGAACCCACCTGCCAACCTGGATCCTGGAAGTGCGAGTCGAAGGTCTCATACAGCCGGCACGCTCCCTTTTGCACCACCAAGACGTGACGGTCGCCGCCCGCGCTCGGTCCGCCTTCGATGGGCGCGTCGGGCGGAATGGGGTACGGCCCCGGATCCGACTCGTCGGCGTAGTCGAAGCTCACGGGGACCTTGGCCTGTGACTCGTCGACGACCACGTACGGGATCCCGTATTCGGGATTGGAGCCGAAGTCGGGGTGCACGTTCTGCCCACCGTTCGCGAGAATGAAATCGATGTACGCCTTCGAGCTCGGGTCCACGGGATCCGCCGAGACGTCGCGATTCCACGGGTTGTCCGCGGGAAATACCGGGCAGCCGGCGATCTTGGGTCCGGGGCCGCTGCTCCCGCCGCCGCTGCCGCCACCACCACCGGTCCCACCACTGCCGCTGCTCGCCGCCGAGCCCCCGCCGCAACCGACGATGAACAGCAGCCCCAGGCCCGCGACACCAACCCCAAACCAAGCTCCACGCACCATGGGCCCAAGCCTAACACCGACGAGCCGTCGCTACTTGGCGCGGCGCAGGCGGGTCCCGGGCTGACCGAAAATCTCCGGAGGCGGCTCGAGGGTCGGATCGAAGTGACAGCTCATCAAGCGGTACTCGAGCCGTGCCTCCCCGATGGTGCCGTAGGTCGTCCGGAAGATCCACGACCGCTCGAGATCGTCCATGACGATGATGGCCCGCTCTTGTTCCGGAGTACCAACGCTGGGATCGATGACCACGACCTCGGCGTCGAACGCAGCGGTGCAGGGCTCCTTTGCGCTCCCATGCATCACCGCCTGCCCCGTCAGGAGCACGCGCATGGGCTCGGTCGTGTCCGTCACCACGACGGGATGGCGGGTCCCGCCCTGATACGGCACGACCACCCGCGGGGTGTTGGTCTTGTGAGCGCTGCCGCAGCGCGTGGGTTTGTCTCCGGAATCGAGCTGGGTGGGCAAAACCAGGGGCGGCTCGGCGACCGCTCCCGTCGCGCGGAACAAGAACAACAGGTTGTCGTTTCGGTTACCGTCCGGATCCCAGGTCATCACCTGGAGCCCGCTCGCCCCCTTGGAGTACGCCAGGTCCCGCACCTGAGTCAGGCCGAAGCGCGCCGGTTCCGCCGTGCCCGTCGCCATCGAGTCGAAGGCCCAGCCGGCGCCATCGCGGCGCGCGCGCACCAGGGCAGCGCCCGAACCCACCAGCATGAGGGGAACGTGTGTGCCGCCGACGTGGGCCATCTCGGTGCGGGAGCCATACGTGCTCGACCCTGGCCAGCTGACCTCCGGGATGCTGACCGTGCTGCGCCCATCCAGGAACAAGGTCGGCTGCGCCTCGCCCTGTGAGTAGTGGATGCGAAGGTAGATGCCGCCACTGCCGATGCTGAGCAAGTTCGGCTGTGCGCGCTGAGCGGCAAAACCCGAGCGGGTGAAATCATTGACGCCGGCGGGACCAGCATCGGCAATGCGCGCGCGCACGACCTTGCCATCGAGCAGATTGTCCCAGCTCACCTCGACGTTGCGCAGATGGGTGGCCCCGGCCTCGGGCGCGGAGTAGCGCAGCGCCGCGGCCCCTACGATCTGCGACGTCGCAGTATACGCAACGTCATTGGGCTTCTTGACCGGCGCAAGCAAGCTCACGCTCTCGACCTTCGGTTTGGGACCCCCGAAGGCGTGGTACACGCTGGCGCTCGCCCTGCGATCGTCCTGCGTCAACGCGAACCACGCGGCCTTTCCGATGGCGGCGTGGGAAGCCGCTGGGGCCGCCGCGACGCCCTCCAGCAATTGCCAGGGCTTTTCGTCCAGGGTGCACGAGAGCGGTGTACCCACCTTGCGATCGAAGACGTCACCGAGTCCCCCCTCGTTGGGCGAGAAGACTCCCTGATCGTCGTCGGACTGCCCGCGCCAACCGACCCGCGACAGCTCGTTTCCGATCACACAACCGCCCGGGTAACAGCGCACCGTAGAGGTGCACCCGTAGGCCGCGGGCCGACACATGCTGACCGGCAGCCGCCCGATGGGATCCCAGGTTGCGCCGCCATCGAGCGACTCCCACGCCATGCGCGTCGTGTCCGAAAAAGCAACGGCGCGTGAACCGACCGCGCCCACGTTGTTGGCCTCCCCGGGGGCTCGAGCCGCGGAGATCACTCGGCCATCATCGTCGACCACGATGACACTCGGCGCTCCCGTGGAGCGAACTACGATGGCGAAGGTTCCGTCTTCCGCCGGGCCGAGAGCGCTCACATTGACGGTGGGCGTCGGCGGCGGCCGCGCCCAGCGATCTTCGACCGGATCCGGCTCGTCGAAGTTGCCTTCGACCTGCTCGATCTCTCGGCCTTCGAACGACGCGCCGCCGTCCTTCGAGACGAAGACCGCAAGCCCCGAGCCCTTGGTCCGACGCCCGATCGCCAGCAGTGTGCGCCCGTCTGGCGAATAGGCCATCGCCAGCGCCGCTCCTTTGAGCGCTGGCACGGCCGATGGGGTGAGCTCCCACTCGATCTCGTCGACGCCACCATCTTTCTTCGGTTTTGCTCCGGTCCCGGCGTCGGGTTTCGAAGCCGCGGAGCCCGCGCCCTTGGTGTTCGATTTGGTCGCCGCATCTCCGGCGCCGGCATCCGCTGGTGCGATGCGCCGGTGATGAATGCCGTGCGGCAGACAGCCGCGAGAGGTGGTGTGCTGCGCGCAGATCCCGGTCACGGCCAGCTCGCCGCGGGGCCCCACGGCCAACGCCAGCTCGGCGACACGCCCCTCGATCGCGTACGGCTCACGTTCGAAGCTCTTGCCCGCGTCGTCGCTGCGCTGCAGCACCAGCGTCTGATTCACACCGGAGCCGCCCTTGGAGCAGGCGAGGTAGATGAACCGCCCCGACCCTGCCAGGCGCACGGTCTGGCAGCCGCTGGCCACGTCGAGCGGCGAGGACTTGAGTGGTCCGCCGGTCGCACCGCGCCACAAGAGCCAGCGTTCGTTGCCGGTGCGCCAACTGGACCCCCGGCTGGCTCCCTCTTCGCGCGCCGCCTCCAGGTATTGTCCGTCCAAAAAGATGGCTCGCCCTTCGGCCAGCGCGTTGGCGTCGGGGCCGCGCGAGGGCCGAGCCGCCAGCTTGAAGCGTCCCTTGGCTGGAGTGCGGCCCAGCGGCGGGAACGTGTTCGCTGTCTGGTCCCAGCGCGTCCACGAGAGCGGCGTCTGCAGCGCAACCCCCGCCTGATCGTCCCAACCCAGACCGAGCACACCGAACGTGGGAACATCCAGCTTGGTCCAGCTCATGCCGCCGTCTTTGGTCTCGAACAGCGCTTCGGGGACCGTGACCGCCAGGCCTCGTTTGCTGCTCGCCAACATCACGTCGACGAAACGCGTTGCGCTCGGGGCCCACGGGCTTCCAGGTTGCGCCCGCGTCCGGGCTCTGCACCAGCTGCCCTTCCCGAGTGATGCCGACGACGCTAGTGCCCGCCGCGCTGACTCTGGCGAGTTTGTCCACCGGAGCGCTGGTGCGGACGAAGGGACCAAGCGGCTCGCGGGCTTCGTAGCCGGTTCCGCTCTGCCCCACGTACAACCATCCGCCGTCTTCCAAGTGCAGGATCGCGATCAGCGGTTCCGGCGCGAGCCGAGCGGCAGCGCGCACGAGGCCGGTCTTCTTCTCGAACTGCCAGCGCTCGCCTCGCTCGCCGGCGTACAGCAGCGTTCCGTCCGAAAGCTCCACTCGGGCCAGGAGCGGCGCCTCGGTCCGCGGGTGATAAAGCCAGCTCGCCGGCGACGGGAAGGTCGTCTCACCGCGCGCGTTCTCGAGCAGCGAGTCCCGCGGTCGCACCGGTCCGGCGTTGCGACTGCAAGCCACCAATGCCCCACCCACGATGCCCGCGGCGGTCACGAGAATTCCACACGCGCGGAGCGCGCGACGAGCTGTGGGGGAGCGGGGTCTCATCCGGCGCAGGGATGTTACTCCGGATTGTGTCGAGCGGGGCCGCTCTGGCGGGCGGTAGAAAGAGGGCCGCGAGCGTCACCCTGCCGGAGCCGGGCGTGCACGCGCGCTTCCAGCGCGTTCGCCGGGGCTTCTTCCGGATCGGCCGCGTGTCCCGAGGTCCGCTCGCGACCCTGCTCGCGATGCAGGAGCAGGTGTGCGACCCGCGCCGCGAGCCGAGCGTCGCCGGAGTTTCCATCGAGCAAGAGCAGGTCACCGGCGGTGACGCCGGCGCCCCCAGGAGAAAAACACGAGCCGAAGGTCCCGCGCTGCCGGCGCGCGAGCTCGGCTGCCTCGGGATCGTGCGCGAGCAGGTCGAGGATGCGCGCGGTGCGAGCGTCGTCCGGTGCGTAGGCGGCGGGGCACGTCGGCGTTGCACGCCCACACGACAGGGCAACTACTAGAGTTGCCCAGCCCAGGGCGATGCACCTGCATGGTCTGGCGCTCACGTCGCACGCTGCCCGCGCTCACGCCGCCTCGCCGACCAAAGCGCCAGGGCCCCGATGCTGAACAGCGCCCCGGAGATCCCCGAAGCGGGCGAGCCTGCGCAGCCGGAGCCACACCCACTTGGGCGCGGCTGCATGCCCCCGTTCGGGGGCGGTTGTGCAAAACCATTCGAGGATGGCGGCGAGCCGCCATTCGGCTCGGGGCCCGGCGGAGGAGCCGTCGGCGTGACACACAGGGATCCGGGGCGACACTCACTCGGCGAAGCACAGGCCCGGCTCGCGCCGCAGACGTTGACGGCGACCCAATCCGTGACCGGCTCGGGCAGCTGGGCGCATGGCTCACCGAGCACGCGGGGCACACCCAGCTCGGAGCCGCGGGGAACCTCGAGGGCTCCGCAAGTGGAGCTGCGCGTTCGCGGCTCGAAACACAGGGTCGCCGGTCGACACACCTTCCCGACGTGAGAACACTGCGCGTCTTCCGTGCACTGGTGCAGCACACACCTGCCGCCCACCACGCCGAACCAGCCGTTCGGGCAGTTCGTCGGGGCCACTTTCTCGCAGCGCGGACCGCCGTGATCCGTGACCCCCACCGTGCCCGGCGGACACTGCTCAGGTGGGGGCGGCACCGCGTCGGCCGAGGCGGCCCGGGCAAACCAGACGACCAAGAGCGGTAGAGCGCGGAGCCACCTCATCCGGGCGACTCTACGCGAAGCGCGGCGTGGGGCGGTAGAGCGACGCTCAGCCGACTGGGTAGCTCTCGAGCTTCGTACAGAGCCCGGGCCACTCCGCGCGCAGCGAGCCATCGGCCAGCGGGTAGAGCATGCCCTCTTCCTTCATGTTGTGCTGCTGGATCAGCATCAACAGAGTGTCGCCCTGGTCGAGCAGCGCCTCGAGCTGACCCGCCTGTGCCGCCTTGCCCATCGTATCGAGCAGCGACCGCATCTGGACGTGCTCACTCCGCATCACGCTGGTGGGACCGCGCCCCCCCATGCCGGTGGCGCTCTCGAGGGCGGGGAACAACACTTCTTCTTCCATCGCGAAGTGGCGTCGCATCGCGGCGTCGAACTCGAGCCACAGGGCAAGGGCCGCGTCGGGCGAATCGGCCGCCTCGATTTCGGCCCACAGCTCGTCGCAGTGTCGGTGATCTCCGGTGAAAAAGGCCGCAGGGCTCTCGCTTTTCATGTTATCGGTCGATAACATCATGTTTGGTTCGGGGCGAGTGAAATCCGACGTGCGGCGTCAGCAGATCGTGGCGGCGGCCCGGGCTCTGCTCGCCGATGTCCCCCTCGACCAGCTGAGCACGAGGCAGATCGCCCGGGCCATCGGCATTTCCCAACCAGCGCTGTTTCGCCACTTCGGTTCGCGGGACGAGCTGCTGCTCGCCGCGATCGCCGCGACCCGCGCCGAGCTCGCTCAGGTTGCGGAAGGGATCCTCTCCAGGGGCGGCGGACCCTGCGACGAGCTCCGAGCGCTCGCCCGCGAGCTTGCGCGTTACATCGAAAAACATCCGGGGCTAC